>JAPOJD010000107.1 GCA_029978585.1 Actinomycetota bacterium
CCCCCCCCCCCTACCGGGGTGGGTGGCGTGGGGCCCCCCCCAGCCCCGGGCGCGCCACCCCCCCGCCCGCCACTCAACGCAGTGAAGGGCTAGGCCCAGAACACCGCGATGAGGACGTTGACGAGGGTCAGCGCGCCGATGGAGGCCCACAGGGCGACCTGGGGCGGCGTACGCCGGCGGCCGATGAAGGCGAGCACGGTGATGACGATCACGACGAGGAGCTTCACCGTGAGCTTCGTGACGTTGGCCGTCTCGTCGGGCAGCAGCCCCGCCTCCAGGATGCCCATCATGAGGAGGCCCGTGACCAGCTGGGTCAGCGCTCCGTGAAGCATCGCGGGGTTGACGCCCTTGTCCTCGGACCGCATCTGGACAAGGAAGCCGCCCAGCAGGCTGGCGAGGCCGATGAAGTGCAGGACGAGAAGGACGTTGTAGACGAATTCCACGCCAAAACCCTATCGGGCGGGGCTTTCCCCCGGCGCGCAGCGCCGCTGACTACGCTCCCGGCATGAGCGTCGAGCCACGGCCCGTTCTCGTCGTCGACTTCGGCGCCCAGTACGCGCAACTCATCGCCCGGCGGGTGCGCGAGGCTCATGTCTACTCCGAGATCGTCCCGCACACCATGAGCGTCGCGGACATGCTGGCGCGCGAGCCGGCCGCGATAGTGCTGTCCGGCGGCCCGGCGAGCGTGTACGCCGAAGGCGCACCGGCGGTCGACCCCGGACTCTTCACGGCGGGCGTTCCCGTGTTCGGCATCTGCTACGGGTTCCAGGCGATGGCCCAGGCGCTGGGCGGGAGCGTCGAGCGCACCGGGCTCAGCGAGTTCGGCGGGACCCTCCTCGACGTGACCGCGCCCGAATCGAAACTGTTTGCCGGCACCCCGACCCGCCAGTCGGTGTGGATGTCCCACGGCGACTCCGTGACCTCGGCACCGGCCGGGTTCGCGGTGAGCGCGCACACTGAAGGTGCGCCCGTCGCCGCAATGGAGGACGCCGAACGCCGGCTCGCCGGGGTGCAGTACCACCCCGAAGTTCTCCACTCCGAGCACGGACAGCAGGTGCTGGAGAACTTCCTGACCCGGATCGCCGGTTGCCCCCGGGACTGGACGACGGAGGGCGTGATCGAGGAGCAGGTACGCCGCATCCGCGAGCAGGTGGGCGACGGCCTGGTGATCTGCGGACTGTCGGGAGGCGTGGATTCAGCGGTTGCCGCGGCGCTGGTGCAGCGCGCAGTCGGGGATCAGCTCACCTGCGTGTTCGTCGACCACGGCCTGTTGCGCGCGGGTGAGGCAGAGCAGGTCGAGCGCGACTTCGTGGCCGCGACCGGCGTGCGTCTGGTCGTCGTCGACGCGCAGGAGCGCTTCCTGAGTGCTCTCGCCGGCGTGGACGACCCCGAGACCAAGCGCAAGATCATCGGCCGAGAGTTCATCCGGGTGTTCGAGGACGCTGCCCGCGAGATCGTCGCCCAGGCAGGCGCGGAGGGACGTTCGATCGACTTCCTCGTCCAGGGGACTCTGTATCCCGACGTCGTGGAGTCCGGTGGAGGCAGCGGCACAGCCAACATCAAGAGCCACCACAACGTCGGAGGGCTTCCCGACGACCTCGCCTTCACCCTTGTCGAGCCTCTGCGGACCCTGTTCAAGGACGAGGTGCGGCAGGTGGGTCTCGAACTGGGACTGCCACCGGAGATCGTGTGGCGGCATCCCTTCCCCGGCCCAGGTCTGGCCATCCGCATCGTCGGGGCCGTCGACGAGGACCGGCTGCGCATCCTGCGTGCCGCCGACGCGATCGCCCGGGAGGAACTGACGTCGTCGGGCCTTGATCGCGAGGTCTGGCAGTTCCCCGTCGTCCTCCTCGCCGATGTCCGGTCGGTGGGAGTGCAGGGCGACGGCCGGACCTACGGTCACCCCATCGTGCTGAGACCGGTGTCGAGCGAGGACGCGATGACCGCAGACTGGTCGCGGCTGCCGTACGACGTCATCGCGCGGATCTCTACACGGATCACCAATGAGGTGCGCGACGTGAACCGGGTGGTGCTCGACGTGACGAGCAAGCCGCCCGGGACCATTGAGTGGGAGTAGCGCCGCAGAGCGGACCTTCCCGCGTTGGCCGCCCGCGGGCCGCGTTTCCAGCGCCCAAATCGCGGCTGGTGGGCGGCTAACGCGGGGTTTGGCTAGGCCAGGTACGCCCACACCGCCAGGGCCGCCGTGGCGACGGCGATGACGGTGAGCGTGAGCACGCCGATGGTGAACGCCGCAATGGCCATGCCGCGTCCCCCGCGGGTCGCGACCGTGCCGGGAGGCGCCTCGGCTCCGCGCGCGGCCTCCCGCATCCCGACGCGGCCAAGGATCACCGCGAGCACACTGCCGATGATGGGGAGAATCCCGATGAGTCCCAGGACCGCGAAGACCAGCGCCGCGATGGCGCTTGCGTTGGGTCGGCTGGTGGGGACCGGAGGCGCAGATTCCTCTGCCGCAGGCGCAGACTCCTCCCCCGCAGGCGAAGACTCCTCCCCCGCCGCAGGCTCGGGCTCGCTCCCGGCGACCGACTCAGCCGAATCTTCCGCGGAAGATTCCGCCGCAGGCGCAGACTCCTCCCCCGCAGGCGCAGACTCCCCCTCCGCGGGTGCGGGCTCGCTCCCCGCGACCGGCTCAGCGGCATCTTCCGCGGAAGATTCCACCGCAGGCGCAGACTCCTCGGCCGCAGGCGCAGACTCCTCAGCCGCAGGCACAGACTCCTCCCCCGCAGGCTCGGGCACAGGCGCAGCCTCTGCCGGAGCCACCTGGGGCGCTACCTCGTCGGCCGCAGTCTCCCCGGCGGCCGCCACCCCCTCCGGGGTCGCCTTGTCGTCCACGCCCGCCACAGTACGACGCCGACACCCACAAGCGCCGTGCGGTCAGCCGTGACGCGCCGTCAGTTGAAGGTTGTCGACGACCCCTCGGACAGGACGCCGAGGACGATCACGAAGATCAGGAACAGCAGGAAGAGAACACCGATCACGGTGCCGATGATGCCCATGATGAAGCCGGCCTTGGCCATGCCGGGGTTGTTGGCCCGGCCCTGCGCCACCTTGTTCATCCCCATCTTGCCCAGCACGATCGCGATGATCGCGAAGATGATCCCGGCGCCGTAGGCGCACATGAGCACCAGGCCGATGATCCCCAGGATCATCGAGGCCAACCCGAGGCCGTTCTCCGGGGCTCCTCCTCCCGTGGGACCGGAGTACGGAGGCGGAGGCGGCGGGGGCGGCATCCCCGGCGGGGGCGGAGGTGGCGGAGGAGGCGGAGGCATCCCCCCGGGGGGCGGTGGGGGCGGGGTTCCCGGCGGCGGGGGCGGGGGCGGGGTCGTGGACATGGGGCCTCCGAGGTCCGGGCCGCCCCGGATCGGCGGCCTGCGCTCCGACGCTACTGGACGGGTCCACCCCGGGCCGGGATTGCAGCGAAACGCCTCCGAGGCCGCCTCGTTTCCCCTAGCGTCAGGAGGACCCGCCGACCGCGGGGGCGTTTCGTCGGGGCGCCAGCACGAATCCGGGAGAGACATGACCCACGTACCCATCAGCGTCACCGTCGACGGCGCGGTGTACGACGCCGAAGTGGAACCTCGCCGTCTGCTCGTACATTTCCTCCGGGAGGACATCGGCCGCGTGGGCACCGTCGTCGGCTGCGACACCTCCAACTGCGGTGCCTGCACCGTGCTCCTCGACGGCCAGAGCGTGAAGTCCTGCAGCGTGCTCGCTGTCCAGGCCGACGGACGCACCGTCCTCACGGTCCAGGGCCTCGCCGAGGGCGAGCACAAGTGGCACCCCGTGCAGGAAGCTTTCAAGGAGTGCCACGGCCTGCAGTGCGGCTACTGCACGCCCGGCATGGTGATGGCCACCGTCGACCTGCTCAACGAGAACCCGAGCCCATCCGAGTCGGAGATCCGCGAGGGCCTCGAGGGCAACCTGTGCCGTTGCACCGGCTACCACAACATCGTGAAGTCGGTTCAGTACGCCTCTGAGTTGATGGGAGGATCGAAGTGACCGACACCATGACCACGGCCAACGCCAATGCGATGGGCCGTCCGCTCCGGCGCAAGGAGGACGCGCGCCTCCTCCACGGGCAGACCAACTGGACCGACAACATCCAGCTTCCCGGCACGCTGCACATGGCCATCCTCCGCAGCCCTATGGCGCACGCCAAGATCGCCCGCCTCGACGTCACCCCGGCTCTGAGTCGTCCGCATGTCGTCGCGGCCTTCGGAGCAGCCGAGCTCGGCGACCTCAACGGCAGCATCCCGTGTGTGTGGCCGGTGACCGACGACATCCAGATGCCGGCGTTCCCCGCCCTCGCGGTCGACAAGGTGCGCCATGTGGGCGACGTCGTCGCCGTCGTCCTCGCGAGCGACAAGTACGCCGCGGCGGACGCCCTCGACGCCATCGAGGTGGACTACGAGCCGCTGCCCGCGGTGATCGACATGGAAGCGGCGATGAAGCACGGCTCTGTTGCCGTCCACGCCGCTGCCGACGGCAGCCACGGGTCAAACGTCTGCTACGAGTTCCCGCTCAAGCCGACCGGCGACGGTTCGTTCGAAGCAGCCGTCGCGGCCGCTGGCGACGACGCGGTCGTCGTCAAGCGTCGCTTCATCAACCAGCGCATCATCGCCGGCTTCATGGAGCCTCGCGCCGTCGTGGCATCGCCCATGGGCATGAGCAACGAGATGACCATCTGGTCTGCCACGCAGATCCCGCACGTGCTCCGCGTGCTCCTCTCGCTGGTGACCGGCCTGCCGGAGAACGGCCTGCGCGTCGTCGCCCCCGACGTCGGCGGCGGATTCGGCGGCAAGTTGCAGCTGTACCGCGAGGAAGTCCTCGCCGTCCAGATCGCCCGCAAGCTCGGCCGCCCGGTCAAGTGGGTGGAGACCCGCAGCGAGGACATGGTCGCCTCTCACCATGGTCGCGACCAGATCCAGGACATCCAGCTCGCCGCCACCAAGGACGGCAAGCTCATCGGGATGAAGGTCGACCTCATCGCCAACATGGGTGCCTACCTGCAGATCATCACCCCGGGCATCCCGCTGCTGGGCATGTTCATGTACCCGGCGATCTACAAGATGCCGGCGTACGAGTTCAACTGCGTCGGCGTCTTCACCAACACCACGCCGACCGACGCCATCCGTGGCGCTGGCCGTCCTGAGGCGACGTTCGCCATCGAGCGCATCATCGACGAGATGGCAGCCGAGTTGGGCATGGATCCGATGAAGCTCCGCGAGATGAACTGGATCAAGCACGAGGAGTTCCCCTACACCACGGTGGCGGGCCTCACCTACGACACCGGCAACTACGAGGCGGCGATCGCGAAGGCGCTGGAGGCCTTCGGCTACGACGCCCTGCGCGCCGAGCAGGAGCAGCGGCGTGCATCGGGAGATCCGGTGCAGCTGGGCCTCGGCATCTCCACCTTCACCGAGATGTGCGGCCTGGCGCCGTCGCGGACGCTGGGCGCCCTGAAGTACGTCGCCGGCGGCTGGGAGCACTGCACGATCCGCGCCCTGCCCACCGGCAAGATCGAGCTCATCACCGGCACCTCGCCGCACGGCCAGGGACACGAGACCGCGTGGAGCCAGATCGCCTCGAGCATCCTCGGCGTTCCCGTCGACGACATCGAGGTCGTGCACGGTGACACCGGACGCGCGCCGTACGGCATGGACACCTACGGCTCGCGCTCGCTCGCGGTCGGCGGACAGGCCATCAAGAAGGCGGCCGAGCGACTCATCGAGAAGGCCCGCGTCATCGCGGCCCACCAGCTCGAGTGCTCGGGCGACGACCTGGAGTTCATCCAGGGCGAGTTCCGTGTCAAGGGCGACCCGGCGAAGGCTCAGCCTCTCGCCGCCGTGGCCTTTGAGGCGTTCAGCGCTCACAACCTCCCCGACGGCGTGGAGCCCACGCTGCAGGCGGAGGCGACCGTCGACCCTGATGACTTCTCCTACCCGCACGGCACCCACCTGTGCGCCGCGGAGGTCGACACCGAGACGGGCAAGGTGACCCTGCGTTCCTACGTCGCCATCGACGACGTCGGCATCCAGGTCAACCCGCTCATCGTCGAGGGCCAGGTGCACGGCGGACTCGCCTGCGGCATCGGCCAGGCGCTGTACGAGGGGGTGGAGTACGACAAGGACGGCAACATCCTCACGGCCAGCCTGGCGGACTACCTGATCCCGAGCGCCGCGGACCTGCCCAGCTTCATCACCGGGCAGACCGTGACCCCGTCGACAACGAACCCGCTCGGCACCAAGGGCGTCGGTGAGGCAGGCGCCATCGCCTCCACCCCGGCGGTCATCAACGCCATCGTCGACGCGCTGCGGCCCATGGGCGTCACCGACGTAAAGATGCCCGCGACGCCGGAGAACGTGTGGAGAGCGATCCAGACGGCCAAGGGAGGTGCGGAGTGATCCCCGTCGCATTCGACTACGTGCGGCCCTCGTCGGTTGACGAGGCCATCGCAGCAATCAGCGCCGCGGGCGATGACGGCAAGGTCATCTCGGTGGGCCAGTCGCTCATGCCGGTCCTCCGGCTGCGCCTGGCCGCTCCGTCGACGCTGGTCGACGTCGGGTCCATCGCGGAGATGAAGGGGGTGTCCGATGGCGGCGACCATCTCGTCATCGGCGCCAACACTACCCATCACGAGGTCGCGAACGACCCGATGATCCAGCAGCATGCGTCACTGCTGTCGCAGGCCGCGGCAACGGTCGCCGACCCGGCGATCCGCCACCGCGGGACCCTGGGCGGCTCGCTTGCGCACGCCGATCCCGCGGGGGACCTGCCGACAGTCGCGCTCGCACTCGACGCGACGATGGTCGCGAAGGGCCCCAACGGCACCCGCGAGATCGCGGCGAAGGACTTCTTCGTCGACTACTTCACCAGCGCCCTCGCCCCCGACGAGCTCCTCGTCGCGGTCAAGGTGCCGAAGCTGGGCGACGGGTGGAGCACCCACTACGAGAAGTTCAACCGCACGGCTCAAGCCTGGGCCACTGTCGGCGTCGCTGCCGCGGTGAAGCGGCAGAACGGCACCATCACCGAGGCACGCGTCGCGCTGACCAACATGGGGCCCTCCCCCGTGCGCGCCAGCAGCGTCGAGGCCGCCCTCGCCGGCGCAGCGGCGACGACGGATGCGATCGCCGCTGCTGCGGCGAATGCCGCCGACGGCACGCGTCCGACCAGCGATCTGCACGCGTCGGCGGAGTTCCGCGAGCACCTCGCCAAGGTGCTCACCAAGCGGGCGGTCGCCCAGGCGGCCGGCGTCTAGCACCCCTTCACCACTGTGGGCCGGTCCTTCGGGACCGGCCCACAGTGCGTTGAGTGGCGGGGGGGGGGGGCGGCCCGCCCCGGGGGGGGGGGGCCACCCCCCCCCCCACCAAAAAAAGAAGAAGGGGGGGGCGCCGGGGGGG
>JAPOJD010000032.1 GCA_029978585.1 Actinomycetota bacterium
CCACCCACCCGAGTCGGTCCTGGGTCCGATCAGCCACGGGCCAACGCTATCGGGGGCCGCCGGCCGACAGGTTGGCCGCCGGTGGGCCGCGCTTTGGGGGCGGAAATCGAGGCTGGTCGGCGGCTATCGCAGGGGGGAGGGGAGGGGGGTGGCGCGTGTCGAGCCCGGGATCAGGAGGAGGCGACCCACGCGGCGAGGTCGGAGGCGGTGATGAGCCCGGTGAGGCGACCGCTGTCGTCGGTCACGGGCAGCGCGTCCACCGCGTGCCGCGTCATCAGGCCGGCGGCGTCGTAGGCGCTGTCGCGCGAGCAGACGGTGCCCGGATGCGACATCACGTCCCCCACCATCCGGTGGCTGAGGCGCTCCTCGGTGAGGGGCAGGTCGGTGAGGACCGAGCGATCGCTCAGCACGCCCAGCGGCACCCCGTCCTCCCCGACGACGACGAGGTGGCGCAGGCCGGACACGAACATGACGTGCCACGCGTCCCACAGCGAGTCCGTCGGGGTGATCGTGACCACGGGCGTATGCCGCATCCCGCCGACCAGCGCGGAGCGCGGAGCCGCGTGCGTCTCGGTCACGGCCGGCCTCCGACCACGGCGATGGGGACATCGGCCCGGTGCAGCACCCCCTGGCTCACGGACCCCAGGAGCGCCCCGAGGAACTCCCCGCGGCCGTGGCTGCCGAGCACGACGAGCGCCGCGTCGTCGCAGTTGTCCAGGATCGCCCGCGCTGCGGGACCGCGCACGGTCACCTCCTCGACGGGAACGTCAGGGGCGGCATCCGGGAAGCCGGCCAGGGCCTCGGCATTGACGCGATCCTCGACCTCGGCGTAGGAGTCGACCTCCAGCGGCGGCGGCCCTGACGGAGCGGCGAGCACGTCATACGAAGGGATCTCCCACGCGTGCACCAGCCGCAGCCCCCAGCCGCGGCGGCTGGCGATGTCGAAGGCGAAGGCGAGGGCCTTCAGCGACAGGGGCGATCCATCGATGCCGACGACCACGACCTGGGCATCAGGGTCCGGCGGCTTGCGCACCACGACGACCGGGCTGTGCGCGTGGGTTGCCACCTGGATCCCGACCGAGCCCAGGACGAGCCCGCGGAAACCGCCGAGCCCGCGGCTGCCCACGACAGTGAGGCAGGCATCCTCGCTCGCGTCCACCAGGGCCGACGCGGGGCTGGCCACCATGACATCCGATGTCACGTCCAGGCCGGGGTAGCGCCGCACGATCTCCTCGCCCTCCTTGGCGAGCGCGGTGCGCGCACGGTCGACGATGTCCTCCATCGCGTCGGGGGAGAGGAACGCGCCATACCCGAATGCCGCGCCGCTCGTCGGCGGCACGAACGCCGACATCAGCGTGAGACCTGTCCCTCGGGACGCGGCCTCGGCCGCGGCCCACTCGACCGCGGCCTTCGCATGGTCGGAACCGTCGTAGCCCACGAGCACGGGATGCGCCACGCCACCAGCATGCACCGTGTCCCAGGTCCGCCGCAGGGGACCCTGGCCCGGTCCCGAAGGACCAAAGTCCCGAATCGGCGAACGCCCCCTCGTGCTCCCGTAGGGTGACGGCCATGACGACGCCCCTCTCCCAGGACGACGCCCGCCGCTTCCAGGTGAACGCCGAGGCCATCGTCGACAACGTCGCCCGCTTCATCCAGGGCAAGCGTGACGTGATCGCCCTCGCCATCACCTGCCTTCTCGCGGAGGGCCACCTGCTCCTCGAGGACGTCCCCGGCGTCGGCAAGACCTCCCTGGCCCGCAGCATCGCGGCCACCCTCGGCATGTCATGGCACCGCATCCAGTTCACCCCCGACCTGCTGCCCAGCGACGTCACCGGCGTCTCGGTGTTCCACCAGGGGTCCAGCTCCTTCGAGTTCCACCCCGGCCCGGTCTTCGCCCACGTCGTGCTCGCCGACGAGATCAACCGCGCATCGCCGCGCACCCAGTCGGCCCTCCTGGAAGTGATGGAAGAGCGCACCGTCACCGTCGACGGCATCACCCACGTCGTGCCGCAGCCGTTCCTCGTCCTCGCCACGCAGAACCCCATCGAGATGGACGGCACCTTCCCGCTGCCCGAGGCCCAGCTCGACCGCTTCCTCATGTCCGTGTCGATCGGCTACCCCGATCTGGCGGCCGAGGTCCGCGTGCTCGCCAACAGCCACAAGGGGCTGCGCGTCGACGAACTCGAGGCGATCGGCAACGCCGACGACATCCGCCGCATGATCGCCATGGCCCGTGGGGTGCACGTGGAGCACCCGGTCATGGAGTACGTCGTCCGCCTCGTCGCCGCCACCCGCAACGCCCCCGGCGTGCGCCTCGGCGCCAGCCCCCGCGGCAGCGTGGGGCTCCTGCGCGCCGCCCAGGTGAGCGCCGCCATGGACGGCCGTACCTACGTCGCTCCCGCCGACATCCAGAGGCTCGCCGTCCCGGTGCTCGCCCACCGGATCGTGCTCGCCGACGTCGAGGCCGGGCCCGAGGCCCGCGCCGGCGTCATCGAGTCGGTCGTCGCCGGGGTCCCGGCCGGGTGAGCCTCCGGCTCACGGCACGCGGCCTGGGCGTCATCGTCGCGACGATCGCCCTCGTCGTCCTCGCGTTCGTCCTGGGGCTGCCCGAGCTCCTCGGCCTCGCGGCGGCCGCCCTCGTGCTCTTCGCGGTGGCGGCGTTCCTCGTCCTCGGCGGGCGCGCAGTCGCCGTCACCCCGGTCGCCCCCCCGCGCGTGGAACGCCTCTCCGAGGTCAGCGTGCGCATGAGAGTGGAGGCCGGGCGCGCGCACCGTCGAGGCCTGCGCCTGCGGTCCACCCAGGAGGGCATCCCCGCCGTGCCCGTGGTGTGGGAGCCCACCGGTATCCGCGCCGACGTGCCCATCCCCACCGAGCGGCGCGGTCCGCTCACCATGGGTCCCTGGGTCGTCGAGCGCGTCGACCCGTGGGGCCTGCTGCGTCGCACGGTCGGCCGCGCCGAGGGAGTGGCGCTGCTCGTCACTCCGCGTGTGCGCAGTGTCTCCATGGCCGCGCTGCCCTCGATCCTCACCGACTACGGCGGCGCCGCCGAGTTGGGCAATCAGACCTTCGCCACGCTGCGTGAGTACGTCATCGGCGACGAGCTCCGGCACGTGCACTGGCGCTCGTCGGCCAAGGTCGGCACGCTCATGATGCGCCAGTACGTCGACATCAGCCGGCCCAGCATCGTCCTGGTCCTCGTCGCCGACCGCCGCGCGTACGTGTCGCCCGACGAGTTCGAGAGCACCGTGGACTTCACCGCGTCGCTGGCCTCCGCGGCCGCATCGTCCGGGCTCGATGTCGACGTGATGACGACGACCGGCGAGCGTGCCTCGCACGGCAACACGCGCGCGACCGCCGTCCTCGACATGCTGAGCCTCGTCGAGCTCGTCACGACGGGGCCGGATGCCCGGCTCATGCGCCTGAGCCGGTCCAGCACCCTCGTCGTCGCCGGCAACGGCGAGACCGGTTGGTGGGACCGCATTCCCGCGCTCACGGTGGTGCGCCGGTGAAGCACGCCGACCGCCCCATCAGGCGCCGCCCGCCCGTCGTGCGCACCGCCGGCCAGCGCTGGGGGATCGCGGTCGTCGCGGCGCTGCCCCCGCTCCTGGTCGCACTCGCGCTCCCCCTCGTCGTCGAGGGCAGCCTCGTGGGCCTGCTCTACGCCCCCATGGTCATCCTCGTCACGGCGATGACGGTGGGCTTCGGCCGCTGGATCGGCCTGGCCAGCGCGGGCGCACTCATCCTGCTCGGCGCTCTCATCAACCCCGGGGGCAGCGAGGCGCCCGTGTGGCTGGGCGCACTGCTCACCGCCGTATTGCTCGTCGGCACGTGGCTCGCCGAGGCGCTCGCCGACAGCCACTGGGCCGTCGCGGCCGCGCTGCCGGGGCTCGCCCTGGTCATCGGCGTACTCGTCACCGGAGTGAGCGGCAGCCTCGAGTCCGGAGTGCTCGCCGCGTTCACCGCGCTGTCCATCGCGCTGCTGCTCATCCTGCTCGGCCCGTGGAACGGGGACGATGCGGTTCGCCCGGCGCGCTGGGCGGAGGTCCTCGCCGTGGCGACGATCGTGGTCGCCTCGCTGGCGACCTACGCCGTCTCGGTCAACGGCGCCGGAGCCCTCGGCACGCCGTACAGAGTCAACCTGCTCGGCACCACGGACGACGACCTGCTCACCGACGCGGGCCCGCCGGACCCCTTCCTTATCGCAACCAGCTGGCAGCTGGAGCCGGACCAGCGCGACCTGCTGACGGTGCACACGTCGCCGGAGGCGCCGCTGAACCGGCCCATCTGGGCCACGTTCAGCACCTACAACGGGATCGCGTGGGTGGAACCGCCGACGTACGGCGTCTCCGGGGAGAGCGTGCCCGCCGAGCCCGATGTCGAGATCGACCGTGAGGTCCCCGGCGCGACCGACATCGACGTGCAGGTTGCCTTCCCCGGCCAGTGGGTGCCGGTGCCGCAGCGCGTGGAGCAGGTCCTGTCCGCCGTGGCCACGCGCGTCGACCCCGTCAGCGGCAACGTCTCCGCGGTGTCCTCCCCGATCGACCAGCGATTCAGCGTCCGCTACACGGTCCCCGTCGCCACCCAGGAGCAGCTCGACGACGCCTCCGCCGCGGTGCGACCCGGCCTGGACCCCGCGGTTGCGATGCCGGCTCCGCTCACCGGCCCGATAGCCGACCTCGCCAACTCCGTTGCCGACGAGGCGGGCGACAGCACCTGGGACCGGCTGGTGCTGCTGTCCCAGACGCTGCGCGGCGAACGCTACTCCGAGGCTCCGCAATCGACGCTGGGCGCACTGGATCGCTCGTACGCCGGCCTCAATCGCGTCCTCGCCGAGGGCGTGGGGTTCCAGGAGCAGTACGCCGCCATCTGGGCCCTCGTCGCCCGCTCCTGGGGCGTCCCTTCGCGTCTGGCCATCGGCTGGCCGCTGGACGAGGCGACGAAGGACGACACGCGCGTGGTGTCCACGGGCATGACGAGCATCTGGGCGGAGGCACGCCTCGGGGGGCTGGGCTGGGTGTCGTTCCAGCCGTCACCGCGCGACCGTGAGGCGGGGCGCCCGGCCGTCGTGCGGCCGCTCACGCCGCAGCAGGTGTCCAACCTCCCCGTGCCCGCGCCGGTCGACCCCGCGGACGAGGGTGGCAGCGCGATCGACGAGGCCCAGCAGCAGCCCGGAGTCCAGATCGTCGTCGCGGGCCGCACCATCCCGTGGCCGCTCGCCGTCGTGGCCGTCCTCGTCCTCGCGGCCATCGCGTGGATCGCGTACGTCGCGGTGCGGCGACGCCGGATCCGCAACTGGCTGCAGCGCGGCAGCGGCCGACGGCCCGGTGGTCCGCAGCGCGAGAGCCTCTGGGGAGCGTGGACTTGGATGCGGCTCCTGCTCACCGAAGCGTGGATGCCGCTGTCGCTGTCGTACGCGCCAGCGTTCGACGCCCCGGCGCCGCCGGACCTGCCCGACGATGTGGCCTGGAACGTCGTCACGCTCGCCCGGCTGGTCGGGCCGTCGCTCTACGGTCCCGGCGACGTGCCGGAGTCGGTGATCGCGGAGGCCTGGCGCAGCAGCGACAACGTCGAGGCCGCGGTGCGGAAGGCGACAGGGTGGCGAACGACCCTGCGACGGCTGCTGGTGCCCCTCGACCCGACGAACCTCGCCGCCCCGGTCATCGTCGCGCCGGAGTCCCTGGCTGACGACGCCTCCCCGCGCGCCTAGGTGTAGTTCGTAGGACGGTCTCCCCGCGGGGTTGGCCGCCGGTGGGCCGCGCTTTCGGGGGGTTTTCCGCGGCCGGTGGGCGGCTAGTTGGTGGGGGGTGGGGTTGGCCGCCGGTGGGCCATGTTTTCGGGGTGGTTTTCGCGGTTGGTGGGCGGCCAGTTGGTGGGGTTTTCCTCGGCCGGGCCGACGATGGCCCCTCTCGCGGCGTAGGCTCCCCCCTTGTGACCGAGGCCTTCCATCCCCTGCTCCAGTTCGACGCCCACCCCACCGTCGCCGAGCGCTCCGATCGCGGCCGCGCCGAGCGCGCCCGCGTGCCGCGCAAGACCCAGGCTGAGTGGGACCCCGCCTCGCGGAAGGCCGATCCCATCGAGCTCCTCGTGGAGCAGGAGAAGACCCGCGTCCCCGGGCTGTTGTCGCTGCGCCACGAGCGTATGGGCGCGACCGCCTTCACCTTCTATCGGGGGACCGCGGTCATCATGGCCAGCGACCTGGCCTCCCAGCCGTCGACTGACCTGTACGTCCAGCTCTGCGGTGACGCGCACCTGTCCAACTTCGGTCTGTTCGCCGCGCCCGACCGCAAGCCCGTCTTCGACCTCAACGACTTCGATGAGACCAACCCCGGCCCCTTCGAGTGGGACGTCAAGCGCCTGTCCACCTCCTTTGTCCTCGCCGCGCAGGACAACGGATTCACTCCTCGAGTCGCGGCTCAGGCCGCCGCGGCGGCGGCCGGGGAATACCGCCGTTCCATGGCTCTGTACGCCGCGAAGCCCGAGATCGACATCTGGTACGAGCGGGTCGACGCGTCGTCGATCATGGAGTGGAGCAAGGGAGCGGACCGTCAGGTCAATGAGAAGATGCTCGCGAAGTCGATGAGCCGGGCGCAGGCGCGCACGGTATGGACCGCCGTCAACAAGATGACCGAGATCGTCGACGGGCGCCGCCGCTTCATCAACGATCCGCCCACCATCCTCCATGTCCCCGAGGACACGATGGCGTGGCAGTTGATGAAGGACGCGCTCGACGGCTACTACGACACCCTCGCGCCGGATCGCCGGGCGCTGCTGCGCCGCTACGAGGTGGTCGACCTCGGCCACAAGGTCGTCGGTGTCGGCAGCGTGGGCCTGCTCGCCTGGGTCGCCCTCTTGGTGGGCCGTGACTCCGACGACATCCTCGTCCTGCAGATCAAGCAGGCCCAGCAGTCCGTGCTCGAGCCCTACACTCGGCCCTCGGACTACGCGCACTCCGGAGAGCGCGTCGTCGAGGGCCAGCGCCTCATCCAGGCCGCGAGCGACTCCTTCCTCGGCTGGGTGTCCGGCGCCCTGGGACGCCAGTACTACGTGCGACAGCTGCGCGACATGAAGTGGTCCCCCGACCCCGCGTCATTCCGTCCCGAGGGCCTGGTCAACTACGCGGAGCTGTGCGGGCATGTCCTCGCGCGCGCGCATGCCCGATCCGGCGATGCGATCGCCATCTCCTCCTACATCGGCAACTCCACCCGCTTCGACGACGCCATTGCGTCGTACTCGGTGGAGTACGCCGATCAGGTGCAGGCCGACTTCGCGGAGTTCCACAAGGCCCTGGCCGACGGCCGCCTCGTCAGCGGACAGACCTCCCAGGACATCGACCAGTACATGGCCGCGCTGCGCAATCCCAGTCCGGTGCCCACCGGCTCGTGAGCCGGATCGATGCCGTCGTCGTCGGCGCCGGCGCGATGGGGGCGGCCACTGCCTGGCACCTGGCCCGGCGCGGTCGCAGCGTGGTGCTGCTCGAGAAGTTCTCCCGCGGTCACGTCCGCGGGTCGTCGCACGGGGCGACGCGCATCTTCCGCGTCGCCTACCGCGATCCGCTGTACTCGCGCCTTGCCGGCCGGGCGATCCCGATGTGGCGTGAGCTCGAGGAAACTGCCGGGGAGGTCCTCCTCGAGCAGACCGGGCAGCTCGACCACGGCGAGCCGGTCGCGATCGACGAGATCGAGTCCGCTCTCCGCGGCGGCGGCTGGGCCTACGAACGGCTCTCGTCCGCCGCGGCGCATGAGCGGTGGCCGAGCCTGGCCTTCGACAGGGAGGTCATCTACTCCCCGGACGGCGGCCGCGTCTTCGCTGACCGCACGGTGGAGGCGCTCACCCGCCTGGCCCAGTCCGAGGGCGCCGAGGTGTACTTCGAGACGCCGGCCACGGCCCTGCGCGTGGCCGACGCGAGCGTCACGGTCGAGACGCCCGCCGGGGCATGGGAGGCGCAGACGGTCGTCGTCGCCGCCGGCGCATGGCTGACCCGGCTCCCCGGCCTCGACGTGCCCCTTCCCGAGACGCGCGCCACCGCGCAGCAGCCGGTCCACTTCCCGATTCGCCCCGGCTACTCCTTCCCCTCCTACGTCCACCATGTGGGCACCGACGCGATCGGCCACACGTTCGCCTACGGCGCCTACGGCCTGGAGTCACCGGGTGAGGGGGTCAAGCTCGGGCTCGACACCGAGGAGGAGGTCGATCCCGACCTGCAGACGGGCATCTCGGCCGAGGCGTTGGCCGATGCCGTCGACTACGCCGAACGATGGCTCCCAGGCGCGGACACGTCGCAGGTCAGTGCCGTGCGGTGCCTGTTCACCATGACACCGGACAGCCACTTCATCCTCGACCGACGCGGTCCCGTGGTGGTGTGCTCGCCCTGCTCAGGGCACGGCTTCAAGTTCGCGCCCCTCATCGGCTCGCTCGCAGCCGACCTCGTCGAGGGCCGCGACCACGGGACCTCGGCATGGCGGCTGCCTGCCGCGTGATCAGGAGCCCGGCGGACCGCCAGGGATGAGGTTGATCGCCCGGCTCAGGGTGACGACGATGGTCAGCAGGGCGGTCGCGGACTGCACGGTGAAGAGCGCCTTCACCCGGTGCGTCAGCGGCATCGTGTCGGTCGGGCTGAACGCGATGATGTTCGTGTAGGCGGTGAAGAGGTAGTCGATGAGGGTCGGATGCCACTTCTCCTGCCCCTCCATGCCCTGCTGCGGGAACAGGAAGTCGGGGTGGGTCACCTCGCCTGCAAGTCTGATGCCGGGGCCTCCGCCGTCGATCCACCAGTAGACCAGTCCGAAGCTGAGCACGTTGATGATGAGCACGCCGAAGCCCGCGAAGAGGAGCGCGACTCCTGACTCACTCGTGCCAGACAGCAGCGACAGAAGGAGGAGCAGGGCGTTCATCACAGTCGCGAGGACGATGACCCCGAGGAAGAAGCCCATCGCCCACCGGACGTACTTGATGCCGGCCGCCGGCACGAAGGTCAGGCACAGGATGATCGGGATCCCGGCGAGTTCGATGAAGGGCACGAGCTCCGTCGGGCCGATGGTGACGTCGTCGGGCAAGGCCAACTGGATGGCGACGATCGCGACCACGACGGCGAGGAGCCCGAAGAGTTGCGTCCAGTCCAGTTGCAGGCGCTGGAGCCCCTTGTCCTGCTGCGTCACGCGCGCAATCTAGCGCGGGCGTCGCCTCCTGCGGGCGATGACGAGGACGATGACCACAATCGGCACGGCGAACACGGCGAGCAGGAGCAGGAAGGGCAGCGCGAAGCCGGCGACCGTGATGAGCCCTGCGACGAAGTTGAGCATGGCGCTCCACCCCGTCTGCAGCCCGGCGAGGAATCCCGGCGGCGTCCACTCGGGTTCGGACGTCAGCGGCGTCACCGAGACGTAGACGGTGGACAGCGCCACCGCGTCGGAGAGCGCGGCGCGCTGGGCATTGAGGGAGTCGAGCTCGGCCTGCCGCGCGGTGAGCTCGGACTCGATGTCGATGATGTCCTTGGTCGTGGTGGCCTGGGAGAGCAGCTGCTGGAGGCGCGCGATCGAGGTCTCCAGGGCCGCGATTCGCGCATCGAGATCCACTGCCTGCGCGGTGACGTCCTCCGCCGTGACATTGACGCTCTGCACGTCGCCGAGTGCGCCCAGTTCCGACAGGACGGCGTCCAGGCTGTCGGCGGGCACCCGCAGAGTGAGGTTTCCGTAGTAGGACTCGCCCTGCGCGCTGAGGCTCTCGCCGGCCACCCGTCCTCCGGCGGCCTCGGCGATGGTGCCCGCCTGCTCGACGGCGGCGCGGACGTCGTTGACGCGCAGGGAGATGTCGGCGTTGCGGATGACCTCGCGCGGCGTCTCGTCCACCGTGGTGCCGGACCCGGTCACGGACTCCGGTGCTGCCTCGGGAGCGGCCATGTCCGGGGCCATCTGGGCGGAGTCCGACGACGAGCCCGACCCGCCGCAGCCCGCAAGAACCAGGGCGAGGGCGCACGCGGCGATGATGGCACCGCGGCGCAGCACGGTGGTGCGTCGATCCGTGAGTGACATGTCGCCTCCCCTTCCCTTGCCAGGCTAGACGCGAGAGGCGAGCGCGGCGTTCCGCGCGGGGTCACGATTCGGCCGCTGACCGGCCACGATTGCGTCGCAGGGCCCGAGTGCCGCGACCCCGCGTGGACACCGCGACGGGGGTGGGGGAGCATGTCGGCCATGAGAGGGAAGGCCCTTGCCGTCATCGCTGTCATCGCGGTCGCGCTCGTGTCGGGATGCTCCTCCGACTCCGGTGACGCGGGAGGCTCCACCACCGCGCCCGAGTCGAGCAGCAGCACCCCCACTCCGTCGCCCACCCCGACGCCAACCCCCACGCCGGAGATCATCCTGTGGGCCGGTGAAGTGTGCGTCGCGCGGGACGCGTTCGTCGACACCCTCGTGGAGTTCGCGAAGAACCTCGAGTACGACCCCTCGTCCGGTGAGGACGTCGGCCAGCAGTTCCAGCGCCAGCTCGAGGCCAACCTCGACGAGTTCACCGTCGCCGCCGACGACCTGGGTGCCGCCCTCGGCAAGGTGCCGCTGAACTACGCCAAGGCTCTTCCGGCACTCGCGGACATGCAGGAGAACGTCGACGCCCTCAATGTCGCGAAGGACGACGCGGTCGCGCGCCTGGGGGAGGCACGCAACGCCGGGGACCCGGTGAACTTCGGCCTGGCCCTCGTGCAGGCGGGCATCGCCGCCAAGGATGTCTACGACGCGGGATCGAAGGGGGCCGACGGCCTCTCGGAGCTCTCCCAGGCGACCGAAGGCGACGCCGGGGAGGCCTTCCGCATCGCCCCGGAGTGCGGGGGCACCGGCGTCCTGCCTTCCCCCTAGCCTTCCCCTGCCGCGACCCGAGGGGCTGGGGCTCGGGCGGGGAAAACGAGGGTGCGTTATCGGCCGATATCCCGGCGCGGCGGGCCCGCGTGGCGTTCGATGGGGGTGTTCGCACGCGATGGGAGGACCCGACATGAAGCTGTCCCTACGACGAGCCGTCGCCTGGCTGGCCGCCGGAACCCTCGCCGCAGCGCTCGCGGCCCCGGTCGCCACGGCTCACGCGGCTCCCGCTCCGGCAGCGCCCGCGGCCGTTCCCGCGGCGGCATACCTCGTGGGATGGAGTGACGGCGTCAACATCTCCGACCCCCGGGTGTTCACGCAGCGGAAGTACCGGGTCGCGGCGAACCTCCCCTACATCGAGGTCCAGGGCAACTGCGCGGACGGAGCGGAGCGCGGCGACGTCATCCGCCTGCAGTTCCGGTACGACGGGAAGTACAACACCCAGGACCAGGTCCGCGTCGGGAAGTGCAGCGCCACCTACGCGCTCTACCTGAATCCCTACACGGACAGCGGCGCCTGGGCCGTGGGCACCTACCGCTACCGCGTCACGCTGTCCGGCTACAAGGCCGCGATCGAGTTCGACATCACCTACCGGAAGAAGTAGGGGGCCGGCCGGTCCGACTAGGCTCGGGCCGTGGCCCTGGTCGAGAGCTCGCGCGACGGCGCGGTTGCCGTCGTGATGATGGCGCACCCGGAACGCAGGAATGCGCTCAGCCGCGACCTCGTGTCGGAGTTGCTCGTCGCGTTGCAGGCGGCGGCGGACAACGATTGTCGCGCCCTCGTCCTGCGCGCCCAGCCGGGGGCCCGCGTGTGGTCGGCCGGGCATGACGTCGACGACCTGCCCCGGGACGGTCAGGACCCCCTGGCCTGGACGAGCCCCGTGGAGCACCTCGTGCGCCTCGTACGTGCCCTTCCCTTCCCCGTGATCGCTGCCGTGGAGGGCAGCGTGTGGGGCGCGGCATGCAACCTCGTGGTGACCTGCGACCTGGTCGTGGCGACCCGGGAGGCGACGTTCGCGATCACGCCGGCCAAGCTCGGGGTGCCGTACCACACGGCCGGCATCGCCCAGTTCCTCTCCGCGCTTCCCCGCAACGTGGTCGACGAGATGTTCTTCACCGCCGATCCGATCGACGCCGAGCGGGCCCACCAACTCGGCCTGGTCAACCGCCTCGGCGACGACGGCGATGCCATGGAGCGCCAGGCGATGGAGATGGCCGCCACGATCGCCGAGCGCGCGCCCTTGAGCATCCGCGCCACCAAGGCCGAGATCGCCGTCCTCACCGACGCGCGCGGAGTCACGAGCGAGGAATTCGAGCGGCTGGCGGCCCTGCGCCGGGCCGCGTGGAACAGTCGCGACTACCAGGAGGGCCTCGACGCCTTCCACGAGCGTCGCAGCCCGCGATTCACCGGTGAGTGAGCCGTCGCAGAGCAGCGGGGCGAGCGGCTGATTCAATGGGCGGCGTGAGCCAGCCCCTGCACTTCGCGACGACGTCGAGGAGCGTGTACCCGACGCTCGTGGGCGTGTTCGTGGGCCTGCTGCTCATCTCCAACATCGGAGCCGTCAAGCTCATCCAATTCGGGCCGATCATCACCGATGGCGGAGTGTTCCTCTTCCCGCTCGTGTACGTCGTCGGCGACGTGCTGAGCGAGGTGTACGGATTCCGGGCCGCGCGACGCGCCATCCTCATTGGGTTCGCCATGTCGGCGCTGGCCGCGCTGACGTTCTGGCTCGTCCAGGTATCGCCGTCCGCGGAGGCGTGGGGCAACCAGGAGGCCTTCGAGGCGATCCTGGGATTCCTTCCGCGGATCGTCATGGCCAGCCTCGCCGGCTACCTGGTGGGCCAGCTGCTCAATTCATATGTGCTCGTGCGAATCAAGGAGCGCACGCGGGAGAAGGCCCTGTGGCTGCGGCTCCTCGGGTCGACGGCGGTGGGCGAACTCGCCGACACGGTGGTCTTCTGCACCATCGCCTTCCTCGGCATCCTCAGCGGCACCGACTTCCTCATCTACGTCGCGGTGGGCTTCGCCTACAAGGTTCTCGTCGAGGCGCTTCTCCTGCCGGTGACCTACGCGGTCATCGACGCGGTGAAGAGGCGCGAGCCGAGCTACGCGACATCGGACGTGTTGCCGTAGTACCGGCCGAGGAACTCGGCCCGGAATTCGTCGAAGTCCCCCCGGGCCAGTGCCTCGCGCATGCGGTCCACCAGCCGCACGGCGAACCTCACGTTGTGGATGGTGGCCAGGGTCGAAGCGATCATCTCCCTGCCCTTGATCGCATGGTGGAGATAGGCCCTCGTGTAGTGCGCGCAGGTATAGCAGTCGCATGAGGGGTCAATGGGCTCGAAGGCGCGCCGGTTCTCGCTGCGGGTGAGGTTGAAGCGGCCCAGATCGGAGTAGACGGCGGCATTGCGGGCCTCGCGCGACGGGGACACGCAGTCGAAGGTGTCGGCTCCCGCGGCCACGCCCGCGAAGAGGTCGCCCGGCTCCCCGATGCCGAGCAGGTGACGCGGCCGGTCGTCGGGCAACTCGGAGGTGACCCACTCGACGATGGTGCTGAGGTCGGCCTTCGAGATCGCCCCGCCGATGCCGAATCCGTCCATGCCCAGGGCGGCGAGTTCGCGTGCCGATCGGCGTCGCAGGTCCTCGTGCTGGGCGCCCTGGACGACGGCGAAGAGGGCCTGGTAGGGCCGGTGTGAGCGCTGCTTGGTGAGGCGCTCGTGCTCCTCGATGCAGCGCCGCGCCCAGGCATGGGTGCGCTCGAGAGATCGCTCCTGGTACTCGCGCGTATTGAACAGCGTGGTGCACTCGTCGAACGCGAAGATGATGTCGGCACCGAGGCGATGCTGCACCTGCATGGAAACCTCGGGAGTGAATCGGTGGGTCGAGCCGTCCAGGTGAGAGCGGAAGGTGACTCCGTCGTCGTCTACGACGGCGAGGCGATCCTTCCCCTCGGCGATCACGTCATCGTCACCGTGCGCCTCGACATCCATGGCGAGCACCTTCTTGAAGCCCGCTCCCAGGGAGAGCACCTGGAAGCCACCGCTGTCGGTGAACGTGGGGCCAGTCCAGTTCATGAATGGGCCCAGGCCACCCGCCTCGTCCACGATGTCCGATCCCGGCTGCAGGTGCAGGTGATAGGCGTTTGCGAGGACCGCTTGGGCGCCCAGTTGACGCATCGACTCGGGCAGGACCGCCTTCACGGTGGCCTTGGTCCCGACCGGGATGAAGGCGGGGGTGTCGATGGGGCCGTGCGGGGTGCGGATCCGGCCGACCCGTCCCGCGCCCGCGGGCGCGCGGTGCTCGACCGTGAAGGAGAACCCCGGCGTGCCCTCGCGGTCGGGAGAGTCACCTGCGGGCACGGGGCCATCCCACCACGGATTCCTGTCCGGCCGCTGACCAGGCGTCCGGGAGGAGCGCTGTCTAGACTCGGGCACAGGTCGCCATCGGGGGCGCAGGCTCCCTGGATCGAAAGGTCGCGAGCATGTCGTCAGGCAGTCGTGCACGGTTGAGCAGGGTCTCTCGCGGAGGAGCCGCCGCGGCGGCAGCTGCCGCCATGGCCGTTGGCCTCATGGTCGCCGCCCCGGCCCCGGCCCAGGCCAAGAGGACGATCGTCCAGGCCACGAAGATCGAGAAGGCCATGATCATGAACGCGCTCAGGGAGGACGTCAAGCCCAAGTGCGTCAACGTCGCCTTCGCGGTCTCAGACAGGAACTGGGGCCTGATGAGCCGGGTGAAGCAGATGCCCGGGTGCCCCACAACCCAAGGGCGGATGCGGGTGATCCTGCAGACCGGCGTCGGCTGGCGGATGGCCTTCTGGAGCGATGATCCCGCGGGCTGCAACCTGTTCAAGATGCCCGACAACGTCCGCCACGACCTGAAGCAGTACGTCCGCTGCGCGCGGGAGCCGCTGCCGAAGGAGTGAGGTCAGGCGTCGGGCGTGAGTGCGAACGCGAGCACGGCCCGCGCGCCCTCGAGGCGCTCGCGATACTTCGGGAACCCGGCGTACACGCGCGAGGCTGACGCCCACACCTGTGCCATGTCCGACTCGGGCACCGGGGTGGCCACGACCCGAATGCTGGTCGCGCGCCACGTCACCTCGGCGAGCGGGTTCTTCGCGAGGTTGAGCGCCCAGCCCGGGGGCTTTGGCTGGGCGAAGTTGGTGCCCACCACGGCCAAGTCGTCCCCGAAGGGGATCGCCGCCACGGGCATCGTGCGTTCGAGCCCGGTCTTGGCGCCTGTCGTCGTGAGCATGATCACGGGGAGTCCGGTCGCCATGCCCGGCAGTGTCACCCGGCCGCCGGACCAGCGATACAGGGGCCGGTCCACGCGGTAGAGGGTGCGCTGGAAGATCCATCCGCCGGCCCGGGTAGAGGCCGCGCGCTGCATGCTGCGCTGGACGGGATTCGGGGGCGACCACCGAAAGCCGAGCGCGCCCTGCAGCCCCTCGCTTCCCACCAGGGAACCTTCCCCTACGTCGCCTCTCGGCGCAAGCGCGCCGAGAGCGCCGCCGCCGCCATAATGGCCGGGGGAGGTGGACATGTCGTTTGAGATGGGCGACACCATCCTCGGCCGCTATGTCATCGTCGAGCGGCTGGGCTCCGGTGCCATGGGCGTCGTCTACCGCGCACAGGACGCCACCCTCGAGCGTGACGTGGCCCTCAAGGTGCTGCTGCCCCACATCGGCCAGGACCCGGACTTGCTGCAGCGCTTCCGGCGCGAGGCCCGGGTGCTGGCAAAGATCCGCAACCCCAGCATCATCACCGTCCACGACCTAGTAACCCTGGACGACCAGCGACTGGTGCTCGTGCTCGAGTACGTCCCCGGTGGATCGCTCGACGGCTACATCGCCGCGCACGGACCCCTGGACTGGCGGCATACCGCGCAGATCGGCGTTGCCGCAGCCGAGGCGCTCGCCGAGGCCCACGAGGCCGGCGTCGTCCACCGCGACATCAAGCCGAGCAACATCCTCATGGAGCCCGACGGCGGTATCCGCGTGGCCGACTTCGGGATCGCGCGCATCTCCGGCGAGTCGTCGATGACGATGCAGGGGGAGTCGATCGGCACGCCCGCCTTCATGTCCCCCGAGCAGGCTCTCGGCGAGGAGACGGGCCCGGCCAGCGACATCTACTCGCTCGGCGCCGTGCTCTTCACGGCCACGACGGGGCAGGTGCCCTTCGTCACCGAGGAGGGCGGCTTTGCCGCTGCGCTCGCGCACGTGAACCGCCCAGTCCCCGACCCCCGGGACGTGCGCCCCGATATCCCGGCCCCGGCGGCGGACATCATCATGCGGGCCCTGCAGAAGGCGCCTGCTGACAGGTTCGCCACCGCGCTCGACATGGCCCAGGCCCTGCGTCAGAGCGCGAACCTCGCGGCAGACGACATCCTGACGCCCGTCATCGTGACGCCGCCCGCACCGACCCCGGGCCTGCAGACAGATCCGGGCGAGGCGGCACCGGCGGTCGCCCTGACCGGGGACGCAGGAATGACGCACATGGCGGCCCCACCCCCGGTCGCCGCGGACCCCCCGCCTGCGCCTCCGGCGCCTGCGCCCCGGGCGCCTGCGCCCCCGGCCGGGTCGTCGTCGTCGTTGCGCCTTGTCCTCATCGCGGGAGGGATCGCGGCGGGCATTCTCATCGTGCTGGGCCTCTTCGCCCTCCTCATGATGTCGATGGGGGCGTCATCCGAGTCGGCCGCACCGACGCAGAGCGCCTCACTGCCGAGCGCGGCCACGTCGCCGCCCGCCACCTCTGCGGCCCCGGCAACGTCGTCGCCAGCGTCGCCCGTGTCGCCCCTGGCCTCCGAGGCAGGCCCGGGAGCAGGGGCGGTGGACTACTCGATCGACTTCGCGAATCCAGGGTCCGCCCCCGTGCCGTGGGATGTCTCGACGGCAGGAACGTCGTTCGCACTCGAAGGGGGTGTGCTCGTCGGCACCGTCTCCCAGGCAGACTCCGTCTCCTATTCCCTTGCCCCGACCCCCGAGGTCGCCGACTCCCAGATCATCGCGATCGGGGGCATCGTCGGCGACCCGCGCCTGGCAGACTTCGGCATCGTCTGCCGTGTCGTGGACTCGCTCAATCTCTACACCCTGGGCATCGACACAGCGGGTACGGCGACCATCTGGCGGGCCGTCGACGGGCAGTGGACGCGTCTCGCTGAGCAGGCCAATGCGGTCATGCCGGGGACCAAGCAGCGGCTCACCGCGGTCTGCGCGGGCGATCAACTCTCGCTCAGCGTGGACACCGGGACGCTGGTGAGGGCGCGCGACTCCTCCCTGCCCTCGGGGGGAGCTGGAGTCTACGTAGGGTCCGGAGCCGAGACGTCCAGCGCGCGGGCCGCATTCGACTCGTTCCAGCAGTCCAGCGGACTGGGCTGATCAGTCCTTCGTGTGGTGCTGCGAGTAGAGCACCTCGCGCTCGCCCAGCCTCAGGCGATGGCGGTTCTCCAGCGTGATCGCGACTCCCGGATCGAGTCGCTGCCAGGAATGCGTCGCATCGTCCCAGGCGAACGACCCATTCGACGATCCCAGGTCGCTCACGAGCACCTCCCATTCGTCCAGGTGCACGTGGAGGTGGATCCGGGAGATCGACTGGGTCGAATCCGACAGGGCGATGGCCCGTGCGTCGCCGGAGGTGACGAGGGGAGATTGCTCGGGAGATCGCCCGAGCACCATGTCGGACCGCACGGGGACGGTGGAGCCGTCGTCGAGGAGAAGGACTCCCAGGGGTGGCCGTGGACCGTCCACGAGGACGAGGCTCTGGGACACGCCCATGCGACGGCCGCAGATGACGCAGTAGCTCGCGCGTGGGTTGTTGTGGTGGCCGTCGGGGCAGCGGATGCCCTTGACGAGGACCTCTGGCTCGTCGTCGTCATCGGCGCCGAGCGGGACGGACGGCGTCGGCGGGAGGGGCGGCCGTTCCGGCTCGCCGACGCTGAGATCCACGAGGACGACCGAAGGCGGGAGCTCCGCCCGCGTCGCTGATTCCGGTTCGGCGGGGGCCGGTGCCGCCGCGGGCGC
>JAPOJD010000246.1 GCA_029978585.1 Actinomycetota bacterium
CCACCCGCAACGACGGGACAGGGGCCCTGATCCTCAGCGAGTTTGCCGGTGCCGCTCAGCAGCTCTCGGCCTCATGGCTGGTCAATCCCTACGACACTGTGGGACTGGAGGACGCCATGGAGGAGGCGGCGTCGTCGAGCGACGCGGAGCGCCATGGCCGCATGATGGCCCTGCGGCGATCGGTGTTCGAGGAGGACGCGCAGACCTGGGCGAGGGAGTTCCTCGATGCCCTCGCCCCCGAGGTGGTCGAAGCACGAGAGATGAGCCCGCCCGGTAGCGATGTTGCGGTCCCCGTGAACGCACTCGCGACCACGCCGCACCTCCTCGTGTGCTGCGACTACGACGGGACCCTGGCGCCGATCGTGGACGACCCAACGCAGGCACGACCGCTCGAGGAGTCGGTGGTGGCGCTGCGCGCCCTTTCCGTCCTCCCCTCCACCACGGTCGCCGTCGTCTCCGGGCGCTCGCTGAGGGATCTCGCAGTCATGTCCCGACTGCCCTCCGAGATCCACCTGGTGGGCAGTCACGGCTGGGAGATGGACCAGGACTTCTCCCTCGACCCCCAGCAGCGCCGACTGCTCCACCAGGTCGTCAACGCCGCGGTCGATCTCGCCGACCACGTGCCCGGGTCCTACCTCGAGCTCAAGCCCAGCAGCGTGGCCGTTCACGTGCGCCGATGCACGCCCGATGCCGGGGAGGAGCTGCTCCGCGCGCTTGCGATGGGACCGGGGCAGGTGCCGGGCGTGGTGGTGCGCTACGGCAAGGCCGTCATCGAACTCGGCGTGGTGAAGGCCGACAAGGCGGATGCCGTCGCGATGCTGCGCCATCGCGTGGGAGCCAGTGCCGTGCTCTTCATCGGTGACGACCTGACCGACGAGACGGTGTTCCGGACCCTGTCCGGTCCCGATGTGGCGGTCAAGGTCGGCGACGGCGACAGCGCGGCGCCGTGGCGCGTCGACTCGCCGCAGGAGGTGTCCACGCTGCTGTTCGACGTCCTGCAGAGGCGGGAGAGGTGGCTGCTCGGCGGCCATGCCAACCCGATCGAGGATCATGTGCTCCTGTCCAATCAGCACGCCGTGGCGCTGCTGTCCCCCCAGGGATCGCTCGACTGGTTCTGCGCCCCCGATCCGGACTCATCAGCGGTCTTCTCGGGCCTCCTCGGCGACACCAGTTCGGGGCACTTCAGCATCCGGCCGCGCCATGGCGCCAACCCCCTCTCCCAGTCGTATGTCGCCAACACGCTCACCGCGCGCACGCGGTGGGCGGGGCTCACCGTCTTGGACTACCTGCCTATTCCCCGGGGCGAGTCCGATGTGACCGCCCGGATCATCCGGCGCATCTCGGGCACGGAGAAGGCCGTGGTCTCCTTCGCCCCGCGCCCCCAGTTCGGCATGGTGACGGCGACGATCGAGTGCCGCGAAGGCGGCCTGGTCGTGCAGGGCGGCGCGGATCCCATCGCGCTGCACGCTCCCGGGGTGGAGTGGGAGATCCGGGAAGACTGCGGGGCCCACAGCGCCGTCGCCGTCATCGACCTGTCGGCGGGGCCGGTCGTCCTGGACCTTCGCTTCGGGACCGCCGACCTCACCCCGGAGGCCGAGCCGGAGCCGCTCATGCGCTCGCGGACCGAGCAGTACTGGCAGGACTGGGTGGCCGGACTCACGCTCCCCGGGGTCCGGCCCGACCACGAGGCGAGATCGGCGCTCACCCTGCGGGCACTGTGCCATCGGCCGACGGGGGGCATCCTCGCCGCCGCCACGTCCAGCCTCCCCGAGCGACTCGGGGGGGGCCGCAACTGGGACTACCGATACTGCTGGCTGCGGGGCGGCGCCCCGACGGCCCGCGAGCTGGTCGCCCCGGG
>JAPOJD010000061.1 GCA_029978585.1 Actinomycetota bacterium
AGCGAAGTTCTCGATGATGCCGTTGTGGATGACGGCGACGGTGCCGTCGGCGCTCACGTGCGGGTGCGCATTGGCATCGGTAGGACCGCCGTGGGTGGCCCACCGGGTGTGGCCGATGCCCAATGTCGCGGCCTCCAGGGGATCCTCGCCCAGCAGTCCCTCGAGGTTGGCCAGCTTGCCCGCCTTCTTCCGCACGTCGAGGAGCTCGCCGGCGACGACCGCGACCCCCGCGGAGTCGTAGCCGCGGTACTCCAGGCGGCGCAGGCCCTCGACCACGACCTCGAGCGCCTGCTTCTCGCCGACGTACCCCACGATCCCGCACATGGCTGCCAGCGTACGCGGTGAACCTCGCGGAACCGCCCCCGCCGCGGCCCTCGAAGGGCACAATGCCCCTCGTGCTGCACCTGCGAGTCTTCTGCCCGGCAGCAAGCGTTCCGGCTGCACTCAGCGCCCTGGGCGACGACCCCGCCGTCAGTTCCCTGGGATGCATCCCTGGGGCTGCGCTGAAGCCGGAAGGCGACCTGATTGAGGCATCCGTGGCGCGCGAGGGGGCGACGCGCGTGATGGGCCTCCTCGACGACCTCGGCATCGGTGAGTCCGGGAGCATCGAGATGGTGCCCATCGAGGCATGGATTTCGCAGAGAGGCTTCGACGCCTCAGAGTCGACCCCGGGAACCGACGCCGACTCGATCATCTGGCCCCAGGTCGTGGAGATGAGCTACGGCGAGTCGAGGCTGAGCTGGGGATTCCTGGCCTTCATGACGATGGCGACGATCATCGCGTCCATCGCCATCGTGCTGGACTCGCAGGTCCTCATCATCGGCGCCATGGTGCTGGGGCCGGAGTTTGCGGCAGTGGCCGCACTCGGTGTGGCGCTGGTGACTCGGCGCGCCCACCTCTTCTACTCGGCGCTGAGGACTCTTGTCCTCGGATTCGCCTTCAGCATCGCCTTAACTACCGCGCTGTGCCTGGTGTGCCGATGGACCGGATGGATCAGTGCCAGGGAGGTGACCGGGCCGAGGCCCTTCACCGCCTTCATCTACGAGCCCGACCGGTGGTCCATCGTCGTGGCCATCATCGCCGGCATCGCCGGTGTCATCGCCATGACCACCAACCGCTCCACGGCCCTTGCCGGCGTCTTCATCTCGGTCACTACCATCCCCGCGGCCGGCAACATCGCCCTGGGCCTCGCGTTGGCGGCGTGGAGCGAGGTGATCGGGAGCAGTCTCCAGCTCATCGTCAACATCGCCGGCATGGCGCTGAGCGGCTGGCTCACCCTGCTCATCCTCCGCCGCGTCGGCAGGGGAAGCGCCCCCTCGCCTCAACGCGGCTAGCGCACCCCCGGTCAGTCGAGGGAGAGTGCCGTGCGCACCACCGCCGCGATGGATTGCGCCGCGGAGGTTGCCTCGTCAGCCGTCGGAGCCTCGACCATGACGCGCACGAGCGGTTCCGTGCCCGAGGCGCGCAGCAGCACGCGCCCGGTCGTACCGAGGGATTCCTCGACCGCCGCGACCGCGGCCAGCACCTCGGGGCTGTCACCCAGCCGGGCCTTGTCCACTCCCGGGACATTGATGAGCACCTGCGGGAGCCGGGTCATCACGGCGGCGAGTTCCTGCAGCGACGATCCGGTCTCCGCCATGCGCGATAGCAGCGCAAGTGCCGTGAGTACGCCGTCGCCGGTCGTGGCCAGGTCCAGCATGACGATGTGTCCGCTCTGCTCCCCGCCCAGCGAGTAGCCCCGATCGCGCATGGCCTCGAGCACATAGCGATCCCCAACGGCGGTCTCGACCACGTTGATCGCGCGCTCCCGCATCGCGAGGCGGAATCCGAGGTTCGACATCACGGTCGACACCACGGTGTCCTGCGCAAGGAGCCCGGCGTCGCGGGAGCCCAGCGCGAGGATCGCGAGGATCTGGTCGCCGTCCACGATGGCGCCCGTCGCGTCGACGGCCAGGCAGCGGTCGGCGTCCCCGTCGTGGGCGATCCCCGCATCCGCTCCGCTCTCGAGCACGGCGCGGACAAGTCCTTCCATGTGCGTGCTGCCGCAGCCGTCATTGATGTTGAGGCCGTCGGGGGATGCGTTGATGGCGATGACCTCCGCGCCCGCCCGGGCCAGGGCCCTCGGGGAGACCGCCGAGGCGGCGCCGTGGGCGCAGTCCACGACGACACGCAGGCCGGTGAGCGGGGCGCGCACCGCCGCAAGGACATGGTCGACGTACCGCTGAGAGCCGTCAGCAAGATCGCGCACGCGGCCGACAGCGCTTCCGACAGGACGCTCCCAGGATTCGCCGAGACGGTCCTCGATACGGTCCTCGATGTCGTCGGCCAGCTTGAAGCCATCCGCGTCGAAGAACTTGATGCCGTTGTCCGGCATGGCGTTGTGAGACGCCGAGAGCATCACGCCCATCCGGGCGCCGAGGGCCGTGGTCAGGTAGGCAACAGCCGGGGTGGGGACCACGCCGGCGAGGAGGACGTCGATCCCGGCGCTGGCCAGGCCGGCCACGACAGCCGCCTCGAGGAATTCGCCGCTGGCGCGCGGGTCACGCCCGACCACCGCGGTGGGGTGATGGCCCCCTTCGCCGAGCACGTGCGCGGCCGAGCAGGCCAGAGAGAGGGCGAGTTCGGCGGTGAGGTCGCGATTTGCCAGGCCGCGCACTCCGTCGGTGCCGAAGAGACGGGGAGCGCCCGCCGGCCGGGGGGCCATCGGCGTGCGTCAGCGCTTGCTGTACTGGGGCGCCTTGCGGGCCTTCTTGAGGCCGTACTTCTTGCGCTCCTTCGCGCGCGGATCGCGCGTGAGGAAGCCCGCCTTCTTCAGCGGAGGCCGGTTGCCCTCGAGATCGATTTCGTTGAGCGCGCGGGCGATGCCCAGCCGCAGAGCCCCGGCCTGGCCCGAAACGCCGCCGCCCTGGATCCGGGCGATGACGTCGTAGCGGCCCTCCTGGCCCAGGGTCACGAACGGCTCGCTCACCAGCTGCTGGTGAACCTTGTTGGGGAAGTAGGCCTCGAGTTCGCGTCCGTTGACCGTCCAGCGCCCGGTGCCGGGGATGAGCCGCACGCGGGCGATGGCCTCCTTGCGTCGGCCGGTCGCGGACCCGGGCGCGGTCACCGCGGGACGGACCTCGACGACCACGGTCTCCACCGGGGTCTCGGAGGTGTACTCCGAGGGGATCTCCTCGTCGACCTCGATGATGACGTCGACGTCGGTCTCAGCTGTGGTCACGTGCTGTCCTTTCGCGGCGCGCGCTACTGCGCGACCTGCGTGATGGTGTACGGCTGGGGCTTCTGGGCCGAGTGCGGATGGTCCGGACCGGCGTACACCTTGAGCTTGGTGATCTGCTGCCGACCGATCTTGTTGTGCGGGATCATCCCCCAGACGGCCTTCTCGATGGCGCGACGAGGGTTGTCCTCGAGCAACTCGGCGTACGACGTGGCGCGCAGGCCGCCGGGGTAGCCGGAGTGGCGGTAGTCCTTCTTCTGCTGGAGCTTCGAGCCCGTGAGAGCGACCTTGTCCGCGTTGATGACGATGACGAAGTCGCCCGTGTCCACGTGGGGGGCGAAGACCGGCTTGTGCTTGCCGCGCAGCAGGGTCGCGACCTGGGAGGCCAGCCGACCGAGGACCACGTCGGTGGCGTCGATGACGAACCACTCGCGGGTGATCTCGCCCGGCTTGGGGGTGTACGTGCGCACGTGGACCTTCACTCGTTCGTGGGGAGCGCCCTGGGACGGGCACAACGACCCCCCAGGCTACCGGGGCGCCCACGGAGGGGTCAAAACGGCCCCTGGCCGGGCCACTCGCCCCCTGGCCCGGCCTTGGTCAGTCCCGGGAAACCCTCATGGGGTCGTCCAGGGCGATCACCACGGGAGTGAGCGACGCGGGCCCGGGGGCGGTGTAGCGGACCCCCGGCGTAGGAGTCCCACCCGGGCCGCCGGGGTTGTAGAACGCCGCATAGCCGCCCTCGAGGGCCGGGATCTCCAGGCCGGTGATGCTGCGGGCCGCGGCCTCGGGTCCGGAGATGATGACGTCGATGTAGTTGTCGCGGTCCTCGGTGTAGCAGTCGTCGTAGACGATTCCGTCACCCTCCGGCTTGCCGAGCTCGGAGAGGCCGACGATGCGCAGGGTGCCGCCCGCGACGTCGTACTCCTGCCCGACCCTGTCGAGGACCACATCGGAGCCATCCGCGCCCGTGGCATGCAATCGGAAGAAGGTCTCGAAGTCGGTGGGGAGCACTCCACGAATCGAATCCGGGGAGAATCCCCCCGAGGTGAGCATGCGCAGTCGGTACTGACCCTCCGACCCGTAGAGGGCGAACTCGTCATTCGGCAGGGTGCCCCCGGTCAGCGATGGCACGCCGCCCTCGCCGGCGGCCGCATCTCCGACGCGGTTCAGCTTGGCGCCGACCAGCGTCGGTCCCACGTCGTACGGCGACCCGTCTCCTGTCCAGCTCAGACCCGTCGCCGGCACGTCTCCCTGCGGCCCCGCCAGCATGAGCTCGCGCCCGTCGGATGCCGGCACGATGTCGAGCCGGACGGGGAACCGCGCATCGGGTTCGGATGCGCTCGCGCGATTGCCCAGGTCGGAGAACATCACGACCGTGTTGCGCTCATTGAGTTCGAAGTTCGGGGTCATCGTGACAGAGTCGACGCCCACCTGCTCGCCGGTGTTGAGGGTGAAGAGGAACTGCGTGGGATCGATCGTGTTCGTGCGCACGGGCCAACTGAAGACCACGGGCAGCCCGTCGACCTTCTCGAGCTCCGCCCCGGCGACCGCGAGGACCGTCATGTCGAGTGTGCTGCTGGGCACGACGTTGCTGCGCTGCGCATCGGTGGGCTCCTCCGCGCACACGAGGCTCGTGTCCCATGCGCCGCCGGCATCGAGGGTGTTCGCTTCATCCTCCACGGCCGTGCCAATGGTGCCCTCGAAGCCGAGCCCCGCGGACAGGATCTGCGGCTCCTGCGTCCAGTAGTCCGCGTCGACGAGCCGGCCGTCGTACAGGTCAGCCTTGGTCTGGTTGGTCAGGACGCGCGGCAGCACGACCGCGGCACCGACCGCGAGCACCACGAGTGCGACAGCGCCGCCGATGAACCACGCGAGGTGACGGCGGAACCATCCGGGCCGGACCGGGGCCGGGTCATCGAAGGACATGGCGTGGAGCATGCCACACCCTGGGTGACGAGCGCGCCGGGATGGACACGACGTTGGACCTCGTGACGCCGTGCGCGAAGAAGACGTCGAGGGAGCGCCGCGCCCGTCTGCTCCATGAGAAGCTTCCATCATCGGCGACGATCCGTGGCACGATGCCCTCGGCGAAGGGGGACTGTCCCGTCCGGGTCCAGGCGATCACCTCCTCGCCGACCAGGCCCACCGTGGATCCCCTGACCAGGACGACTCTGGAGTCTCCGGAATCACGGGTGCCCGAGATGACGATGGAGGGCCGCGTGGGGGCACTCGGCGTGACGGCATTCGACGGATCCGAGGTCGCGCCCCAGCCCGCCCCCGTGAGGGCATGCACCGTGAACGAATACTCCATCCCATTGCGCAGGCCCGAGACCGTGCATTGGGTGACGGGAGCAGCCACGAGGCAGGTGCCACCCGCCGGTGTGCTGGTCGCCTGGTAGAAGCTGATGGGGTAGCTGCCCGCCGTGACCGGCTCAGTCCAGGAGACGACCGCGGACGCATCCCCGGCGACGGCATGCACGTCCAGCGGCGCCGCTGCCGGTGTCGGGGCCGGGGGATCCACCGGTGCCGACGTCACCTGCACGGTCCCGATGTCGCCCCAGCCCCCTGCCGCGTTGACCTGGATCGCATGCGTGCCCGCTGCCAGTGACAGGGGGATGTCCAAGGTCAGGTGGGTGGAGTCGTCTCGGGCGTAGCTCACCGGTTGAGCGCCGACCGTCACGGCGCCCGTCGCGGGAATGCCGACGAGGCCCTCCCCCGACACCTGGACCGATGCGCCCTGCATTGCGGTCGCGGCATTGCTGCCCTGCGGAGGGTCCCACGTCCACCGCGCGATGTTGCCGAACCCCCCGACACCCCCGGCCGTGGTGAAGTTCCCGCCGAGGTAGAGCACGGAGTCGTCGAGGGCGAGGGCGACGACGTTCGGCAAAACTCCGACACTGGCGACGGAGACGCCGTTGGCCCCTCCGGCCACGGTCAGGGGGATCCACGCGCGGATGGCGGCGTCCCACGCGGTGACGTACTTCAATGATCCCGCGGTCCCTCCGACTGCCTTGTCGAACCACCCACCTACGTAGATGAGGCCGCGAGTGTCGTCGGTGACGATGGCGTCCACCGTGCTGTTGAGGCCGTTGCCCGATGCGGCGACGAAGGGCGCCCAGCCCGCGCGCCATCCGGCAATCTTGTTCAGTGTGGTCCCGCTCGCGGACGCCGAGAAGCCGCCGCCGAACATCGCCGTGTCGTCGCGGAAGACTGACACGGCCGACACCGCCGAATCGAGGCCGTTGGTGGCCGCACTGCCCAGGGGCATCCAGGTGTCGTCCCACGCCCCCACGCTCCGCAGGGAATTGCTGGCTCCGCCAAACTGCGCCGTGAACTGACCGCCCACGTAGAGCGTGTCGTCGTCGCGGACCGCGAGCGAGCGGGCGATGTTGTCGAGGCCGCCGCCCAGAGCGACCCAGGTGTCGTCCCACGCCGCGATCCGGTTGAGCGAGTTCGCCGCACCGCCGACGGCTGCTGTGAAGTGACCGCCGACGTAGACCGTGTCGTCTCGGCTCACCGCCAGTGCCCGTACCCAGTCGTTGAGGCCGTTGCCTAGCCGGACCCAGGTGTCGTCCCACGCGGCGATCTTGCTCAGGGAGCCCGCCGGTTGGCCCGCTGCCGCGTCGAAGGCCCCTCCGATGTAGAGGGTGTCGTCGCCGCGCACGGCCAGCGCGGACACCAGGTTGTTCACCCCATTGCCCGCACCCGTGCCCAACGGAATCCAGGTGTCGTCCCACGCCGCGATTCGGTTGAGCGAGTTCGCCCCACCGCCGCTCGCGGCCGTGAACTCGCCTCCCACGTAGAGCGTGTCATCACCGCGAAGAGCGAGGGCGTAGACGACGTTGTTGAGTCCACTGCCCAGGGCCGTGAACGATCCCAGTGCGCCGTCCGGAGCAGACCTCGGGGCCGGCAGCCGGCGGGAGGCGCTGACGGCAGACGAACCTGTGGACGAGCCTGCAGATGACCATCCCGCACCAACCGCGGTCACCGCGACCGCCATGGCGCAGGCGGCCGCGGATGCGAGCCTCAGATGGCTCCGGCGCGCCATGGCCACTCCCCTCGCCCCCGGACCGGATGCTAGCCGCTTCGCGTCACCGATCCCAGAGCGGCTGTTGGGCGACTCGGACCTCGCCATCGGCGCCGACGATGAGGTAGCGATCGAAGTCGCGCGCGAACCAGCGGTCGTGCGTCACGGCGACAACCGTGCCCTCGAACGCGTCCAGAGCTGCCTCGAGGGCCTCGGCGCTGTCGAGGTCGAGGTTGTCAGTCGGCTCGTCGAGAAGCAGCAGCGTGGCGCCCGAGAGTTCCAGCAGGAGGATCTGGAAGCGGGCCTGCTGTCCCCCGGACAGCGACTCGAAGCGCTGCTCCGCCGCGCCCGCGAGCCCATAGCGGTCCAGTGCCCGAGCCGCCTGCTCACGGCCCATCCCGGCACGATGGCCGTCGCCGCGGTGCAGGATCTCCAGCAGGGTGCGCCCGTCGAGGTCCGGGCGCACGTGGGTCTGCGCGAACCACCCGGGACGCACCCGCGAGCCCAGGCGGGCACTTCCCGCATGGGCGACGGGCGCGATGGGCAGGTCGTTCACGGGCCGATGCTCGACATCGGGATCGCTCCCGCCCGCCGCGAGCAGGCGCAGCAGGTGGGACTTGCCCGCGCCATTGCGGCCGAGGACCGCCAGTCGCTCCCCGAACCACACCTCCAGGTCGAAGGGCTGGGTGAGCCCGCTGAGCGAAAGGTCCTCGCACACAACCGCTCGCTTCGCGGTGCGCCCTCCCTGCAGGCGCATGCGCATGCTCTGGCGGATCGGCACGGCCTGCGGGGGACCGGCCTCCTCGAACATGCGCAGTCGCGTCTGCGCGGCCTGATAGCGAGAGGCAAGGCCGTCGTTGTACGCCGCCTTCGTCTTGTACATCAGCACGAGGTCCTTGAGCTTCTGATGCTGCTCATCCCAGCGTCGACGCAGTTCCTCGAGTCGACTAACTCGGTCGGCCCGGGCATCGGCATACGTCGCGAATCCACCGCCGTGCACCCACACCGTGTTGCCGGCAGCCCCGAGTTCGACGGTCACGATGGTCGTCGCACACGCGCGCAGGAGCTCGCGGTCATGACTGATGAGCAGGACCGTCTTGGAGCTCGCGGCAAGGCGCTCCTCCAGCCACTGCTTGCCCGGGACGTCGAGGTAGTTGTCAGGCTCATCGAGAAGGAGAACCTCGTCGGGGCCGCGCAGAAGCGCCTCGAGCACGAGCCGCTTCTGCTCGCCCCCCGACAGGGTGTCCACCCCGCGCCACTTCACCGCGTCGAACGACAGGCCGAGTGCCGCGGTGCAGCAGACATCCCAGGACACCTCGGCGTCGTATCCGCCCGCATCGGCATAGTCGGCAAGGGCCTGCGCGTAGCGCATCTGCAGCGCCTCATCCTCGCTGTCCATGAGGAGCGTCTCGCAGGCATCGACCTCCTGGGCCGCACGCTGAAGCGGCTCAGAGGACACCGACAGGAGCAGGTCGCGCACCGTGCCGGATCCCCCCTGGCCGATGAACTGACGCATGACTCCCAGTCCCCCGGTCGTCACCACGGAGCCCTCATCGGGTTGCAGGTCGCCCGCGACCATGCGCAGCAGGGTCGTCTTGCCCGCGCCGTTGGCGCCCACCAGGGCGGCCTTGGCTCCCTCCCCGATCCGGAAGCCGACATCGTCAAGAAGGATCCGTCCGTCGGGAAGCGAGTACGTCACGTGCTGGACGTCGATGTGGCCCATATCAGCCTCGAGTCGAACGCGTCACGGCCTGCCGTGCGGCGAGACTCGCACCGTCGGGGTAGCGAACCTCCTCGAGTACCAGTCCATGGGGCGGCATGACGGTGACTCGCGGGTTGCGCTCGCGCGCCGCCACGACGCAGGCGGGCCAGTCGAGCCCTTGGCGCCCGTCGCCCACGGGCACGAGAACGCCGACAATGGACCTCACCAGGGAATGGCAGAACGCATCGGCACTGACCGACATCTCGGCCAGCCCTCCCGCGCTGCGGGACCACGTCAGCGACAGGAGGCGGCGGATGGTCGTCGACCCCTCGCGGGGCTTGCACAAGGCGGCGAAGTCGTGCTCGCCGATGAGGCGCTCGCCGGCGGCGTTCATGGCAGCGAGGTCAAGGGGGCGGGGGTAGCGCACCACCTCGCGGCGCAGCAGCGGATCCCAGGCTCCGGGCTCGTCGCAGAGCCGATAGCGGTAGTGCCGGGACAGTGCGGAGAAGCGCGCGTCGAAGCCCTCGGGAGCCAGGCTCGCCGCCCGCAGCCAGACATCCTCCGGGAGCACGCCTCGCACGCTGCGGACAAGCGCGTCCACGTCGGGGACCTGCTCCAGGTCCACATGGACCACCTGGCCACGGGCGTGAACCCCCGCGTCCGTGCGTCCCGCACACGTGACCGGGGGGGCGTCCGGGAGCGAGAGGACGCGGGCCAGGGCCTCCTCGAGTGTCCCCTGCACCGTGCGCAGCCCGGGCTGCCGCGCCCAGCCGGCGAAGTCCGTGCCGTCGTAGCCGAGATCGAGCCTCACCCGCGTCACGGCATCCCCCCGCGCCGATCGCGCCCCGGAAAAACACGATGCGGAGGCCTCCCACGGGGGTGAAGTCTCCGCATCGCGCAGGGATCGTGCGGGTTCAGGCCTTGTCGTCCTTTTCCTCGGCCGACTCGCCGGCATCGTCGGCGATTTCCTCTTCCCGAGCCGGAGCGCTCTGGTCGGCCTCGGTGGCCTCCTCGACCTCAGCCTCCTCGACCTCGTTGATGTCCTCGGAGACATCGGCTGACTCGTCGGCGGCATCCACTGCCTCGGGCGCGTCCGTCTGGGAGACCGTCTCGTCCGACGCGACGGTCTCAGCCACGGCGGCCGGGGTCTCGGTGGCCTCGCTCTTGGCCGCCTTCTCCTTGGCTGCGCGCTTGGTCGCCGCAGTGGCCTCGGCCACCGCCTGCTCAGGCAGCGGCTCCACGAGCTCGATGAGCGCCATGGGTGCGTTGTCCCCCTTGCGTGGCCCGAGCTTGAGGATGCGCGTGTAGCCGCCTTGACGCGTCTGGTAGCGCGGGCCGATCTCCGCGAAGAGCACGTGCACGACTCCCTTGTCGCGCACCACCGTCATGACTCGACGCCGCGCAGCGAGGTCACCGCGCTTGGCGAAGGTGATGAGGCGCTCGGCGAGCGGACGAAGCCGCTTGGCCTTCGCCTCGGTCGTGGTGATGCGCCCGTGCTCGAATAGCGCGGTCGCCAGGTTGGCGAGGATGAGGCGCTCGTGGGCGGGGCTTCCCCCGAGACGGGGACCCTTCGTTGGCGTGGGCATCTGCGTACTCCTCGTTGCGGTGAGAGTTGCCTGGGTAGTCCGGGGACTACAGCTGCTCGTCCTCGACGTAGCCGAAGTCGTCGTCGTCCTCGTCGCTGAAGTAGACCGCGGCCCCCGGGTCGAACCCCGGGGGGCTGTCCTTGAGCGCCAGGCCGAGGGTGGCGAGCTTGACCTTGACCTCGTCGATGGACTTGGCACCGAAGTTCCGGATGTCCAGCAGATCGGCCTCGCTGCGCGCAATGAGCTCGCCCACGGTGTGGATGCCCTCGCGCTTGAGGCAGTTGTACGAGCGCACGGTGAGGTCGAGCTGCTCGATGGGCGTCGAGAGCTGCTCGGCCACGAAGGCGTCCGCGGGGGACGGACCGATGTCGATGCCCTCAGCCTCGAGATTCAACTCACGGGCGAGGCCGAACAGCTCGACGAGGGTCTTGCCCGCGGAGGCCAACGCGTCCCGGGGAGGCATGGAGCTCTTGGTCTCGACGTCGATGACGAGCTTGTCGAAGTCTGTGCGCTGCTCGACGCGCGTCGCCTCCACCTTGTAGGTGACCTTGAGCACCGGGGAATAGATGGAGTCGACCGGGATACGGCCGATCTCCTGGCCGGGCTGCTTGTTCAGCGACGCCGAGACGTAGCCCCGGCCGCGCTCGACCACGAGTTCCATCTCCAGCTTGCCCTTGCCATTGAGGGTGGCCAGGTGCAGGCCGGGATTGTGGATCTCGACGCCGGCGGGGGGCGCGATGTCGGCTGCCACGACCTCGCCGGGGCCCTGCTTGCGCAGGTACATCACCACCGGCTCGTCGTGGTCAGACGAGAGCACGAGCTGCTTGATGTTGAGGATGAGCTCGGTGACGTCCTCCTTGACCCCCGGGATCGTCGTGAACTCGTGGAGCACCCCGTCGATGCGCAGGCTCGTGACAGCCGCCCCCGGGATCGAGGACAGCAGGGTGCG
>JAPOJD010000094.1 GCA_029978585.1 Actinomycetota bacterium
GATCACCGTCAACCCCTAAACCCCGCAACCCCACGCCGTTTGAGTTCCGTGAATGGTTGCTAAGTCGCGACTTAGCAACCATTCACGGAACTCAAACGGCGTGGGGCGGGAGGGGGTTACCCCCTTCTGGCGGGGTAGAACGGGTGCGGAAGGATGGCGGGCACGCCTTCCCGAAGGAGACGACATGATCCGCCGCCCCGTCCTCATTGCCGTGGCCGCCGCGAGTGCCCTGCTCATCGCCGGCTGCGCCCAGGAGAGCACCGGAGGCTCGGCCTCCCCGGCCACCAGCGCGCCCGCGACGAGCGCCCCGGCCACGTCAGCCGCCCCGAGCCCCACCGAGGCCGCCTCGACATCCGCGGCGCCGAGCCCAACCGAGGCACCGGACCCGTGCGCCAAGGAGAGCCTGGCCACCATCAGCCCCGGCACGCTCACCATCGGCACCGACAGCCCTGCCTACCCGCCGTACTTCGTCGACGATGACCCGACGAACGGACAGGGCTTCGAGTCCGCGGTCGCGTACGCGGTGGCCGAGGGCCTCGGCTTCACGCCGGAGGAGGTGCAGTGGACCGTCGTTCCGTTCAACAAGTCCTATGCGCCCGGTGCCAAGGACTTCGACTTCGACATCAACCAGATCTCGATCACGCCGAAGCGCGCTGAGGTCGTCACCTTCTCCGACGGCTACTACACCGTCAACCAGGCCGTGATCGCCCTCGACGGATCCCCGGTCGCGGGTGCGAAGTCCCTCGCTGACCTCAAGGACGCCAAGCTCGGCGCCCAGGTGGGCACGACGAGCCTGCAGTACATCACCGATGTCGTGCAGCCGGGCAGTGACCCGTTCGTCTTCAACGACACCAACGATGCCAAGTCTGCCCTGAAGAACGGCCAGATCGACGCGATCGTCGTCGACCTCCCGACCGCCTACTACATCACTGCGGTGGAGATCCCCAAGGGCAAGATCGTCGGCCAGTTCCCGGCCGCTGAGGGCGGGGAGCAGTTCGGCCTGCTATTCCAGAAGGACAATCCGCTCGTGACCTGCGTCAACCAGGTGCTCGCCGAGCTCAAGGACTCGGGCGAGCTCCAGGCGATCCAGGACCAGTGGCTCGCGGGTGAGGCCGCTCCGTACTTCACCGAGTGACCGAGGCTGAGACCGCCGCGGCGCGCGCGGGGTCGACGCCCTACGTCGATCCCGCGCGCGTCCGCTATCGCAAGCGCCATGCCGTGCGGTCGGCGGCAATCGGGATCCTTAGCCTGCTCGTCACCACGGCGATCGTGGTCGCCGTCGTCGTGCGCACGCCGGGATGGCCGGCGGTCCAGGAGACGTTCTTCAACCCCGAGGAGTTCGCCGCCTCCTTCCCCGAACTGGTCGAGGCGTTCTGGCTCAACATCCGCATCTTCCTCATCGCCGAGCCGCTCATCCTCATCGTGGGGCTGTCCGTGGCTCTCGTGCGCCGTCTGCGCAACCCGCTGTTCCTGCCCTTGCGCCTCCTGGCCACCGTCTACGTCGACGTGTTCCGCGGCGTGCCCACCCTGCTCGTCATCCTGCTGCTCGGGTTCGGCGTCCCCGCCCTCGACCTGCAGGGCGCCCCGGACGACGTGCTCGTGTGGGGCATCGTGGCGCTGGTCCTGTCCTACGGCGCCTACGTCGCCGAGGTGTTCCGGGCCGGGATCGACTCGGTTCACCCCAGCCAGCGCATGGCCGCGCGCTCGCTGGGATTGTCGGAGTGGCAGACCAACAGGTACGTCGTCCTCCCCCAGGCGGTCCGCAACGTGACCCCTCCCCTCCTCAACGACTTCATCTCCCTGCAGAAGGACACCGCGCTGGTCTCGGTGCTCGGCCCTATCGAGGTCCTGCGGCAGGCCCAGATCGATGCGTCGTTCAACTTCAATTACACGCCGTACGTAGCCGCCGCCTGCCTCTTCATCGCCCTCACCATTCCGATGACGAGGTTCGCCGACTGGCTGCAGGCCCGCCAGCGCCGCCAGCGCGGGGCGGGGACATGAGCCGTGGCGGGGACATGAGCACCGTGCAGGTTACGGCGGGCGTGCCCATGCTCCAGGTGACCGACGTGTGGAAGGCCTTCGGGAACGAGTCGGTGCTGCGTGGCATCAGCCTCGACGTGCGCCGGCACGAGGTCGTCGTCCTCATCGGCGCCAGCGGATCTGGCAAGTCGACGCTGCTGCGCTGCATCAACGGCCTGGAGGCAGTTGATGCTGGCACCATCCTGCTCGACGGCGAGATCGATGTCACGGCGTTCAAGGCCGACCTGGACAAGGTTCGCAGGCGGGTGGGCATCGTCTTCCAGTCGTACAACCTCTTCCCGCACCTCACCGTGCTCGACAACGTCACGCTCGGGCCGCGCAAGGTGCTGCGGGAGTCGGCGAGCAGCACTCAGGATCGTGCCCGCGCGCTCCTCGCACGCTTCGGGCTGCTTGAGAAGGCGGGTGACTACCCCGATCGCCTCTCCGGCGGCCAGCAGCAACGCGTCGCCATCGTGCGGGCCCTGGCCATGTCCCCGGAGATCCTGCTCTTCGACGAGATCACCTCCGCCCTGGACCCGCTCCTCGTCGGGGAGGTTCTCGATGCGGTGAGAGAACTGAAGTCCGAGGGCCTCACCATCCTCATGGCAACCCACGAGATGTCCTTCGCGCGGGACGTGGCCGACCGCGTCTGCTTCCTCAATCGCGGGGTCGTGTGCGAGGAGGGGCCGCCGCAGCAGGTTCTCGGCGCGCCACGCGAGGAGGCCACGCGCGCATTCCTCGCCCATCTCCTCGGCTGATGGCACCATGAATCTGATGGCACCGAATCTGATGGCGCCCTGAAGAGGATCGCTATCCCGGCCTGAGGAGTCGTCCTGCACCGTCGCCTGCTCGTTCTCGCCGCGTCGGCCGCTCTCATCGCGGCCTGCTCTCCCGCGGCCACCGGGGGCGAGCCGACAGCGGCGCCCCCCACGACCGCGTCACCGTCCCCATCCCCCTCCCCGACGCCCACGCCGACGCCCACGACACCCACGCCCACCCCGACTCCGACGCCCACGGTCGATCCCTGCTCGCGGGAGGGCCTGCTGCTCAGCGAGCCTGGCGCGCTTACCATCGCGACCAGCAAGCCGAGCTACCCGCCGTTCTTCATCGACAATGACCCCGCCAATGGCAGGGGGTTCGAGTCGGCCGTCGCGTACGCCGTCGCCGAGGGCCTTGGTTTCGCGCCCGAGGAGGTCACCTGGGTGTACGCCACCCCGGACAAGACCCTCTCGGGCAAGCCCAAGAAGTTCGACTTCGCGATCGGGCAGTACGTCCGCACCCTCACGCGGTCCCTCGACGTCACCTTCTCCGAGCCCTACTACCTGGTGCGCGAAGCCGTCGTTACGCTCCCCTCATCCGCGGCGGCCAACGCATCGTCCGTGGACGACCTTCGAGACCTGAAACTCGCTGCGGCCACCGCGTCGACGAGCCTGGAGTACGTCACCCAGGTCATCCAGCCCAAGGACGAGCCCCTCGCGTACGACGACATCGGGTCCGCGAAGTCAGCCCTCGAGTCCGGGGAGATCGACGCGATCATCGTGGATCTGCCCACGGCCTACGCCGTCACGATGAACGACATCCCCAAGGCCAAGATCGCCGGGGAACTGCCGCTGGTGGAGGGGTCCGACCGCCTCGGCCTGGTGTTCGAGAAGGGCGACCCGCTGGCCACCTGCGTCAACGAGGTCCTCGCCGGCCTGTCGGAGTCGGGGCGGTTGCAGGCCCTGGAGGACGAGTGGCTGGCCGGCGACGTCGTCCCCGCTTTGGGGGACTGACCAGAGAAAGTCTCGTTCCGGCATCCAAGGCGCGACGCACCCGTGAGGTTGCCGGGTTCATGGCACGACGACCCCTACCCTGTGTTGATATCCGGACGCGTCTGCGTCCCTGAACCTCGGAGGTTTCCATGGCGCAGGTCGATCCGATGACCGGCCTTACCGAAGACCAGGAGCGCGCCTACGTGGCGGGCGTGGCCAAGAACTGGTGGCTCCTCCTCATCCTCGGCATCGTCACCCTCATCGTGGGGATTTTCCTCATGTTCCAGCCGGCTGAGGGCACCTTCGTGATCGCGATTCTCCTCGCGATCTACCTGGTGGTGTCCGGCATCATCTCCATCGTGCGGGGCTTCGGTCACGGCGTTCCAGGCGGAGTGCGCGCCCTGTTCTTCATCGGCGGGGCCATCGGCCTCCTGCTGGGACTCCTCATGTTCCGCTTCGCCAACCGGGACCCTGTCGAACTCATCGAGCTCCTCGGGATCTTCGTCGCGGTGTGGTTCCTCTTCAGCGGGATCCTGCAGCTCATCGGGGCCGGCTCCTCGAAGGAGGGGCGCGGTTGGGCGATCTTCGCCGGCATCGTCTACCTGCTCGCGGGCTTCGTGCTGCTGGTCAACCCCTGGGCGGTTGGAGTCTTCGTCTGGATCGCGGGCATCTGGCTGATCGTGCTCGGCCTCTTCGAGATCGTCTCGTCCTTCATGGTGCGCTCGAAGGCCAAGAAGATCGCTGCGGCTGCCTGACGCTGCCCCATGGCGGCGGAGACTTCGCAGACCCTCGACCGTGGGCTGCGAGTCCTCCTGCTCCTTGCCGACTCCCCCGAGGGCATGACGGTCACCGAGATCGCCACTGCCCTCGGGGTGAGTCGCACGGTCGTCTATCGCCTCGTCGTCACCCTCGAGCAGCACGCCCTGGTACGCCGCTCCGCTGACGGGCGCTGCCGCATCGGACTGGGCGTCCTCACCCTTGCCCGCCAGGCCCAGCCCTTCCTGCGCGATGCTGCCCTGCCGGCCCTGCGCCGCCTCGCGGAGGCCACCGGGGCAACCTCCTTCCTCGGGGTCGTCGACGGGGGCGATCTCCTCACTGTCGCCGTGGTCGAGCCCCCGCGCTCCGACGTCCATGTTGCCTACCGACTCGGCTCCCGCACGCCGCTGGACCGGGGCGCCGGGGGCCGCGCGGTCCTCGCCGCGCGAACGGCCGGCGGCCGAGCGCTGGATCCCCCCTGGGTTGTGTCGACGGGGGACCCTCCCGGGGCCTCGGGGGTCGCCGTCCCCGTCGTGGGCATCCCGGGCATGGAGGCAGCCGTGGGCGTCGTGGCTCTCGCCGCACCTGAGTCCCTCGGCCCCCGGGTGACCCGGGCGGCGGCAGATATCGCCCGCGCCTTGGGCTAGGGGCCCTGGATAGGCCCCCGGAAAGGGCGCCCCGGGGTTCCTTCGCGCCTTCGGGGTTCGGCGCGACACGCGACGTACTCTGGAGGACGCCCGAGATTGTCTGCCGAAGGGATCGCCCGTGCGCCTGCGCGCCATGACCGTCTCGCTCGCTGTGGCGGCGAGCCTGCTGGCCGGCGGGCTCGTGGCGGGGTCAGCTCAGGCCGCCGATGCGCAGACGCAGGCTGCCAAGCCCAGGCCCCTCGTGACCGGTTGGTTCGGCTGGTGGGCCTCCGACGCCGACGTGGACCTCATGATCCGCGAGGCGGACGGCGTTGTGGGAGAGGTCAACATCTTCTGGTGGTCGTTCCAGGGCAAGAACGACCCGCTGTGCCTGTACGACAACGGCGACTACGACGGCGACGGGGACTGGGGCGACTGCCTGCACAACACCTCGACCCCGTGGACCACCGACAAGTTCGATGAGCAGCGGCGACGCCTGCAGGCAGGCGGCATTCGGGTGCAGGCCTCGATCACCGATGTCTACTCCGGGACCGCCCGCCAGCTCAGCGAGTACCTCGCGACCACCGATCGCCGGCAGAAGTACGCCGATCTCATCGCGCGCTACGCCGAGAAGGCGGGGGTGGACGGCGTCGACCTGGACATGGAGAACTTCGCGTTCAATGACGGTCGCGACACCTGGGGCGCCACCAAGGGCCGCTGGGTCGACTTCGTCAAGAAGCTGGGAGCCGCCCTTCATGCCAAGGGGCTCACCCTGTCCGCCACCGTTCCGGGCGGGGTGCCACCGTTCTCCAGCGACGGAAGCGCAAACCCTGGCGCAGGCTACTGGGTCTACGCATGGGACGAGATCATCGACCACATCGACCGCCTCAACATCATGACCTACGACTACAGCTGGGACACCCCTGGCGCGATCGGCCCGAACGACTGGGCGCGTGATGTCGGCCGCAGCGCTGTCGCCCAGGTGGGCCGGGGCAATGCCGAGAAGGTGTGGCTCGGCTCGCCTCAGTACGGCCGTAGTTGGCCGCTGCGGGACGGATCGGGGTGGATCACCTCTGATCGATGCCCGAAGGGTTGGGTCGCGACCGAGGCCCTGGGCCGCCAGGTCTACTCCCCTGCCGCGGCAGAGGAACTGGCGGCGCAGGTCGACGTGCAACCCACGTGGCACGAGGATCTCGGGGAGTGGTCCTTCACCTACTTCGAGCCCACCGAGGGCAAGTTCGGCAAGCGCAAGCGGACCTGCGGCGTGAAGCACGAATTGTGGTTCTCCGACACCCGCTCGGCACTGAAGCGTGCGCAGACCGTGGCGGACGAGCGGCTCGGTGGCATCGCGGTCTGGGAGTTCGGCGATGTGGACGCTGACTTCTACCAGCGGCTGGCGAAGTTCGGGCGATCAGTGGCCCCGGCGCAGGTCAAGGTCAAGGTCACCGCACCCGAGCAGGCCACGTACGGCACCGAGACCAAGGTCCGGGTCGCGACGCAGTCGTCGAAGGGCGCCTCCGCGGGGGAGCGGGCCACGCTCTACTGGGAGCCGCTCTCCCGCGGCAAGCGGCGCGCCGTGCAGACCATCACCCTCGACAGGGACGGCAAGGGGACGTTCACCCCGAAGGCTGAGCGGAGCGGGACGTGGACCGTCGAGGTGACGGGTTCGTGGACGCGCGGCGAGGGAGTGAGCAAGCCTGCCAAGACGATGGTGCGCTTCTCGGTGAAGGCCGAGGCCTCCACGCTGAGGCCGGTGGCCGGCACCGTGGTCACGATCACCGCGACCGTCGGTCCCGCCCTTCCCGGGGTCATCGCCCGGGTGCAACGCCAGGGCAAGGACGGCGGGTGGGCCACGATCAAGGAGGTCGAGGTGCCCGGTGACGGCGTGGTTGCCGCGGACGTACGCCCCACGATGCCGGGCGAGGTGCGCTACCGCGTCATCGTGCCTGAGGTCGGTCACTTCGTTGCTGGTCAGTCGTCCGTGCTCTCCCTTGATGTGAGCAAGGCCGCGGGATCGGTGCGTACGCTGTCCTGGTGACCGCACCGGCCGAACTCGACCGTCCCGATGTCGAGGATGTGACGACGGTCGACCGTCCCTGGATCACGATCGTCTGGAACGATCCCGTCAACCTCATGTCGTACGTCACCTACGTCTTCATGACGTACTTCCACTACCCGCGTGAGAAGGCCGAGAAGCTCATGTGGCAGGTCCACAACGACGGCCGGTCCGTGGTCTCCTCAGGCACGCGCGAGGAAATGGAGCGCGACGTGGCGGCAATGCACTCCTACGGGCTGTGGGCGACGCTGAGCAAGGACGACTGATGGGCGTCCACGGCTTCCGGCGCACGCTCACCGGGCGCGTCGTCCTGCGAGTGGACGCGGTGGAGAAGGGCCTGCTCATGACCCTCCTGGAGCAACTCGTGGATTTCGTCGCCCCCGAGCCCGAGGAGGCGGGAGAGGACCCGCTGAACCGGCTCGTCGGCATCGCCGAGTCCGCTGAGCGTCCCGAGGACCCGGCGCTGGCGCGGCTCTTCCCCGACGCCTACCTCGATGACACCGAGGCGGCGGCGGACTTCCGGCGATTCACCGAGCGGTCCCTGCGCGAGACCAAGGTGGCCCAGGCCACGACCGCGTTGGAGACCCTGCGTCGCTCGGGGGAGAAGGTCACCCTCACCGATCCCGAGGCCAGGTCCTGGCTGGGTGCCCTGAACGACCTGCGGCTGGCCCTGGGGTCGAGGCTGGCGATCACCGAGGATGCCGCGGAGGAGTTCGCCGCCCTGCCCGATGACGATCCACGCGCGGCCACCTACCACGTCTATGACTGGCTGACCTTCCTGCAGGACTCCCTGGTGCGCAGCCTGATGCCCACGTCCCCCTAACGACAACTCCCCTGCCACGGCGTGGGCCGTGACAGGGGAGCGCGGGGCGATCGGCGGGGGTTACGCCGC
>JAPOJD010000117.1 GCA_029978585.1 Actinomycetota bacterium
CTTGGTGATGGAGTCTAGGTGGGCCACTGTCCCGGTGTCCCCGTGAACGCGGCCGCGGCTGACCGGGGTGGCCCGGTGCCCACACGCCCGGCGGTCAGCGCCGGATCTTCACGGGCGCCGAGGTCCCGGCGAGCTGGTAGAGCGCCGTCAGGTAGGTGACCGACACCCGGCAGGAGATCGCGTCTCCCGTGTCGTCGGGGCGCACGGTGAACCTCCGGGCATCCTCGCGTCGCATCGGCTTGCCATTCCGGAGCCACTGGTAGCGCACGGTCCCCTCGACAGCCGCTTGCGTGCTCGCGTAGGCGCAGGTGAGGCGGGCTCCGGGCTGGGGCGTGCCCTTGACCTTCGCCGTCACCAGGGGCCCGACGCCGGTGCCCACGCGGCCGACCTGGAGCTTGATCGTGCCCGGTTGCCCTGGGGGCAGCACGATATTGGTGAACCAGACGCTGCCATTGGTGCCCAGGGCCACCGAGACAGGAGTCGAATTGTCGGTGGGAATGGGGAGTTGGGTGATCGTCACCGGCGCCTTCGCTCCCGAGATATCGACGCGGGCCAGCGCACCGCTGCCGGACTCCGCGACCCACAGGCTGGCGTCGGGCCCGGGAGCGATCGACGACGGCAGCGATGTGGCCGAGGGAAGGTCGAAGTCGGTGACGGCACCCTTCGGAGTCATGCGGGTGATCTTGCCGTCCGCGTTCTGGGTGATCCACAGGTTGCCGTCCACTCCCGCGGTGATCGCGCCCAGCACGGCCGTGCCGCTCGTCGCCTGGTCCGTCGCGGTCGGCACGGGGAAGGTCGACACGTCCCCCCGAGTGGTCATCCGGCCGACCAGGCCGGCGGTCGGCATGGTGAACCACAGGCTGTCCAGCGGACCCGCCGTGATGTAGTAGCCGCACATCACGCAGGCCGGTGCCGCGACGACGGGAGCCCCGTCGGTAGAGAAGAGCCTCACCTTCCCGGCAGGGGTTATCCGGCCGATGCCGTTGGCGGAGTCCAGGGTGAACCAGACATTGCCGTCCGGTCCCGCGGTGATCCCCAGGGGGTACGCCTCTTCGAGGGGCAGCGGGTAGGTCGTGACCTGGCCGTCCGGCGTGACCTTGCCCACCGTGCTCGCGTAGAAGCCGGTGAACCAGATGTTTCCGTCCGGCCCCGCGGTGATGGCGAAGAGGCCCGCTCCGTAACTCAGGCTCGGGTCGGTGGGGACCTTGAAGTAGGTGACCGTCCCGGAGGGGGTGATCCGGCCGATGGAGTTGTTCGCGTTGTTGGTGAACCACATGTTGCCGTCCGGCCCCGAGGCGATCGCATTCCCGCCGTATCCGCCATCCCCGAGGCGGAATGTGGTGAACTTCCCCAGCGGTGCCGCCGTGGCCACTCCCCCGACCGGCAGAGCGAGCGCGCAGGTGAGTAGAGCCGCGAGAACGGCCACGATCCGTGACCGAGCCGGCAGCCGGAAGGAATGGGGACGCACGGCGATCCTCCTCGGGACATCGCGACGTCTTCGTCGTCGGTCAGCGGAGTCTAGGCCCCCGCCACGCGGGTCCGGCGGAGTTCTGCCCCCGGGCCGGACTGAAGGATGGGGCCGGACTGGCGCGGCCTCGTCAGCGGCCTATCGTCGCCCCGCAAGACATAGGCTCAACGTGAGGAGATGACGCGTGTACGACGTCATCGTCGTCGGATCGGGAGCGACGGGCGCGTGGGCCGCACGGTGCCTCGCGCGTCCGGGTCGACGCGTCCTCGTCGTCGAAGCGGGCCGCGGCGGTGACGCCGAGGAGTTGGGGCGCCTGCTCCGCCTCGAGGACCCTCCCGGGGACTTGCCCGAGCAGCCCCGGCAGTCGCTGCTCCCCGGATATGCGCCGCCGGTCGCACCCTTCCTCGTCGACGACTCGCTGAACCCGTACGCGACCTCCGGGCCTGGCGACTACACGTGGTTCCGATCGCGACAACTCGGCGGACGCACCCTGCTGTGGGGCGGAGTGACTCCGCGACTGCGCGACGATGACTTTGCCGGATGGCCCTTCACGGGAGCTGATCTCGCCCCCCACTACGACGCGGTCGAAGCAGTCCTGGGCGTGGACAAGGCCCAGCCGCTCACCGCGGCAGAGCAAGCGCTCGGAGACGCATGCGAAGAGATATGGCCGGGCGCGCGACCGGGCCCTCGCCCCGGTGTCGCCGGGCGGCCCGCGCGGGCGGACGAGAGTGGCGTGCTGTGGCCGGCGGCTGCAAGCCCCGCGCTGATCCTCCAGGGGGCTTTGCGTGCGGGGGTCGAGCTGCGCACCGACTGCATCGTGGAGTCACTTGCACTCGACGGTGAGCGCGTCGTCGGTGTCCATGTCGTCGACCGCCTGACGCACGAGCGCTCGACGATCGCATCCAAATCCGTGGCCCTGTGCGCCTCATCCATCGAGTCCTCTCGGATCCTGCTCAACTCGCGGAACGCCGATCACCCCACAGGGGTGGGCAACAGCACCGACCATCTGGGCCGTCATCTGCGCGACCACGTGTCCTTCACGGTGAGCGGCACCACGGGGCGATTCACCGGCCCCGAGACGCGATCCCCGCGGGACGGTCCGTTCGGGATTTACCTGGTGCCCCCGGACCGCGGCTATCAGGTGGAGGGATGGGCTCAGCGAGGGCCGGGTCGCCCCGGCCAGCTCGCCCGCTTCGGCCTGGCCGTCAGCGCCCCCCTGTCGGACGACTCGGCGAACCGCGTCACGATCCATCCGCAACTCGTGGATGCCTGGGGGATACCGGCCGTCGACATCTCCTTCGGCATCGGCGCCGGCGATCTCGCGCTGATCCGCCAGGCCGAGGCGGACGTGCGCCAATTATGTGCGACAGCAGGCTTTTCCATAGCGAACGTCGATCGCCACTATGAGCAGATCCTTTCGTACGTCCACGAGGTGGGCACCGCGCGCATGAGCTCCACGCCCCGGAAATCCGTCGCCGACCCGTGGAATCGAGTGTGGGATGCGCCGAATGTGCTCATCCTCGACGGCGCCTGCTGGCCGACGAACCCCCCGCCGAATCCCACCCTCACGATGCTCGCGATCGCGGACCGTGCGTGCGAGGCGTTCACATCATCGTGATGCAGGCCTACCCCGAACCAGCCATGCGGCCGGGAACGCCGGAACACCACCTGAGCGTCGCCGGAATCACCCGGGAGACAAGAATCCCGAAGAAGGCCGTCTGCGTTTTGGCTCCATACCCCCTCGCCCAGCAGGGCGGACTGCCTTGCGTCACGGACCTGCTGAGACCAAAGCCGATCAGGCGCCTTCCCTTCCTTGGGAGACGAGGACGCCGGCTACGATGCCGCCTCCGCACGCGACTGCCGCACCCGCGAGCGTCACCACCACTAGGCCGATGACAGCATCGACGCTGACGGGACTGGATCGCGCGAGTTGCACGGCGACCAGGACCACTGCGATCACGCACGAGCCGACGCCCCCGCCCGCGGCGATAAGGACCCAACGCCGCAGGGTCCGACCACCCAGGAATCGGACCAGGAGTACACCGAGCAAGGCAGACCACGCGGCAAGAAGCGCGACCAGCAACCAGAATCCCGGCGGCGGCGGATGGTCGGCTCCGGCGTACGCGACGGCCACCAGGACGAGGAAGAGTAATCCAGCCGTCACTGTGGCCGACCTACGGCGACTCACCACTCCGCAGTGTCCCACTCGGGTCCCACTCGGGTCCCACTCGAGTCCCACTCGGGCGATCACCGCCGCTCGAGGGTCCTGCATCAGGCGAACCCAGCGTCACCCATCAGGCGGAACCACACACAGACCTTGTGGGGCTTTGTGGGGGTGTGGGGCGGGTGGGACTCTAACCCACGACCTGACGGATTATGAGTCCGCTGCTCTAACCAACTGAGCTACCGCCCCGGTAGCGTGCCAGCGTTCAGCATCCCTCATTGTCCCGGAGGAACCCCGCCATGCGCACCCGACTCCTCATCACCGCCGCACTCGCCGCTGCCGCGGTCGCCGTTCCCGCCGTCGCCCTGGCCGGCGACTCCCCGGCCCCGACGACCGCCCAGGCGCGATCGCTGGTGTTCACGGTCGACCTGGTGAGCACGGGCACGACCCTGCACACTCTGCCCGGAGACATCACCTACGGCTGGAACCACCTCGTGGGGCAGACCCGCTGGGGCGGCCGCCCCGCCGACGTCGAGTTCCTCGGCAGCGTCGACTACACCTCCGGCACCGGGCCCTTCGGCGGCTTCGTGACATTCACCCGCTCCGACGGGACCCAACTGGCGGTCAACACCACCGGCTGGGCCACCTCCCCCACCGACCAGGCCGGGACCGCCAACGCGACCTTCGCCGGCTCCCTGACGGTCATCGGGGGCTCCGGCGCGTACGCCGGTGCCCAAGGCACCGGGCGCATGACCGGATTCCGCAAGGCCGCCCTGGGGAGCCCCGTCACCCTCACCTTCTCGATCACGGTGCAGAAGTAGCTCCCTCACCGGCGCCAACAGCAGAGATCCCCTGCCACGAGGGGCTCAGTGCATTTAGAGTGGCGTGTGTGACTCATGTGTCTGGGGCCACGGGTGGCCTGGGGACAGCCAGGGCGGCGCGCCGTGATCTGACTGTTATGATTCCGAGGTCGCCGCACGGCGGCACCCGACGCAACAGCGCCGAATCCGCGGCCGTCCGCTGGCCGCGGAACCGGGGACCCAGGTCCGTGGGGCGAATCGGGCGGTGATCCGTCACCGCACCGTAGGGCGATCCCAGCCCGAGCCCGTCAGCTCACCCGGTAGGCCACCAGGGATAGGGGAGAACGTGCAGCACCAGCGCCCAGGGCCGCGACGACCGCGCCCGCGCAAGATCTGGACCGCCGCCATCGCCGTCATCGCCGTGGCCGTCACCGGGCTCATTGCCCCGTCGGCAACCCACGCAGATCTCCGCCAGGACATCGCCGACGCCGAGGCATGGATCCAGAAGCTCGAGATGGAGGCCGCTGCCGCCCACGGCCGGGTCGAGGAGGCGCAGTACGCGCTTGACCTCCTCCGCCAGAAGATGACCAAGACCAAGGACAAGGTCGCCCGCGCGAATGGTCGACTCACCGAGACCCAGGACTCGATCGGTCGGTACGCCGCGACCGCCTACCGCTCGGGTGGCATCGACTCCTCGCTGCAACTCCTCCTCGTCGACGACCCGCAGGAGTTCCTCGACCAGGCGGTGATCCTCGACATCATCGCGTCCGGCCAGTCCGCAGCCCTGCGCCGTACCCAGACCGCGCGCGTCGAGCTGGCCCAGGCCTCCGCAGAACTGGCCCAGCAGGAGGCGCAAGAGGCGCAAGCGCTGGAGTGGCTGGAGCAGCAGGAAGAGGACTTCAACAACAAGGTCGCCGCTTCCCAGGACTACCTCGCCGGCCTCGAGCAGGAGCTGCGCGAGCAGATCGCCGCGGAGAAGGCCCGCCGGGAGGCGGAGGCCAAGGCCGCTGCTGAGGCCGCCGCTGCCGCTCTCTCTGCCGGAGCGACCGGCTCGTCCAGCTCCTCCGGAGGCACCACCTCCGCGAATGGCGGACCGAACGATGGTGGCGCGCACAACTCCGGCGGTGCGCCGGCCGCCAGCGTGGGCTCCGACACCCAGGCCATCGTCGTGAACTACGCCCTCGCCCAGGTCGGCAAGCCGTACAGCTTCGCCGCGCAGCCCCCGGACTCCTGGGACTGCACCAAGCTCACCTCGGCGGCATGGGCCCAGGTGGGCGTCCAGCTCACGCCGTACTCGTACACGCAGGCTCAGGAGGTGCAGCGCATCTCCCCCGACGAGCTACAGCCCGCTGACCTGCTGTTCTTCTTCGAGAACGGCGCCCACCATGCGTCGATGTACATCGGCGGCGGCATGATCGTCGAAGCCTCAAGCCCCGAGGTCGGCGTGCGGGTCACCGACGTCTGGAACTCCTGGAACGTCGAGCACTTCTCATGGGCGGGCCGTCCCTACACCTGATCGAGCCCCGCGTCCCAGGGGACGCGACCGTGACGTCTCGTCGCGAAGGCCCCGGCGCCGCCGGGGCCTTCGTCGTTGCGGGCGCTCCTGCATTGTCGCGGACGATACTGTGGCGCGGTGCCCGCTGCGTCCCCCCTGGTCCTCGGACGCACGGCGTTCGCGGTCGATGACCTGGTCGTCATGGCGATCGTCAACCGCACCCCCGACTCGTTCTTCGCGGGTGCGCGCACCTTCGGTCTGGCTGAGGCGCTCGAACGCGCCGACCAGGTCATCGCGGAGGGCGCGGGCATCGTGGACGTCGGCGGTGTCAAGGCCGCGCCCGGCGAGGAGGTCAGCGACGCGGAGGAGGCCCGGCGCGTCATCGACGTGGTCACCGGCATCCGAGAGAGGCACCCCGACGTCGTCATCTACGTCGACACCTATCGGGCCTCCGTCGCCGACCTTGCCTGCCAGGCTGGGGCGGACCTCGTCAACGACGCATGGGGCGGCTGGGACCGGGGAGTCGCGGAAGCGGCAGCCCGGCACGGCGCGGGCCTGGTGTGCACGCACGCCGGGGGGCTGAAGCCCAGGACCCGGCCGCATCGCGTGGAGTACGCCGACGTGGCAGCGGACGTGCGCTCCACCGTGACCTCCCTCGCCGAGCGGGCAGTCGCCGTGGGCGTGCGCCGGGACGGGATTCTCATCGACCCCGGCCACGACTTCGCCAAGAACACCCGACAGTCCCTCGAAGTGACCCGGCGCCTGCCCGAACTCGTCGACACCGGGTGGCCGGTGCTCGTGGCTCTGTCGCGCAAGGACTTCATCGGGGAGAGCCTCGACCTGCCGACCGACGAGCGACTCGAGGGCACACTGGCCGCCACGGCCGTCAGCGCCTGGCTCGGGGCGCGGGTATTCCGCGCCCATGACGTGGCCGCCACGGTCCGGGCCCTGAGAATGGTCGCGGCCATCCGCGGCGACATCGACGTTGCC
>JAPOJD010000210.1 GCA_029978585.1 Actinomycetota bacterium
CCTCGGTCGGCTCCTCCGTCGGCTCCTCGGTGGGTTCCTCCGTGGGTTCTTCCGTGGGCTCGGGGCTCGGCTCCCGGGGCGTGGGCGTGGGGCGGGGAGAGGAGGGGGTCGGTGAGGGACTCGGGGTGGCCGTGCTGGCGGCAGCGGTGGTGGGTGCTGACTCCTGCCCGCCTCCGCAGGCGCCCAGTGACAGCACGAGTGCGGCCGCCGCAAGGGCGGTACCGCCCCGTCCCAGGGGGAATCGGCCCAGGGGGAATCGGCCCAGGGACAGCCGGGCCGAGGGAACTGCCTCGATGGGCTTCGTGCGCAACGTCGTGGCCCCCTTCGTCACGTCGGGTCGTCCCCGCCGCTGGTCGTCGTCTTGTGGTCGACGGTGTCGTCCTCACGGTACGACGGAGGTCGCAGGCCGGTGCCCCTAGCCCCCCGATTGCTCCGCATCGCAGTGGTCGGCGTCCGCATCGCGCAGGCGCTCGGCGATGACCGAGCACAGCCGCCCGAGTTCGGCGAACTCCGCCGGGGTGAGGACGTCGACCAGTCGACGTCGCACGCTCTCCACATGCAGCGGCGCGGTCTCCACGACCGTGTCCCAGCCGGCATCGGTGAGGACGGCGAAGGCCCCGCGCCGGTCGTCCGAGCATGGCTCTCGCATCACGAGACCGGAGTCCGCGAGCCGATCCACCTGGTGGGATAGGCGGCTGCGCGATGACAGGGTTGCCGCCGCGAGGTCGCTCATCCGCAGTCGGCGTCCCGGCGCCTCGGACAGGTACATGAGGAGCTCGTAGTCCGCCAGGCTCATCCCTGCCTCGTCGACGAGATCGCGGCTCAGGCGCTCGGGCAGGAGAGTCGACGCGGCGATCCAGGCGCGCCACGACGCCTGCTCCTCGGCGGTCAGCCAGCGTGTCATCGGCCGGCTCCCCGCGTCGTTGCCTGGTCCGTCGATGCCTGCGTCATCGACCAGATGCGCACGCCACCGAGGATTCCGGCCGTATTGGGGATGATGACGCCGAGCGGAGCAACGTCGGGTGGCTGGAGCCGCGCGGCATTGCCCCCGCCCACGTAGACGCGGTCGTAGAACAGCATGCGTTGGTACATGTCCAGGGCCTCGCGGACCAGCGGCCGCCAGTGCTTGGTGCCGAGCTTGCGTCGGGAAGCCTCGCCGAGGAGGGCATCTGTCGTCCTGCCCTTCTTGAACGGCCCGTGGGAGAGCTCGAAGTGGGGGAGCAGTTGCCCCGACTCGAAGAGCGCCGTGCCGACGCCGGTCCCGAGGGTCATCACGAATTCAAGTCCCCGACCCTCGACCACTGCCGCGCCCTGCATGTCGGCATCGTTCACCACGGTCACCGGGAGTTGAAAGGCGTGGGCGAGCGCCGCGGCCAGGGGGAACCGCGACCAGGCGGAGGCGAGGTCGGGGTCGCGCGGCCCGCCGTAGGTTCGCCGTGACAGCGAGGGCACGTCGATGACGACGCCCGAGCGGACCAGCCCCGGGAATCCGGCGGACACCCGCAGGTATCCGCTGAGGGGCGTGACGAGTTGACCGAGTTCGGCGACGAGCCGGTCGGGCGGGCATGGGTAGGGGGTGGGCCGCTTGACGCGGGCGCTGACCATGACCCCGTTCGCGTCCACGACGCCTGCCTTCAGACCCGTTCCGCCGATGTCGATGCACAGGGTGAGCACGTCATGCGGCCACGTCAGGGGAACCTGCGACGCGGGGAGTTGCTCCGCCATGCCCGGGCCTCTCGTGTCAGGGGAGTCCCTCCTGTCAGGGGAGGGTGAGGATCTCGCTGCCGGTCGACGTCACGACGATCGTGTGCTCGAACTGGGCCGAGAGACGGCGATCCTTCGTGACCACGGTCCAGCCATCGGGCCAGATGTCGTAGTCGAAGGTTCCCAGGGTGAGCATCGGCTCGATCGTGAAGGTCATGCCGGCCTCGAGCACGGTGTCGAACCTAGGGTCGTCGTAGTGGGGAACGACGAGGCCGCTGTGGAATGCCGTGCCGATGCCGTGGCCGGTGAAGTCGCGGACGACGCCGTAGTCGAACCTTCGGGCGTAGCTCTCGATCACCCGGCCGATCACATTGAGCGGCCGGCCTGGCGCCACAGCGGCGATGCCTCGCATCGTGGCCTCGCGAGTCCTCTCGATGAGGAGGGCCGCCTCATCGCTGACTTCGCCCACGGGGAACGTCGCGTTGGTGTCTCCGTGCACTCCGCCGAGGTACGCCGTGATGTCGATGTTGCAGATGTCCCCGTCCTCGAGGAGCGTGGAGTCGGGGATCCCGTGGCAGATGACCTCGTTGACCGAGGTGCACAGGGACTTCGGGAAGCCTCGGTAGCCCAGGGTGGACGGGTAGGCCCCGTGGTCGAGCAGGAATTCGTGCCCGATGCGGTCGAGGTCCTCGGTCGAGACCCCCGGGACGATGGCCCTGCCCACCTCGCCAAGGGCGCGGGCGGCCAGCCTCCCGGCGTCGCGCATGCGCTCGATCGTCTCCGGGTCCTTGACCTCCGGCCCGGAATACGGCTGGGGCGCGGGCTTGCCGACGTACTCCGGACGGGGAATGTGGAGCGGGACGCTGCGCATGGGGGAGACCTGCCCGGGGGTGAGCGGGGCGCGCGTGACGCTCATGCGGGAAGTCTAGGTGCACACGGCACAATGGACCCCCGGGCCGGTGGCCCGGGGAGACACGGGGCCGTTGGCCCGCATCGACAAGGACGGGGCCGTTGGCCCGCATCGACAAGGGGAGCGCGCGGTGGACTTGGGACTCGAGGGCGACAACCTGTGGTGGTACAACTTGCGCACGCAGAAGGTGGAGCAAGGTCCGGGGGATCCGAACTCCGAGCGCATGGGCCCGTACGCGACGCAGGCGGAGGCAGAGACGGCTTTGGATCGGGCGCATGAGCGCAGCCGGGTCTGGGACGCTCAGGACGACGACTGACCGGCGACTCGCCGCTGAAACAGACGAGGGCCCGCACCTTTCGGTGCGGGCCCTCG
>JAPOJD010000026.1 GCA_029978585.1 Actinomycetota bacterium
CAGGCCCCCACCGGCCGTTTGAGTTCCGCTAATGGTTGCTAACTCTCGAGTTAGCAACCATTCGCGGAACTCAAACGGCAAAAGGTCAGGCGTTGGCGGCGGTCCTCAGGGCGTCGGCCCGCCCGGTGCCCTCCCAGGTGAAGTCGGGGAGCTCGCGACCGAAGTGGCCGTAGGCGGCCGTGGGGCGGTAGATCGACCGCAGCAGGTCCAGGTCGCGGATGATCGCGGCGGGACGCAGGTCGAACACCTCCAGGACGGCTTCCTGGATGCGCTCGTCGGGCATCACCCCCGTGCCGAACGTCTGCACGAAGACCCCCACCGGGTGCGCCTTGCCGATGGCGTAGGCGACCTGGACCTCGCAGCGCTTGGCCAGTCCGGCCGCGACGACGTTCTTCGCCACCCAGCGCATCGCGTAGGCCGCGGATCGGTCGACCTTGGAAGGATCCTTGCCCGAGAATGCGCCGCCGCCGTGACGGGCCATGCCGCCGTAGGTGTCCACGATGATCTTGCGCCCGGTGAGCCCGGCGTCTCCCATGGGGCCGCCCACCTCGAATCGTCCCGTGGGGTTCACGAGCAGGCGGTATCCGTCACTGGACAGGTCCACCTGCTCGAGCACGGGGTCAACGACGAACTTGCGCACCTCGGGGGCGAGCTGGGCGTCGAGGTCGACATCGCGGGCGTGCTGGCTGGAGACGACCACGGTGTCGATGCGGACGGGCCGGTCGCGGTCGTCGTACTCGATGGTGACCTGGGTCTTGCCATCGGGGCGCAGGTAGGGCAGCTGCCCGTCCTTGCGCACGGCGGTGAGTTGTTCCGCGAGGCGGTGGGCCAACTGGATGGGGAGCGGCATGAGCGTCGGGGTCTCGTCGGTCGCGTAGCCGAACATGAGGCCCTGGTCACCGGCGCCCTGCCGGTCCAGGGGATCGGTGCTGTGCCCCTCGCGCTCCTCGATGGCATCATCGACGCCCTGCGCGATGTCAGGCGACTGAGCGCCGATGGAGACCGAGATCCCGCACGACTTGCCGTCGAATCCCTTCTCCGAGGAGTCGTAACCGATATCGAGCACTACGTCGCGAACCAGGCGGGCGACGTCGGCGTACCCGTCGGTGGTCACCTCTCCCGCCACGTGCACCTGGCCGGTGGTGAGCAGCGTCTCCACCGCGACGCGGCTGGTGGGATCCTGGCGCAGCAGATCGTCGAGGATGGCGTCGCTGATCTGGTCGGCCATCTTGTCGGGATGCCCCTCGGTCACGGACTCCGAGGTGAACAGTCGACGGGACACGCACTACCTCCATCGCTCAGGCGGGCTCTCCGCACTTGCCCCGCGGATCGGGGCCATGTCCTCACCCGGGGCACCCCACCGCGGCGGGAGGGTTGCCGGCCAGCGAGCCGGGGCTTGGCGCTGGCGCTCTTGACCGTGGCGACCTTACCGCAGGGGAAGCTCACGGGAGGAGCTTGGCCACCTCGTCCCAGACCGCGTCGGACACGGCCTCCTTGGTGCCTGCGGCCTCGGCCACGACAGCGCCTCCAGCGCCCAGCACGAGCACTTCGGTGACGTCCATCCCGAACACCCGCCCATCGGCTACGTCGTTGAGGACGAGGAGGTCGCATCCCTTCCGGGCGACCTTGGCTCGCCCGAGTTCGAGGAGGCGCCCCCGCGAGCCCGCAGTCTCGGCGGCGAAGCCCACCAGGACCTGTCCCGGCTCGCGCCTCGACACCAGGTCGGCCAGGACATCGGGGTTGCGGACGAGGGCCACGGGTTCGGGATCGACTCCGTCGACCTTCTTGATCTTCTCCGCGGCAGTCCCAGCCGGGCGGAAGTCAGCCACCGCCGCGGCCATGACCACCGCATCGGCGGTCTCGGCCGCGGCAACGACGGCGCGATGGAGTTCGGCGGTCGTCTCCACCGCGAGGACCCTCACCCCCGCGGGGGCCGGGAGTGCGACGTTCGCGGCCACGAGCACGACGTCGGCCCCGCGGTCGCGGGCACGGGCAGCCAGCGCCCACCCCTGCCGCCCACTGGAACGATTGCCGAGGAACCGGACGGGATCCAGGGGCTCGCGGGTGCCGCCGGCCGTCACCACGACCCGTCGGCCCGCGAGGTCGCGGGGGGCCAGGAGCGCCTCGGCGGCCAAGGCGAGGTCGCGGGGCTCGGGGAGTCGGCCCGGGCCCGAGTCCGCCCCGGTGAGGCGGCCGTCGGCCGGGTCGAGCACGTGCACCCCCCGTGCCCGCAGCGTCTGCACATTGGCCTGCGTGGCCGGGTGGAGCCACATCTCCGTGTGCATGGCCGGCGCCATGAGCACCGGGCACGTTGCGGTGAGGAGCGTCGCGGTGAGGAGGTCGTCGGCACGACCCGAGGCCGCGCGGGCCAGTAGGTCGGCGGTCGCGGGAGCGACGACGACCAGGTCCGCGGACTTGCCAAGGTTCACATGCGCGACGGTGGGGATGTCCTCCCACACCTCGGTCCGCACGGGATGCCCGGAGAGCGCTTCCCAGGTGGGAGCTCCCACGAACCGCAGCGCCGAGGCCGTGGGCACGACCACGACGTCGTGCCCGTCTTCCTTGAGCAGACGCAGCAGGCTGCACGCCTTGTAGGCGGCGATGCCGCCGGCGACGCCCAGCAGGATCGTGGCCATGGCCGCGCCCTCAGGTGAGGTCGTCGTCCAGCGGAGCGTCGAAGGACACCTCGGCGACGACCTCGGCAACGGCCTCAGCCGCCGGATCGTAGGGCTCGGACGTGAGCATTCCTGCGTCGATCTCCCGCAGGGCGATGGACAGTGGCTTCTCCTGGACGTGCGTCTCCACCAGAGGGCCGACGTACTCCAGCAGGCCCTCCCCGAGTTGGGAGTAGTAGGCGTTGATCTGGCGGGCGCGCTTGGCCGCGTAGATGACGAGCGAGTACTTGGAGTCCGACTTGTCGAGAAGGTCGTCGATGGGCGGGTAGGTGATGCCCTCAGGGCGCGCGGAGGCGTTCACGGGGACGACCTTTCGGAAGGGGGCCTGAGATGCGGTGCTGGCGCCAGTCTAGCCGTTGAGGAGGGCGACGATCTCCCCGGCGGCACGCTCGACGTCGTCATTGACGACGGTGCGGTCGAATTCCCCTTCGGCAGCCAGCTCGACGCGCGCCGTGTCGAGGCGGGCTGAGATCACGGCCGGATCCTCCGTACCCCGCCCCTCGAGGCGGTGGACGAGGACATCCCACGACGGCGGGGCGAGGAAGACCAGCAGGTCGTCCACGCCCAGATCCCCGGACCGGGCGCGCACCTGCCGGGCCCCCTGGAGGTCGATCTCCATGAGGACCGACCGCCCCTCGGCCAGCGACTGCGCGACAGGAGCCGCGGGCGTTCCGTAGAGGTTCCCGGCGAACTCGGCCCACTCCAGCAGTTCACCTCCCTCGATCATCCGCTCGAAGGCATCCCGGCCGATGAATCGGTAGTGAACGTCGTGCACCTCCCCCGGTCGGGGTGCTCGCGTCGTCACCGAGACCGACAGATGCACATCGGGGAACGTGGACCGAATGCGATCGACCACGCTGGACTTGCCCACCCCGGATGGACCGGACAGGACCAGCAGACGAGCGGGCGTCGTCACGGTCGGGTTGCCCGCCGCGCAGCGGGGGCCAACGCTCGCACCAGGGCACTGGCCTGCCGCTCCCCGAGACCGCGCAGCCGTCGCGAGGGCGCGATGGCACACGACTCCATGACGCTCGCGGCGCGCACGGGCCCGAGCCCGGGCATGGCCTCGACCAGATCGATGACGCGCATCCGCCCCACCGCCGGGTCCTCATCGCGGCGGGAGAGGACCTCCGCCACGCCCACGACTCCCTCTCGCAGGCCGCGCTTGATAGCGGCGCGCTCCCTACGGGCCTGCAGCGCCCGGTCGCGCCCGCGCGAGCGGCTGTCCTCGTCGAGGGCCGGGGTGGTCATGGCCTCGACCCCGCGGCACCACGCAGGTCGCCGGCGAGCCGTCGGGCCGCGTCGGCCGGATCGTCCGCACCCGTGATGGGCCGCCCGATGACCAGGAGATCTGCACCGCGAGCCAAGGCCTCCTGCGGAGTCGCGACGCGGCGCTGGTCCCCGTGGTCCGACCCCGCCGGCCGGACACCCGGGGTGATGAGGACGGTATCGGGGCCGACTGCGGCGCGGATGTCGGCGACCTCCTCCGGGGAGCACACGACCGCGCGGGCGCCGGCGTCGACCGCCGACACGGCCAGCGACACCGCGAGTTCGCGCACCGCCTCGGGTCCGGCTCCCCGCGAGAGCAGGCCCATGCCGACGAGATCGACCGCCTGCAGCGAGGTGAGCACGGTGACCGCGACGATCCGGGTGGACGGCAGAGTGTCGGCGGCCGCTCTCACCATGGCGGGACCGCCCGATGCGTGGACCGTGAGGTAGTCCGGAGCGAGGCGAGCCACAGAGCGGGCGGCTCCGGCGACCGTCGCCGGAATATCGTGCAGCTTCAGGTCGAGGAAGAGCGCGCAGGGAGACCCGGACTCCGCAGCGGCACGGCGTGCGCCGGTCACCGCCTCGTCGCCGTCGCGCAGGTACGCCTCCAGCCCCACCTTGAGCGTGGAGACGTACGGTGCCGTGGCGCCAGCCCAGTTCACTGCCGTGCGCAGGTCCGGCGCATCGAGGGCCACGGCGATCGGGGCGCGCGACTCGCTCTCCCACTCTCCTGCGGTCACCGACTAGGCCCCGGCATCGGGATTCGCGATCGCGGCATCGTCCGCCGTCTCCGTCTGTGCGGCCTCGGACGCAGCGCTGTCATCCGGGCCGCTCTCGCCGGCGGGGTCCGCAGCCTCAGCATCCGCCGGGGGTCCTTCGCTTGCGCCTTCAGCACCGCGGTGTGCATAGGACACGGCGTCGGCGAGGCGAGTGAACCCGCGGTCGGCCAAGGCGGAGGCGAGCTCGGCGTGGATTCGCGCCGGCGCGGACGGATCGTTGAAGATGGCGGTCCCGACGCAGACGGCGTTGGCCCCAGCCAGGATGAACTCCAGCGCGTCCGCGCCCGTGCGGATCCCGCCCATGCCCAGGATGGGGATCTCGGGCAGGGCCTGGCGGACCTGCCACACGCACCGGACGGCAACCGGCCGGATCGCCGGGCCGGAGAGCCCGCCGGTGACCCCGGCCAGCGCGGGCCGCATCGTCTCGGTGTCGATCACCATGCCCAGGAGGGTGTTGATGAGCGAGATCCCGTCTGCTCCCGACCGCTCGCAGGCCACGGCGATCGTCGCGATGTCCGTCACGTCGGGCGACAGCTTCACGAGCACGGGGATGCGCGGATCGGTGTTGCGCCTGACCAGCCCCACGACGGAGGACGCCGTGTCCGCGCGGCACGCGAAGACCTGCCCGCGGTCGGCGACGTTCGGGCAGGAGATATTGACCTCGATGGCGTCGATGCCGTCGTACATCCGCAGTAGTTTGGCGAGCTGGGTGTACTCCTCGACGGTGTTGCCGGCAATCGACACGACCACGCGCGCACCTCGCTCGCGCAGCCAGGCCAGGTCGTGCTCGAGGAAGGAGTGCACGCCCGGACCCTGCAGGCCGATGGAGTTGAGCATCCCGCTCGGTGTCTCCGCCATGCGCGGAGTGGGGCGGCCGGACCGTGGCTGCATCATGATGCTCTTGGTGACCACGGCCCCGAGGGTCGTGATGTCGAAGAACTGGTCGAGTTCGCGCCCCGACGCCGCGCAGCCCGAGGCGGTGAGCACGGGGCTCGGCATGACGAGGGAGCCGAGCTCGGCGGTCATGTCGATGTCGGGCGGCCGGCCCACGAGCGCGCTCGCGGGGAGCACCACCGCGCGCGTCACGCCTGCGCTCCCGGGGTCACCGCGGTCAGGCCGCTGCTGCGCTGGGTGACCTCCGGGGCACCGAGCGTGTCGGGCGGAATGGTCCCGATATCGGCCCACCGAACGCGGTCGCCCTGGAACACGGGCCCCTCGACGCAACTGCGCACCATGCGCGTGACCCCGTCGTTGCCGACGACCGGCAAGACGCACGACATGCACACGCCAATGCCGCAGGCCATCGCCTCCTCAACGGCGCACTGGCTGTAGGCGCCGTGCTCCGCCGCGACTTCCGCGACGCTGGCGAGCATGCCCATGGGGCCGCACGCGTAGACAACCTCCGAGCCGGCACGCTGTATGACCTCGGGGAGTGCGTCGGTGACGCGCCCGGTCTCGCCGAGCGAGCCGTCCTCGGTGGTGATCGTCACCGTCGACGCCGCCCGCTTGCCCTCGAGCACGCCGAAGAGCTTCTCCTCCGTGGACGCACCGAGGATCATGTCGACGCGGCATCCTCGCTGCCGCAATTGCTCGGCGAGCATGAATAGCGGCGCCGACCCGTAGCCGCCCCCGACGAGGGTGCAGGAGACGGGCTCGCGCGGCAACATGAACGGGCGACCCAGCGGACCGACGAGCTCGACCTGGTCACCGCGATGCCGCTGTGCCAGCCACCGGGTTCCCGGGCCCGTGGCCGCTACGACGACTTCGACGGTGCCCCCGTAGATCCCGCGTTGCTGGACGCCGTAGATCGAGAAGGCTCTCCTCAGGAGGAGGCCCGACGTCATGTCGCCGATCGCGATGCCGACGAAGTGGCCGGGCCGCGTCGTCTCCGGCACGCCGTCGGCGGTGAGCGTGAGCACGTGGTAGATCCCCGCCCGGCGCGTCGACACGACCTCGCTTCGGACCTGTACCGGCATCGTCAGCCTCCCTCGTGCCTCTCGCCTCGGCCGTCTCCCCGCAGCCGCCCCAGGTCCGCGGCGTGCTCCTGCAGGGAGCGCACCCCGATCCCGGTGCCGCCGTCGGCGGTTCCCGCGGCCCTGAGGGCCTCGATGGCCAGGACAGTAGCGGCGAGCCCCTGGACGGTCGTCACTGAGGGAACCCCCTTGAGCACGGCGGCCGTGCGGATCTCGTATCCGTCCAGGCGGGGGCCCACGCCGAAGGGGGTGTTGACGATGAGGTCCACGTCCCCGTCGAGGATGGCCTGGACGGTGGTCGGCTCCCCGTCGGGACCGGGTCCCTCCCGCTGCTTGCGGACCAACCCGACCTTGAGGCCGTACCGGCGCAGGACCTCAGCGGTCCCCTCCGTAGCCAGGAGCTCGAAGCCGAGGTCCGAGAGCCTCTTGATCGGGAAGATCATGGACCGCTTGTCGCGGTCGGCGACGGAGACGAGCACGCGACCCGAGGTCGGCAGGCCCCCGGCGTACGCCGCCATCTGGGACTTGGCGAACGCGGTACCGAAGTCGCGGTCGATGCCCATGACCTCGCCGGTCGAGCGCATCTCCGGACCGAGCACCGTGTCGACGCCGTGGAACCGGCCGAACGGCAGGACGGCCTCCTTCACCGCCACGGCAGCACCCGGCGGCTGGTCCCCCCCGTCGCCGTCTCGAGGCAGCAGGGCTTCGTCGCGCAGCTGGGCGATGGTCGCTCCCAGCATGACGCGCGCTGCCGCCTTGGCCAGCGGCACGCCGGTGGCCTTGGACACGAAGGGCGCGGTGCGCGAGGCCCGCGGGTTGGCCTCCAGGACGTAGAGCACACCGCCGACGAGCGCGTACTGGACGTTGAGGAGGCCGATGACGCCCACGCCACGTGCGATCGCCAGCGTGGAGGCACGGATGCGTGCGATCTCCTGGGGTCCCAGCGACACCGGCGGCAGCGTGCACGCCGAGTCGCCCGAGTGGATGCCCGCTTCCTCGATGTGCTCCATGACGCCGCCGAGGTACAGCTCCGTCCCGTCGTACAGCGCATCGACGTCGATCTCGACGGCGTCGTCGAGGAAGCGGTCCACGAGCACCGGGTGCTCAGGGTTGATCCGGGTGGCCCGATCGAGGTAGTCGGCGAGCATTCCCTCGTCGTAGACGATCTCCATACCGCGCCCGCCGAGGACGTACGACGGCCGCACGAGCACGGGGTATCCGATGTCGTCGGCGATCCGGCGGGCCTCGTCGAATGATGATGCCGTGCCGAAGCGAGGGGCGGGCAGCCCGGCCTCGGTGAGGAGCGCGCCGAATGCGCCGCGTTCCTCGGCCAGATGGATCGATTCCGGGGACGTGCCGACGATGGGGACACCCGCGTCCTTCAGGCCCTGGGCGAGGCCGAGGGGGGTCTGGCCGCCGAGTTGCACGATGACGCCCACGACCGTGCCGGACTGCGACTCTGCGTGGACGACCTCGAGCACGTCCTCGAGGGTGAGCGGCTCGAAGTACAACCGGTCGGAGGTGTCGTAGTCGGTGGACACGGTCTCCGGGTTGCAGTTGACCATGACCGTCTCGTAGCCGGCGTCGCGCAGCGTCATCGAGGCGTGCACGCAGGAGTAGTCGAACTCGATGCCCTGGCCGATTCGGTTGGGGCCCGACCCCAGGATGATGACCTTGGGGGCACTCGACGGCTCCACCTCGGTCTCCTCGTCGTACGACGAGTAGTGATAAGGGGTGCGCGCCTCGAACTCCGCAGCGCAGGTGTCCACCGTCTTGTAGACCGGGCGCAAGCCCCATTCGTGCCGATGCGCTCGCACCTGCGCTTCTGGACACCCGCGCAGCAGCCCCAGCTGGCGGTCGGAGAAGCCGTGCCGCTTCGCGCGCAGGAGCAGGTCGACGTCGAGTTCGGGAGCCTCGCGCACCTCGTCGGCCACGGCGTTGATGATGCGCAGCTGCTCCAGGAACCACGGGTCGATTCCCGTCGCACCGTGGACCGCCGCCACGGAGGCGCCGGCCCACAGCGCCAGTTGCACCTCGGCGAGCCGGCCGTCGTGGGGCACGGCCGCGGCCTCCAGCAGCGCGGGGACGTCGACCTCATCGCGCCGCTCGGGCCACGCGAAGACCGCCTCGGGACGCTCGAGGGACCTCAGGGACTTCTGCAGGGCCTCGGTGAAGTTGCGGCCGATGGCCATGGCCTCCCCCACCGACTTCATCGTCGTGGTCAGGGTGGGGTCCGCCATCGGGAACTTCTCGAATGCGAAGCGGGGAACCTTGACCACGATGTAGTCCAGGGCCGGCTCGAAGGAGGCGGGCGTTTCCTGGGTGATGTCATTCGGAATCTCGTCCAGGGCGTAGCCGATGGCCAGTTTCGCGGCGATCTTGGCGATCGGGAAGCCAGTCGCCTTGGACGCGAGGGCCGAGGACCGGGACACGCGGGGGTTCATCTCGATGACGATGAGGCGCCCATCGAGCGGATTGACCGCGAACTGGATGTTGCAGCCGCCCGTGTCGACCCCGACGGCCCTGATGATGTCGATGGCAACGTCGCGCATCCGCTGGTACTCGCGGTCGGTCAGGGTGAGAGCCGGGGCGACGGTGATCGAGTCGCCCGTGTGGACCCCCATCGGGTCCAGGTTCTCGATGGAGCAGATGACCACGACATTGTCGTTTCGGTCCCGCATGAGCTCGAGTTCGAACTCCTTCCAGCCGAGGATGGATTCCTCGAGCAGGACCTCGTGGGTCGGACTGGCCTGGAGGCCGGTGCCGGCGATGCGCCGGAGATCGGCCTCGTCATACGCCATGCCCGACCCAGCACCGCCCATGGTGAAGGAGGGCCGTACGACGACGGGGTAGCCGAGGTCCTCGACAGCGGCGAGGCAGTCGTCGATGGAGTGGCAGATCGCCGAGCGGGCGGACTCGGCCCCGACCTGCTCGACGATCTGGCGGAACTTCTCTCGATTCTCCCCGCGCTCGATGGCATCGACGTCGGCGCCGATGAGTTCCACGCCGTACCGCTCGAGCACCCCGGCGCGGTGCAGGGCGATCGCGGTGTTGAGCGCGGTCTGGCCGCCGAGCGTGGGCAGGAGCGCATCCGGGCGCTCGCGCGCGATGATCGCCTCGACGATCTCGGGGGTGATGGGCTCCACGTAGGTCGCGTCGGCGAACTCCGGGTCGGTCATGATCGTGGCCGGATTGGAATTGACGAGGACTACGCGCACTCCCTCGGACCTAAGGACGCGGCAGGCCTGGGTGCCGGAGTAATCGAACTCGCAGGCCTGGCCGATGACGATCGGGCCCGAGCCGATGACGAGGACCGACGCGATGTCGTCGCGGCGCGGCATCAGCGACCGCCTCCCATGAGCTGGGCGAACTCGTCGAAGAGCCCACCGGCGTCGTGGGGCCCCGCGGCGGCCTCCGGGTGGTACTGCACGCTGAACGCGGGGACGTCCAGGCAGCGCAGCCCCTCCACGACGCCGTCGTTGAGGCACACGTGGCTCACCCGGACCCGTCCGAACGGCGTGTCGATGTCCTCGCCGACCGGAGCCTCCACGGCGAACCCGTGATTGTGCGCCGTCACGCTCACCCGGCCGGTCCGCAGGTCCTGAACCGGCTGATTGATGCCCCGATGGCCGAAGCGCAACTTGTATGTCCCGAGGCCCAGTGCCCGGCCGAGCATCTGGTGGCCGAAGCAGATGCCGAACACCGGTCGGCCTGCCTCGAGGCATGCGCGCACCAGGGACACCGCGTGGTCGGCGGCCGCCGGGTCCCCGGGCCCGTTGGAGAAGAAGACGCCGTCGCGGCCCAGGGCGAGAAGGGATTCGGCGCCGATCGAGCCGGGGACGACGTTCACCGACATGCCGCGCTCGTTCATGCGATGCGGAGTCATCGACTTGATGCCGAGGTCGACCGCAGCGATCACGAAGCGCTCGTCGTGTGCCGGCAGGAGATACGGCTCGGGGATGGTGACCTCGTCCGTGAGGCTCGAGCCCGCCATCGGCGGCGTCGCGAGTACCTCGGCGAGGAGTTCGTCCATCGGGTCGGAGGCTCGGCTTCCGCTGAAGATCCCGACCCGCATGGCCCCGCGATCACGCAGGTGCCGGGTCAGCGCTCGGGTGTCGATATCGCGTATCCCGACGACCCCGGAATCGCGGAGGTCCTCCTCGAGTGAGCGCCGGGAGCGCCAATTCGACGGAGCCGGCGACGGGTCGCGCACGACGTATCCGGCCACCCAGATCTGCCGGGACTCGGGGTCCTCGTCGTTCATCCCCGTATTGCCGACGTGCGGCATGGTCATCACGACCACCTGGCCGCGGTAGGACGGGTCGGTGAGCGTCTCCTGGTAACCGGTCATGGCGGTGGTGAAGACCGCTTCGCCTGTGGTCGCACCCACGGCACCGAGGCTGCGGCCACGGAAGGCGCGGCCGTCCTCGAGGACGAGGACGGCGGGTTCGGTGCCCTCCATCACGGCGTCCTCTCGTCAGCGGCCAGGGTTTGCAGGGCCGTCAGCGTCTCGGCCTGCTCGGCCGCCACGTCGGCGCGGAAGCCCGTGTCCACCAGCCTGCCACCGAGTTCCCAGGTCAGGATCAGGACCCCATCCCGCTCGTAGGCCTTGCCGGCGATACCGCGGTCGGCACGCACTCCGCGGAGAGCCGAACGCGCAACGAACACGTCCCGAGCGCCGGTGCGCTCGAAGAGGCCCCCCGCTGGCCCCGCCAGTAGGTCGGCCCGGCTGCGCACCCCCAGGTCGTGTACGACGATGCGGTCGAGCCAGTCCCCCGCGCTGCTCGACCCGACGTACACGCCGGGCACCGGACCGAGGGTCGCCTGCTCGAGCCCGTCGGCCGGCGGCGCTGGGACATCCGACTGCCGCGCCGCGCGTGCCTTCCACCCGCGGCGCATGCCGAGGAGCACGACGGCGATGAGCGCGACCATGAGCATCACGAGGGCGATTCGCAACGGCCACTGCGTTACCGTCGCAGACTCGGCAGATGTCGCGAGAGCGCCGATCACGCGAGCGCCCCGTCGAGCACCGTCGGCCGACCGCGCAGGAACGTGGCGACCACGCGCGCTGGGAGTTCGCGACCCGCGAACGGGGTGTTGCGACTGCGCGAGGCAAGGGCCGTCGGGTCGACAGTCCACGATGCAGCAGGGTCGAGGAGCACCAGGGATGCCGACTCTCCCACGGCTATCGGGCGCCCCTGGTCGCCCAGCCGGCCAATCCGCGCGGGACGCACCGACATCCGGTCGGCGACATCCCGCCAATCCAGTCGACCGGTCCTGACCATGGTGTCCACGACGATCGACAGGGCCGTCTGCAGTCCCAGCATGCCGAAGGCACCGGCTGCCCACTCGCAGTCCTTGTCCTCGTGGGCGTGGGGAGCATGATCCGTGGCGACCGCATCGATGGTCCCGTCCTCCAGCCCCTCCCGGACCGCCATCACGTCGGCCTCGGTGCGCAGGGGCGGGTTGACCTTGAAGACCGGGTCGTACGTCGCTGCCAGGTCCTCGGTGAGGATGAGGTGGTGCGGAGTCACCTCGGCGGTCACGTCGATGCCCCGGGCCTTCGCATAGCGGACGATGTCGACCGAGCCGGCGGTCGACAGGTGGCAGATGTGCACCCGCGACCCGACATGGGCCGCGAGGAGGACGTCTCGCGCGATGATGGCCTCCTCGGCGACCGCGGGCCAGCCGGCCAGGCCGAGGAGCCCCGACAGCGCTCCCTCGTTCATCTGCGCGCCCTGGGTCAGCCTCGGCTCCTGGGCATGCTGGGCGATGACGCCGTCGAAAGCCTTCACGTACTCGAGGGCACGGCGCATGATGACGGGGTCGCTCACGCAGACGCCGTCGTCGCTGAAGACACGCACTCGAGCGGCCGAGTCGGCCATCGCCCCGAGCTCCGCGAGGTGCTCGCCCCCGAGCCCGACGGTGACGGCGCCCACCGGATGGACATCGCAGTGGCCGGCCTCCACCCCGCGGCGCCACACCATCTCGACGACCCCGGCGGTATCCGCGACGGGCTGCGTGTTGGCCATCGCGTGCACGGCGGTGAATCCGCCCAGCGCGGCCGCGCGGGTGCCGGTCTCGATCGTCTCGGCATCCTCGCGACCGGGCTCGCGCAGATGCGTGTGAAGGTCGACGAGCCCCGGGAGCAGCACGAGGCCCGCGGCATCCACCTCCAGGTCGCCCGCCGGGAGCGTGCCCGGGGCCGCGATGGCGGCGATGACGCCGTTCTCCAGGGCCACGTCGACCGGCTCCTCGCCGTACGGGCGGGCCGACCTCAGCACGACGCTCATGCGGGGACCGCCTCGGCCGCGGGCAGCAGGCCGCCTTGGTCCTCGGCCCGAGCGCCCAGGACCAGGTAGAGCACAGCCATGCGCACGCTGACGCCGTTGGTGACCTGCTCCACGATCACCGAGCGGGCCCCGTCGGCCACGTCGGCCGAGATCTCCATGCCGCGATTCATCGGGCCGGGGTGCAGGACGACCGCGTCATCGGAGAGAAGCGCGGCGCGACGGGTGTCCAGACCGTAACGACGGGAGTACTCGTGCGTCGAGGGGAAGAAGGCCGCGTTCATGCGCTCGTTCTGGACCCGGAGCATCATGACGGCATCGGCACCCTCCAGTGCCTCGTCGAGGTCGTACGACACCGCACAGGGCCAGGTCTCGACTCCGACCGGCAACAGGGTCGGCGGCGCCACCAGCGTGACGCACGCGCCCAGGGTGCTCAGGAGGTGTGCGTTAGACCGGGCAACCCTGCTGTGGAGGACGTCGCCCACGATGACGATGCGTCGGCCCTGCAGGTCGCCGAGGTGCTCTCGCAGCGTGAAGGCGTCGAGGAGGGCCTGCGTCGGATGCTCGTGGGTGCCGTCGCCCGCGTTGACCACACTGCAGCCCACCCAGCCGGAATGTGCGAGCCGATACGGCGCCCCGGACGCCTGATGGCGCACGACCACGGCATCGGCGCCCATGGCCTCGAGCGTGAGGGCCGTGTCCTTGAGGCTCTCGCCCTTCGACACGCTGGAACCCTTCGCGGAGAACGTGATGACATCCGCCGACAGGCGCTTCGCGGCCGCCTCGAACGAGATTCTCGTGCGGGTGGAGTCCTCGAAGAAGAGGTTGACGACCGTGCGGCCGCGAAGAGTGGGCAGCTTCTTCACCGCACGATCGGTCACACGGGCCAGTTCAGCGGCGGTGTCCAGGATGAGGAGGGCGTCCTCGCGGGTGAGGTCGGTCGTGCTCAGCAGGTGCCTCATGCGCCGCCTCCCAGGACCAGCACCTCGTCGACATCGTCGGTCTCGGACAGGTGCACCCGGACCGACTGTGCCAGGGAGGTCGGGAGATTCTTGCCGACGTAGTCAGCCCGGATCGGCAGCTCGCGATGGCCGCGATCGACGAGGACCGCAAGTTGCACCGCCCGGGGGCGCCCGACGTCGCTGATGGCGTCCAGCGCCGCGCGCACCGTGCGCCCGGAGTAGAGCACGTCGTCGACAAGGACGACGATGCGGTCATCGAGGCCACCGGCGGGGATCTCGGTGGGCTCCAGGGGTCGCGGGCCGCGCAGGCGGATGTCGTCGCGGTACATCGTGATGTCGAGGGAGCCGACGGGGATCTCCGCTCCCTCGATCTCGCCCATCCGCACCGCGATGCGGCGGGCGAAAGGGACGCCACGGGTCTGGATGCCGAGCAGGACGACGTCGGCCGGGCCGTTCGTGCGCTCGAGGATCTCGTGGGAGATGCGTCCGACGACGCGGGAGATATCGGCCGCGTCGAGAACGCGGGCTACCGGCCCCTGGGAGCCTTCGGGCTCCGGGGAAGACGTCATTCACCAACCTCCTTCCCCGCCTCGCCGGACGGGTCGTTAAAGGACGTTGGCCGCCACCCTAGCGGGTCAGCCGCCCGTGGCCCACGTAAGCCCGGCCGAGAACACGAAGCCCACGGCGGCGATGACGCCGGCCCAGCGCTTCACGCCCCGGACGGCGATCGGGATCATCTCGTTGACGACCACGACGAGCAGGGCGCCGGCGGCCACGGACTGGATGACCGCCTGCGTCACGTCGCTCGCCTGGTAGAGCGCCACGTAGCCGATCGCCGCGGACACGGCCCCGATGACCACGACCCACGAGAACCGGAACAGGATCTTGCCGAGGGTGAGCCCTCCGGCGAGGAGTGCGGCGGAGATGCCCATGGCCTCCGGCAGGCCGGCGATGAAGACCGACCCCACGAGGGCGGCTGACACGCCCACGGCGGCCGTGTGGAGGGTCAGGCCGATGGCAACAGACTCGGGGATCCCGTCGATGATCATCCCGACGAACAGGTTGCGGGCTTCGGTCTTGGTGGCCCCCTTGGGGTGCCCCTCGATGCCGGCCTCGGCCGCCTCGACCACGGGCGTGGCGAAGTTGGCATCCGACTCGGATGCGGCCGCGCCCTGGGCGGAATCCCGCGCCGCCGCGCGTTCGGAGGAGCGTTCGAGAAGGAGGACCACGATGAAATAGCCCAGGCAGCCGATGCCGATGCCGATCGCCGTCGGGCCGGCCCCGGCCTCGTCGTAGGCGACGGCGACGAGATCGGTCCCCACGGCCGAGATCACCGCGCCCGCGCCGAAGGCCATGAGGGCGCCCACGTAGAAGGGCTGGGTCAGCTTGGGGAACTTCCACACCAGCAGGGCGCCGACGATAAGGGCCGACTGGCCGATCGCGCCGAAGAGCGCGGCCTCTCCCGCTCCACCGAACACCGAACCCTCCTTCGACGACGACGAGCGGCAGCCTAGCCCGTGCGGGCAATGCCCACCTAGACCCCGCCTCCACGCCCCCCGCTGCCCATGAGGTGCACGCGCATTCCGTTGGTGGTCCCCGGGATGCCCGGCGGCACGCCGGCCACGATGACGACCCGCTCCCCCGGCTGGGCCCGGCCGATCTCCAGCAGCGCTCGATCGACCTGGACGACCATGTCGTCGGTATGCAGCACCTTCGGCACCAGGAAGGTCTCGACTCCCCACACCAGCGCAAGTTGGCTGCGCACTCGCGGATTGGGCGTGAACGCCAGGATCGGGGCCGGTGACCTCCAGCGGGCGATGAGACGCGCCGAGGATCCGGTCTCGGTGAACGGGATCATGCTGGCCGCGCGTACCGCCGTCGCCACGTCGACGGCCGCGCGAGTCAGGGCCTTGGCGGTCGAGCCCGGCGGGTCGGGGGGCAGCGGCCGAAGGCGCTCGAGGCCGTTCTCCTCGACGTGCTGGATGATCCGCGACATCGTGCGCACCACGTGGCCCGGGTGGTCCCCCACGCTCGTCTCCCCCGACAGCATGACCGCATCCGCACCGTCGAGGACGGCATTGGCGACATCGCTCGCTTCCGCGCGCGTCGGCCTGGTTGCAGTCACCATGGAGTCCAGCATCTGCGTTGCCACGATGACGGGCTTCGCGGCGATGCGACACAATTCGATGGCGCGCTTCTGAACCAGCGGCACCGCTTCAAGCGGCAGTTCGACCCCGAGGTCACCGCGCGCGACCATGATGCCGTCGAAGACTCGGACGATCTCCTCGAGATTCTCCACGGCCTGGGGCTTCTCCACCTTCGCCAGGACCGGGATCCGCTGGCCCTCCTCGTCCATCACCGCGTGGACGTCGACGATGTCCTCGGGCGACCTGACGAAGGACAGGGCCACCAGGTCCGCGCCGATGCGCAGGCCCCAGCGCAGATCCTCGAGATCCTTATCCGACATGGCCGGGACGCTGACCGCGACCCCCGGCAGGTTGATCCCCTTGTGGTTGGAGACGCGCCCGCCCTCCAGCACGGTCGTGACGACGCGCGGCCCGTCGACGTCGACCACCTCGAGCGACACCCGTCCGTCGTCGATGAGGATGGTGTCTCCGGCGGACACATCCCCCGGCAGGCCCGCGTACGTCGTCGACGCGATGAGGCCGTCCCCGGGCACCCTCTCCGTGGTGATGATGAACCTGTCCCCGACCGTGAGCAGCGGGGGCTGGTCGGCGAACGTCCCGAGCCGGATCTTGGGGCCCTGCAGATCGATGAGTACGCCGACACCGCGGCCGACCGCGTCGCTGGCGCGTCGCACGTGCTCGTACACCGCGGCATGGTCGTCATAACTGCCATGGGAGAGGTTCAGGCGAGCGACGTCCATGCCGGACTCGACGAGTTCCCGGATGCGTTCGTAGCTCGACGATGTCGGACCGAGTGTGGCGACGATCTTGGCGCGGCGCATGAGCCTGTTCCCTGGGCCCTTCCTACTCGGGGGGACGTCCTAGACGGTGAGCGGTCGCGCGGAGGCCGGGATCGGCGAGGGAAGATTGGTCTCCCCGGTCAGGTAGCGGTCGACCGATGCCGCGGCCGCCCGCCCCTCAGCGATGGCCCACACGATCAGCGATTGTCCCCTGCCGGCATCTCCGGCGACGAACACGCCCTCCACCGCGGTGCTGTAGTCGTCGTGGCGGGCCACCGAGCCGCGATCGGTGACCGCCAGTCCGAACTGCTCGAGGAGCGGTCCGCCCTCGGGACCGGTGAAGCCCATGGCCAGCAGCACCAGGTCGGCGGGGATCTCCCGCTGGGAGCCCGCCACCGGAGAGAACGCTCCGTCGCGGAACTCGACCTCGGCTAGGCGCAGGGCCCGCACCCGCCCGTCGGACCCGACGAACTCCTCCGTCGACACCGCGAAAACCCGCTCCCCGCCCTCCTCGTGGGCGCTGGAGGTCCGGTAGACCATCGGGTACGTCGGCCACGGCTGGGAGGCGGGTCGTGCATCGGGCGGCGTCGGCATGATCTCCAGCTGGGTCACCGATGCGGCCCCCTGGCGATGCGCCGTGCCGAGGCAGTCCGCGCCCGTGTCCCCACCGCCGATGATGACGACGTGCCGGCCGGCCGCGTGGATCGGCGTCGCGTCAGGGTCGCCCACGAGGGCTCGGTTGGCTCCGGGGAGGTACTCCATCGCCTGATGGATGCCGGCCAGCTCGCGACCGGGAACCGGGAGCTCCCGCCACTGGGTGGCGCCGACGGCCAGCACGACCGCGTCGTACCTCTTGCGCAGGGCTTCGACCGTGATGTCAACGCCGACCTCGACGCCAGCGCGGAACTTCACGCCCTCGCGCTCCATCTGCTCGAGCCGTCGGTCGAGGTGGGCCTTCTCCATCTTGAACTCGGGAATGCCGTAGCGCAGGAGTCCGCCGATGCGATCTGCGCGCTCATACACGGCGACGGTGTGGCCGGCACGGGCGAGTTGCTGTGCGGCGGCCAGGCCGGCCGGACCGGATCCGACGACCGCGACCGTGCGGCCCGAGGAGCGAGCCGGGGGCTGGGGCACGACCCACCCCTCATCCCAAGCGCGGTCGACGATCGACACCTCGACCTGCTTGATGGTCACCGGATCGGAATTGATGCCGAGAACGCACGCGGTCTCGCACGGAGCCGGGCACAGGCGGCCGGTGAACTCGGGGAAGTTGTTGGTGGCGTGGAGTCGCTCGGACGCGGCCCGCCAGTCGTCGCGCCACACGAGGTCATTCCACTCCGGGATGAGGTTGCCCAGCGGGCAGCCGTTGTGGCAGAACGGTATGCCGCAGTCCATGCAACGTCCCGCCTGTGTCTGCAAGCGCTCCGGCGGGAAGGACTCGTAGACCTCGCGCCAGTCCTGCAGCCGCAGGTCCACGGGCCGCCGCGACGGCAGTTCCCGCCCGGCCTTGAGGAATCCTCGGGGATCAGCCACGTGCGGCCTCCATCACTGCCTCGGCGGGATCGCGTCCCTCGCGCTCGGCTCTCGCGCGCGCCTCGATGACCCGGCGGTAGTCGCGCGGCATCACCTTGGTGAATCGCCGGCGTGCCGACTCCCAGTCCACGAGGAGCCGCTCGCACACCGCTGACTCCGTCTCGTCGCGGTGACGACGAAGGAGGGACAGCAGGATCTCCTCATCCTCGCCGTCGAGGGACTCCAGATCCACCATGTCGGGGTTGACCCGGGCCGGGACCAGGTCCAGGCAGTAGGCGACCCCTCCGGACATCCCGGCAGCGAAGTTGCGGCCGGTCGATCCGAGGACGGCGACGACCCCCCCGGTCATGTACTCGCACCCGTGGTCGCCCACGCCCTCGACCACGATGGCAGCGCCGGAGTTGCGCACCGCGCAGCGCTCTCCGACTCTGCCCCGCACGAAGATCTCTCCGCTCGTCGCGCCGTACCCCATGACGTTGCCCGCGATGATGTTGTCCTCGGCCGCGAATCGGGCCGAGCGGTCCGGTCTCACCACGATGCGACCCCCGCTCAGGCCCTTGCCGACGTAGTCGTTGGCATCGCCCTCCAGTCGCAGGGTGATCCCCGGGGGCAGGAACGCCCCGAGCGACTGGCCCGCGGACCCCACGAAGGTGAGGTCGATCGTCCCGTCGGGGAGACCCGCGCCGCCCCTGCGACGCGTCAGCGCCGACCCGAGCATGGTGCCGACCGTGCGGTTGACATTGCGGATGGGCAGCCGGGCCCGGATCGGCTCGAGTCGCTCCAGGGCAGGCTCGCATAGGGCGATGAGCTCGTTGTCCAGCGCGCGCTCGAGTCCGTGGTCCTGAGCGGAGGTGCAGCGACGGGACAGTTCGCCCTCCCCCGCATCGGGAACGTGGAGGATGGGCGCGAGGTCGAGGCCATTTGCCTTCCAGTGGTCGATCGCCGCGCGCGCGTCGATGACCTCCGCGTGGCCGATCGCCTCGTCGAGGGTCCGGAATCCGAGTTGCGCCAGGATCTCGCGCACCTGCTCGGCGATGAACTCGAAGAAGGTCACGACGAAATCCGGAGATCCCGCGAAGCGTTCTCGCAGCGCGGGATTCTGCGTTGCGACGCCAACCGGGCAGGTGTCGAGATGGCAGACCCGCATCATGATGCACCCCATCACGACGAGGGGAGCCGTGGCGAAGCCGAACTCCTCGGCCCCGAGAAGGGCCGCGATGACGACATCGCGTCCCGTCTTCAACTGCCCGTCCGCCTGGACCACGATGCGGTCGCGGAGGCCATTGAGGATCAGGGTCTGCTGCGTCTCTGCCAGGCCGAGTTCCCACGGGGTACCCGCATGCTTCAGCGAGGTGAGCGGGGATGCCCCGGTCCCGCCGTCGTGGCCGGAGATGAGCACGACGTCCGCGTGTGCCTTGGCGACTCCGGCGGCCACTGTGCCGACGCCGGACTCCGAGACCAGCTTGACGTGGATGCGCGCGAGCGGGTTGGCGTTCTTGAGATCGTGGATGAGCTGGGCGAGGTCTTCGATGGAGTAGATGTCGTGGTGGGGCGGCGGCGAGATGAGCCCCACGCCGGGAGTGGAGTGCCGGGTCTTGGCGATCCACGGGTAGACCTTGTGCCCCGGCAGCTGGCCTCCCTCGCCTGGCTTGGCACCCTGGGCCATCTTGATCTGGATATCGTCCGCGTTGACGAGGTACTCGCTCGTCACGCCGAATCGACCTGAGGCGACCTGCTTGATGGCCGAATTCCTCGAGTCGCCGTTGGGCAGTGGGACGTAGCGCTCGGCGTCCTCGCCGCCTTCGCCCGTGTTGGACTTCGCACCCAGTCGGTTC
>JAPOJD010000138.1 GCA_029978585.1 Actinomycetota bacterium
GCCGCGGTGATGCGCACGAAGCGCCCCTTCTCGTGCAGTTGCGGGATCGTCGAAGCGCCGGAGTAGCCCATCGACGCGCGCAGGCCGCCGGTGAGCTGGTGCGCGACGATCGACAGCGGGCCGCGGTAGGGCACCATCCCCTCGATCCCCTCGGGCACGAGCTTGTCGTCGCTGAGGACGTCGTCTTGGAAGTAGCGGTCCTTGGAGTAGGAGCGCCCCTGGCCGCGAGACTGCATGGCTCCAAGAGAGCCCATGCCGCGGTAGGACTTGTACTGCTTGCCATTCACGAATACGACATCGCCGGGGGCCTCCTCGCAGCCAGCCAGAAGACTCCCGAGCATCACCGTGTCGGCCCCGGCCACGAGCGCCTTGGCGATGTCGCCGGAGAACTGCACTCCCCCATCGCCAATGATCGGTACTCCGGCCGGGCGGGCGGCAAGGCTGGCCTCGTAGATCGCAGAGATCTGGGGGACGCCCACGCCGGCCACGACGCGCGTGGTGCAAATGGAGCCCGGCCCGACGCCGACCTTGATCCCGTCGGCTCCAGCATCGACGAGCGCCTGGGCACCCTCGCGGGTGGCGACGTTGCCGCCCACGATGTCGATGCTCGTGGTGCGCTTGAGCAGGGCGACCATCTCGAGAACGGCCCGCGAATGACCGTGCGCGGTGTCAACAACGAGGAGATCGACGCCGGCCTCGATGAGAGCGTGGGCGCGCTTCTCCGCGTCGGATCCGACACCGACCGCAGCGCCGACAACGAGACGACCGTCGGTGTCCTTGGTGGCGAGGGGGTACTTGTCTGACTTGACGAAGTCCTTGACGGTGAACAGGCCGCCGAGCCTGCCATCGGGATGCACTAGGGGGAGCTTCTCCACCTTGTGCCCGGCGAGCAGGCGCAGGGCGTCCTCGGGATCGACTCCGACGGGCGCGGTGACGAGAGGCATGGGCGTCATGACGTCGCGCACGGGGCGCGACATGTCGTCTTCGAAGCGCATGTCGCGGTTGGTGATGATCCCGACGAGGACACCGACCTGGTCGACGACAGGAACCCCGCTGACGCGATAGCGGGCACAGAGCGAGTCGACCTCGCTGAGGGTCGCGTCGGGCGAGCAGGTGATTGGGTTGCTCACCATCCCTGCCTCGGAGCGCTTCACCATGTCGACCTGCGCCGCTTGGTCGTCGATGGACAGGTTGCGGTGCAGGATCCCGACGCCGCCCTGCCGCGCCATCGCAATCGCCATGCGGCCCTCGGTCACGGTGTCCATCGCGCTCGACAGCAGCGGTACGCGCACCGTGAGGTTGCGGGTCAGCCGCGACGAGGTGTCGACCTCGCTGGGGACCACGTCGGACTCGGCCGGGAGGAGCAGGACGTCGTCGAAGGTCAGGCCGAGGTAGGCGAACGGCTCCGGAAGCGTGCCTGGCTCCATGGGCTCAGGCTACCCGTGGCCGGATTCCCCGCCAGCAGCCAGGCGCACGACGTCGGCGCGCAGGAGCCAGCGTGCGGCCAGGTCGGGCGGAAGGTGCTCGCCGATGAGGACGGTGGCCGTTCGGCCCTCGTTCACGAGGTGACCGAGTGCCTCGACCACTCCGGCCTCGACCAGCGGGACGAGGTCGCGTTGGAACGCGTCGAGGGCAATGAGTGCCGCGGGCCACTGCAGGGTGGCAAGGTTCTCCGCGCGAAGCGTCTCGGCGGCGGCAACTAGATCCGCAAGCCCGGAAGCAGTCTGCTCCGACGACATGAGAGCCACCGCACGGATGATCCGTGACTTCGCGTGATGACGGGGCGAGTGCCGAGCGCTGCGCCGAACGGCCTCGTCCGCACTCAGCAGAGCGCTGGCGGCATCGCCGCGGGCCAGTGCGCACTCCGCGCGAACCCAGCCGAGACGTGTCGCCGTCCGCCAGCCTGCCGCGAGCGCATCAGGCTCGGCAGCGTCGAGTTCTCGGTAAGCAGCATCGGGATCTCCCCCGCAGAGGAAATCGGCCGCAATCCCGATCCGCGCATCCGCGCGCCCTTCGACGTCCACGGCGACGCGCAGGGCGGACCGGTCCCCGGCCATCGCCTGCTCGGCCTCGCCAATCTGGCGCAGGTGACTCGCGCGCAGGGTGAGGGCAGGTGCGTCGTCGCGGCCGCGGGCGTCAAGCACTGACCAGGACTCGACGTAGCAGCCCTGGGCCCCGAGAGTGACAGCCCGGTGCCATTCACCGTCCGGTGTCATCAGCCTCCGGCGGCGCGAGCGAGCAGGGCGATTGCTTCCGAAAGGTCCTCGACGCGCTCGCCTCGCGGTGGCTCGACGTCGCGCCATCCTGGACCGGCGAGCAGCACGAGTGGCTCCGGGCGCAAGTCGGGTAGTTGGGCGAGTTGCGCGGTGCCCGCGGTCTCCGGGAGCTGGGACCACAGCAGGACCCCGCCCGGGCCGATCCGGCGCATCGCCTCCGACAGTGCGCAGGCGGGGGTTCGGGCACCCAGCATGCGGGCCTCCACGTGGCGCTCGGCCAGCCCGGCGGCGAGCGCCCACAGCGGGAGCACATGGAGTTCGCCCTCGACGGCGGCGAGCAGGATGCAGGTCGGGGAGCGGCGCTCGGCTCGCGCAACCCGCGCACTGAGTTCCGACTGGATCGACTCCGAGAGAACGTGTTCAACCTCGATGCCCTGGCCCGTCGCCTCCCACTTCTGGCCGACCCCCACGAGAACGGGGACGATGAGGTGATCCCAGGTCCACACGACGCCGCGGCGATCCAGGGTCTCGCCAACGATCCGGCGGCAGGCGTCTCCGTCGAGTGCGGTCGCTGCGCGCGCCAACCCGCGGGCATTGGGGGTCCCGCCGGGGATGGGGACGACCCGGCCGCCTCCCGGGCGGGAGGTGGATGCCGAGGGATCGACGTACTCAGGGCCGGACAGGTCTGCGGCCTCGCACGCCGCGCGCGCAGCGTCGGCCGCAGGAACCCCGGCGAGGACGTGGCGGCGCATGAGTTCGAGGCGGGCGATGTCCTCGGCGCTGTAGCGGCGATGGGACCCCGCCGCGTGCTGGCTCGGCCCCAGGCCGTAGCGACGGTCCCAGGTGCGCAGCGTGGCCGGCGCGACCCCGAGCCGGCGGGCCACCGCGGCCACCGTCAGGCCCAGGTCCGGCGCCGGCGGTGCGGCCGCCTGGGAGGAGCCCGCACTCGACGTCATGCCCCCATTCTCGTGCCGATCCCCCGGGACGCCACCCGACGGCAGGGGAGCGTGAGGACCGCCCGCCAATCGTTTCCTAAATTGGTCAAGAAAAAGACTTGACCAATGTCTGGCGCGGTTTATAGAGTGAAGCCAGAACGTTCCCCTACGGGCAGGAGGACTGACATGGCCGACATCTCCCGGCTCCCCGGCACCAACGCCGACCTTTGGGACTGGCAGCTGCACGGCGCCTGCCGCGGCGAGGACCCCGAGACGTTCTTCCACCCCGAGGGTGAGCGCGGGCCAGCGCGGGAGGCACGCGAGCGCGCCGCCAAGGCCGTGTGCGCCACCTGCCCCGTGCTGGCCCAGTGCGCAGCCCACGCCCTCGCCGTGCGGGAACCCTACGGTGTCTGGGGCGGCATGAGCGAGGACGAGCGCGAGGCGATCTACCAGCGCCGCCGCCTCGCCGCCGCGGTCTGACCCGGCCCGCCACCCAGGTTCAAGAGGCCCCGCCCGCGATCCGGGCGGGGTTTCTTGCTGCTTAGGCGGCCGCGGGCGTGCGGCGCTGCTCTCCGAGGACGACGAGCGCCGTGCCCGAGAGCACGACGAAGAGCCCGATGACGACGCTGCGGGAGATCGGCTCGGCGAGCAGCAACCATCCCAGGACCACCGCGACGACGGGGTTGACGAAGGCGAAGGTCGAGACGAGAGACAGCGGGACATTCTGGAGGAGGTAGGTGTAGGCGCCGTACCCGATCACGGATGCGACGACCAGCCACCAGAAGCCGGTCCAGCTCACCGCGGAGTAGTCCTGGGGCGCCGGGCGTTCCCCGGCGACGAGGCCGGCGGCGACCACGGCAAGCCCGCCCCAGAGCAGTTGGTAGACGGTGGTCACCAGAGTGTTGGCAGGCAGGTCGAGGGATCGAGAGCGCCAGGAGAAGTAGGCGTAGGTCATGCTCGCGACGATCATCGCGGCCGACCAGAAGGCAATGGCGGCCGGGCTCTCGTCGCCCAGCGGCGCAATGCCGCCGGGGAGAAGCATCGCGCCGACGCCGACGATGCCGATGGCCACGCCGAGCGAGGTGCGCCACCCGATGCGCTGACCGGAGACCACGCGCAGGAGGACGATCCACAGCGGCACCGTCGCCCCGATGAGCGCCGCAACGCCACCCGGGATGTGCTGAAGGGAGAGGGCGACGAGCGCGGCCCAGATGCCGATGATCCCGATGCCCGCGAATGCGGTCGCGGCGAGCTGCCCGCGAGACACCGCGAGGACGCGCGGCCCCCGAAGCAGCGCGAGTATGCCGGCGAGGAGGATTCCGCCGACGATGTAGCGCGACCCGGCCGCAAGAAGGGGGGGCATGGTCTGGACCATGGCCGAGGTGCCGAGGAACGTCGTTCCCCAGATGATCCACAGCGTGATCAGCGGTGCCCAGGTGCGAACGACAGCGGGGCCCGGATCCGCGGTGGTCGCGGAGCCGGGCCCCTCTGGCATGTCTCGAGACTAGCTAGTGACTGTGACCGTGATGGCCGTGCCCGTGGCTGTGTCCGGCCGCCTCGGGCTCCTCTTCCTTCTTCTCCACCACGAGGACCTCGGTGGTGAGGAGCATGCCCGCGATGGACGCGGCATTCTGCAGGGCCGACCGCGTGACCTTGACCGGGTCGATGATTCCAGCCGCGACGAGATCCTCGTACTGCCCGGTGGCGGCGTTGAGGCCCTGGCCGACGGGGAGTTCGGACACCTTGTTCACGACGACGTATCCCTGATCGCCGGCGTTCTCCGCGATCCAGCGCAGCGGCTCCGAGGTGGCCTTCTGCACGATGAGGACGCCCGTGGCCTCGTCGCCGGACAGACCCAGCCCGCCATCGAGGACGGTGCTCGCGTGCACGAGGGCGCTGCCGCCCCCGGAGACTATGCCCTCCTCTATGGCCGCGCGGGTGGCCGAGACGGCGTCCTCCACGCGGTGCTTCTTCTCCTTGAGCTCCACCTCGGTGTGGGCGCCGACCTTGATGACCACGACGCCGCCCGACAGCTTCGCGAGGCGCTCCTGGAGCTTCTCGCGATCCCAGTCCGAGTCGGTGCGCTCGATCTCCTGGCGCAACTGTGCGATGCGGTCCGTGACCGCCTCCTTCGCACCGCCACCGTCGACGATGGTGGTGTCGTCCTTGGTCACCACGACCCGGCGAGCGTGGCCGAGCACCTCCAGGCCCACCTGGTCGAGCTTGAGGCCGACCTCCGGGGACACGACCTGGCCGCCGGTCAGGACGGCGATGTCCTGCAGGATCGCCTTGCGGCGATCGCCAAAGGCCGGGGCCTTGACGGCGCACGAGGCGAACGTGCCCCGAATGCGATTGACGACGAGGGTCGACAGCGCTTCGCCGTCGACGTCCTCAGCGATGATGAGGAGTGGCTTGCCGGTTTGGGCCACCTTCTCCAGCATCGGCAGCAGTTCGGACACCGACGACACCTTGCCCTGGCACAGCAGGATGTTCGCGTCCTCGAGGACCGCCTCCATGCGCTCGGCGTCAGTGACGAAGTAGGGCGAGATGTAGCCCTTGTCGAACTGCATGCCCTCGGTGAACTCCAGGCCCATCTCGGCGAC
>JAPOJD010000165.1 GCA_029978585.1 Actinomycetota bacterium
CAAGCAGCACTTCCGCCCTGAGTTCCTCAACCGCATCGACGACGTCATCGTCTTCCACCAGCTCAGCAAGGTGGAGATCGTGTCGATCGTGGACCTCATGATCAACCACCTCGACGAGCGGCTCAAGGATCGCGACATCTCGCTGGACCTCACCCAGGTGGCGCGCGAACTGCTCGCCGAGCGCGGCTACGACTCCTCCATGGGCGCCCGGCCGCTGCGTCGGACCATCCAGCGGGAGATCGAGGATCCGCTGAGCGAGAAGATGCTCTTCGGGGAGATCACGCCCGGTTCCATCGTGCTCGTGGACGTGGTGGACGGGCCCGACGGCAAGGAGTTCGTCTTCACGTCGACTCCGCGCGCCGATGTCCCGGATGTCCCGCCGATCGAGACGACGCCGCCGTCCCCTGAGACCGCCGGCCAGGACTGACCCGGGCCTCGCTCCATGGCACGCGGCCCCCTGATCCCGGGACTGCGGGAGTACGACGCTCCGAAGCGGCGTCGAGCGCCCGCCCTGTGGTTCTGGGTGTTCGCGGCGGCGGTCGTCGTTCTCGTGCTCGTCGTCGTCGGCGGCATCGTGGCGGGCATCGGCCCCCTGCGCGCGCTCGGCTCGGCCGAGACCCCGTTGGATCCCACCTCGTGGCGGCCGACGGCCGATCCTCAGCTGATTCAGGTTGCGGTCAACCTGCCCGAGTCCGGCCTGTGCACGGGCGACGAGGTGATCGTGCGCGCGCTGGAGCGCCCTGACGTGGTCGAGGTGTCCGCAGCCCGGGTGTCCCCGCGCGGTCAGGAGAAGTGCGCCGGCATCGGGATCGCGGGCGACCGCACCTGGGTCGACCTCACCCTCGACGAGCCCATGGGCTCCCGGACGGCCGTCCGCACCTCTGATCGCGCCCCCCTGGAGCAGGAGCAGGCCTTCACCCCGGCGGGTTGATTGCGGGGAGCGACCACCGCCCCCGTGGAGCCGGCACCACCAGACCGTCGGCCACCAGCCCGTCGAGTGCCCGTGCCCGTTGGATGGCGTCGGGCCAGGCGGCATCGATCCGGCGCTGGGTGACCGGGCCCTCCTGGGCCCGGAGCACGGCGAGGAGGGCGCCGCGCGCCTGCCGATCGGAGCCGGCGTACCTCGCCTGAGGCCGAGGAGCGTTTCCAGGTGGGCGGCCGAGGGCCAGCCACCGGCACCCGCGGGCCAGCGGGCATCGGCTGCAGTCCGGAGCCCGTGAGGTGCACACGAGGGCCCCCAGCTCCATGAGGGCGGCCATCCACCTGTCTGCCCCCGAGGAGGGCATCATCTCCAGCGCCCTGCTCCGCTCGCCGACGGTGACGGACGCGGAGGGGAACTCCTGCCCGGCGTCGTGACGGGCGATCACCCGGCGCACATTGGTGTCCAGCGTGAGGGCCGGGCGCCCGAACCCGAATGCGAGGACGGCTCCCGCGGTGTACTCCCCGACCCCGGGCAGCGCGCGCAGCGATGCCGCATCGTCGGGCACGGATCCGCCGTGGTCCTCCGTGATCGCAACCGCTGCCGCGTGCAAGCGCACGGCACGACGCGGATAGCCGAGCCGCCCCCAGGCACGGATGGCGTCCGCCGGGCTGGCGCCGGCGAGGTCCGCAGGCGTCGGCCAGCGCTGCATCCACTGGGTCCAGGCGGGGATGACTCGGTCCACCGGGGTCTGCTGGAGCATGACCTCGGAGACCAGGACCCCCCACGGATGGCGACGGAGGGGGTCTGTGGGGCGCCAGGGGAGGTCCCGGGCCCGGGCGGCGAACCAGGCCGCCAGCAGGCCCGCGGAGGCCCCCAGGTCCCTCTCCTCGTGAGGAAACTGGCCGCTTCCATGAGGGAATGGGTCCCGGGAGGGGGGGATCATCCCCCGATGCTGGCACGCCGCCCCCGGGAAGTCGGTACGGTGCTGCACCGTGAGCACACTGATGTGGCCAGTGGGGCCGGAGGAGCCAGGTGTCTACTGGCGCCGCCGGATCGTCGTGCTGCTCGTGCTCCTGGTGATCCTCGCCTTCCTATGGTGGCTGATCTTCGGCCGCGGTGGAGGCTCCTCGGAGTCCTCGGGCACGGCGACCGCCAGCCCGACCGCGGCACCTACGGGGTCGGCATCGCCGACGGGGGCGCCGTCGCCGACGGCGTAACCCAGCCCCACCCAGCCCATCGAGATCCTCGACTGCGAGGACAAGGACATCATGGTGGAGGCGCAGGCGGAGCTGGCCATCTATCCGGTGGGCTCCACCCCGCAACTCATCCTGAAGGTCACCAATATCGGCACCAAGCCCTGCCGACGGGATGTCGGCCCGGGCGCGAACGAGCTCAAGGTCGCGGTGGGTGACTACAACCTGTGGTCCAGCGACGACTGCAACCCGAGCCAGGAGGAGGACGTCATCACCCTGGACCGGGGCGATGAGTTCGAGACTCAGCTGACCTGGGACGGACGCGTGAGCGAGCCGGGGTGCCCGCCGGATCAGCTCGTCGTGGGGGCCGGGGAGTACTCCGTGATCGGGCGCAACGGCGAGGTCGTGAGCACCCCCAGCGGCCTCCGCCTGGAGTAGCCGGGGCCTGCGCGGCGGGGCTAGACGTAGCGCTCGAGGATGGTGCTCTCGGCGAGCCGGGAGAGTCCCTCCCGGACCGAGCGAGCCCGGGACTCGCCCACGCCCTCGACCGTCTGCAGGTCCTCGATCCCGGCGGCCAGCAGCCTCTGGAGCGTGGCGAACTTGGTGACGAGGCGGTCGATGATGACCTCGGGCAGGCGCGGGACGCGGGCAAGGAGCCGATAGCCGCGAGGGCTCGTGGGCTGGTCGAGCAGGTCCTCGGCCGATGCGTAGCCCAGAGCGCGCGCGATCGCGGTCAGGTCGAGCAGGTCGCTTGAGGTCAGCGCGGACAGCGCCTCGAGCGCATGCTCGACTCTGCGCTGGCGCCGGCCGCCCGACGGGGTGTAGTCGCGGACGACGAGGATGCGTTCTTGGTCGACACCGGCCACCAGCTCCTCCAACTGCAGGGTGAGCAGGCGGCCGTCCGTGCCGAGCTCGAGGACGTAGCCCTCGATCTCGGCGGCGATGCGCAGCACCATCTCAATGCGTTGAGCGACGACCGCGACGTCGCGGACCGTGACCAGGTCCTCGATCTCCAGAGCGGAGAGCGTCCCGCTGACCTCGTCCAAGCGCATCCGATAGCGCTCCAAGGTGGCGATGGCCTGGTTGGCGCGGGCGAGGATGGCGGAGGACTCCTCGAGCACGTGGCGGCGGCCGGAAACGTAGACGGCGATGGTGTTCATGGACTTGCTCACCGAGATGACCGGGATGCCGGTCTGCCGGGAGACCCGGTCGGCGGTGCTGTGGCGGGTGCCGGTCTCGTCGGTGGGCAGCGAGGGGTCGGGGAAGAGGTTGGCGTTGGCGCGCAGGATCCGGCTGGCATCCCGCTCGAGGATGATGGCGCCATCCATCTTCGCCAGTTCCCGCAATCGCGTGGCGGTGAAGTCAGAATCGATGGCGAAGCCGCCGCGGGCGATGTTGTCCAAGGAGCGGTCCAGGCCGAGGACGACGAGTCCGCCCGTGCGCCCGCGCAGGATGCGCTCCAGGCCGTCTCGCAGGGGGGTCCCGGGCGCAACCATGGCCAGCACCTCGCGCATGCGCGCGTCGACGTCGGCGCTGCTAGACACGTCACTCCCTCTGATCCCCCTGGCGCCCGCCAGCGTACCCGGCTGGTCGGCACCCATCGGTCGCCGCATGCCGACTAGGCGATCGTTCCGCCATCTATCGACCCCGAAATCCGCGCATAGATGACATAGCGATCGCCTAGTCGCCGGCGGGGCCAGGCAGCGGATTGCTACATCGGGCACCGCCACCCCGACGGCCTGTACGGTGTTGACACCCCATGGACAGGTGGACCCCCCCGTGACGCTGCCCTTCCGCCCGAAAGCGCGCTCGCCGCTTGCGGGGCTCGTTCCGCTGCTCCTGGGCGGAGTGGTGTTGTCGACTCTGGTGGTGTCCGTGCCGGCTTCGCAGGCCGGTGCGCCTTCGGTGGGCAACTCAAGTGAGCGAGTAGCCCCCCGGTCTGCCAGCGACGGCACTCTGGGCTACTGGACACCGATGGGCATCACCGTGAGGACCGGCGATGATTCGTTCCAGGATCCGGGACTGAA
>JAPOJD010000231.1 GCA_029978585.1 Actinomycetota bacterium
ACACGACCTCGCCCGCGCGCTCGTTGTCCGCTCCGAGCGTGAGGCGGGTCCCGCCGACCGCGGTGACCCACGGCGAGCTCGCCGTGTACCACACCAGCGGGGCCTGCGCCTCGAGGGAGGCCTCCGGGCCGCACATCGACGTTCCGTTATCGCCTGCCGCGACCACGAAACTCGTGCCGATCACCGTCCCCATCTTGAGCAGGTCCTCATTGAGCGACATGAAGGGCCCGAGATCGACCTTGTACTCCACCTCGCAGATTCCGTAGGAGATGGAGACGACGTCATTGGCGACCCCGCCGCGGTCATCGCGGTCCAGCGATCGGGCGATGCCGTCGGTCAGGCCCTGTGCGATGCCCGCCACCTGGATCACTCGGATGGACTCGGCGTCAGGGATGCTCGCGGCCGCGGTCATGATGTCGAGATGGGCCTCGGGCCCGTAGTTGACGAACTGCTTGCCGATGCCGGTGCCCAGCCGCACGCCCACCTTCGGCTGGCGGTAGCCGAAGCACTTGGCCGACGTCCACAGGTCCTTCTCGTTGAAGCCGTCGCCCAGCGACACGATGGCCAGGCGGGTGTCCTTGCCCTTCCAGCCGCGCTCGGCCAGCTTGTCCGAGCCGTAGGCGGCCCGGATCTGCCCCGGCGCGTATACCTTGCGGTCGGCCAGGGCAGGGGCATCGCACGTCCCCTGGGGCACGGTCCCGGCGTTCTTGGGCCAGGCACGGGGATCCCCGGTGGACTCGAGCAGCCCGCCGAACTCGGCCACGTCCGCGGCGTTGTAGCCCTGGACGTCGGCCTTCGCCGAGTAGAGGGCGAAGACGGCCACCCACTCGCGCACCAGGCCCTCGAAGACCTTGGGAGCGCCGAGGTAGCCGTCCTGGTTGGTGAACACGATCACGTGGTAGGGCTGCGCCTTGGCAGGCGGGCTGACGATCGCCTTCTGGCCGTAGAGCTTCTGCCATCGAGCCAGCGGCGCGGTCATGCGGGCGAAGAGCCCGCTGTTGTCGAGTTCGACGGTGACGCCGGCCTCGGCCGCTGTCTGCTGGAGTTTCTTGAACGGGCCCGAGCGGGCGCCGTACTCCTTTGCTGCTTCCGCGAGGGTGATGTGATCGCGGTAGCCCAGGCGCGCAGGGGTGGACACCTTGAGGGCCCGGTCGGTCAGCTCCTCCGAGCGCCGCGGCAACCCCGCGAAGAACGTCACCTGCGGGTTGAACACCGCGACATCGACCACGCGGCCTCGCGCGAGGATGTCGGCGCGGCTCCCCGGGAGGGGCGTCGACCGCGCCAGCGCCACCTCGGGCGCAACCTTCGGCGCTGTCACAGCCGGATCGATAGATGACGACCCGGCGGCCGGAGTTGCCGGGCGCGCGGCCGCGGTGACGGCCGTGCCCAGGAGGGCCGTGCCGAGGACCAGGGTGGCGGCTGCCCCCAGGGCGAGCGGTCGCGTGACGTGGGCGGACAGGCGCATGGTCTCGACCCTAACCCGGGCAACCCCGCCCTGACCCGCCGACTGCGGAGCGGGCCCCTGGGTGGAGAGGCGGATCAGCGGGGGACGAGGAGCACCGCGTTGCGGTCCAGGAGGGTTCCGCGCCGGGGGTGGGTCTGCGGATCAGGCGCGGATTCCCGGGGAACCCCCCACGAGTTGGCCGCGAGCTCCCGGGACAGCGCCGCCAGGGAGACGCTGTCGGGGAGGCTCACCGGCCAGGCCGCGGGGGCGGCGTGGTCGAGCATCGTCGTGACGAGGGCGTAGCCCTCCGCGGTGCGCAGCACCTCGACGATCCGCGCCTGCTGCGGCCAGTCGATGAGCGACGGGGCGGTCACCTCCCAGAAGCCACCGGACGGACCCGGATGAGCGGTGATGCGCGTCGCGTGGGTGTGGCCGTTGAGCCAGCCGATGACACTGGGGTGCCGATGCAGTTCTGCGAGTACCTCCTCGCACAGAACCCTGGCGGGAGCACCGACGGGCCGCTGGTCGTTGACGAGGTCAGCCGAGGTGTGATGGCTGGCGACGAGGACCGCTCGATGCCCGTCATCCGCATCGGCAAGCTGTCCGCGCAGCCACTCCAGTTGCGGGGCATCGAGTGACCCCTGCCATCCGCCATGCTCGTTGACGGTGTCGAGCACGACGAGATCGATCTCCCCCAGGTCGCGACGGTAGTACGCCGTCCCGGTCGCCCTGTTGGACTCCGTGAGCCCATGCCCGCCACGCTCGAGGTGCCAGGCGATGTGCTCCACGCGGGAC
>JAPOJD010000065.1 GCA_029978585.1 Actinomycetota bacterium
AGTCCCGTAGTGGTCCAGATAGGCCCAGATCACCGATGACCCCATCGAGTGACCGAGCAGTATGACCTCGCGGAGGTCGCGCGCCAGAATGAGTTCGCGGAGGTCCGTCGCGAGACGGGCCACGCGGTAGCCGTGCTCGGGACTGGAGGACTCCCCGTGACCGCGGAGGTCGACGGCGAACACGGTGAAGCGCTCGCTGAGGGCCTCCATCTGGTGCTTGTACTGGGCCGCGGTCTGCGACCACCCGGGAAGCATGACGAGCGTCGGCCCGTGACCACTCTCGAGGTAGGACAGCGTCGTCCCATCGGTGAGGGCGATGCGGCCCTGATCGATTTCGATGCCCATGGCGCTCCTCGTGTCGATCAGCACATCCGGGGGCTAGACGACCTTGCCAGGATTGAGGATCCCCCGTGGATCAAGAGCCTGCTTGATCGCCTTCATGATGTCAATGCCCTCGGGATGCTCCTCGCGCAGGAACTCCCGCTTGCCCCAGCCGATGCCGTGCTCGCCTGTGCAGGTGCCCCCGACGGCCAGGGCACGAGTGATCATTCGGTCATAGTGAGCCTGGGCCCGCGCGAATTCGTCCGGGTCATCGGGGTCGAGGATGTAGCACAGGTGGAAGTTCCCGTCTCCGACATGACCGACGAGCGGCGCATAGAGGCCGGAGGCCTCAAGGTCCTCCTTCGCATCGCGGATCGCCTCCGCGAGATGAGAGATCGGCACGCACACGTCCGTCGGCCATCCCTTGCCACCAGGTCGCGCCGCCAGCATCGCCCAGTACGCCCTATGCCGGGCATGCCACAGGCGCGAGCGCTCCTCCGTCTCGGTCGCCCAGGTGAACGTCCCGCCCGCATCGCCCACCATGCGCCGGATCTCGTCGGCGCACGCATCCACGGCACCCCGGATGCCGTGGAACTCGAAGAAGAGCGTCGGCGCCACCGGCAGGTCCATCTCGTCGAAGGCGTTGACCGCCTCGATCGCCGGCTCGTCGAGGAGTTCCATGCGCGCGACGGGAAGCGCCAGTTGAATGGTCTCGATGGCGACCTCGACGGCGGCGTCGATGGAGGGGAAGGTGCATGTCGCGGCCGCCATGGCCTCGGGAATCGGCCACAGGCGCAGGGTGAGTTCGGTGATGATGCCCAGGGTGCCCTCGGACCCCACCATGAGCCGGGTGAGGTCGTAGCCGGCAGAGCTCTTGCGGGCCCGGCCGCCGGTGCGGACGATGCGACCGTCGGCCATGACCACCGTCAATCCGAGGACGTTGTGGCGCATGGCGCCGTAGCGCACGGTGGTAGTGCCACTGGCCCCGGTGGAGGCCATGCCGCCCAGGGTGGCGTTCGCTCCGGGATCCACGGGGAACATCAGGCCCTGGGGATTGATGAGCTCATTGAGCTGATGTCGGGTGACTCCTGCCTGGACGGTGCAGTCCAGGTCGGCGATGGAGAGTCGCAGCACCCTGTTGAGTCGGCTCGTGTCGATGCTGACGCCTCCGCGCAGCGCCGCGATCCCTCCCTCGAGAGAGGTGCCGACGCCGAATGCGACGACAGGGATGCCCTCGGTGTGGCAGCGGGAGACCACGGCGGCGACTTCCTCGGTGGTCTCCGGGAACACCACGAGATCGGGAGGATGCAGGGGATGCCAGGACTCGTCCTGTCCGTGCGCGTCGAGGTCGGACGGAGCGGTGGACCAGCGGTCCCCGACGAGTGAGCGGATTTCGTCCAGCCAGACGGCGGTCATCCCGTCAGGATATGCGGCCGCGACCACGCGAGCGCCAGGATCACCCGCCAACGGAGAGGCGGAGGTTCGGGGAGACACCCCTCCCGAAGGCGTCCGAGGGCAGGGCCACCACCCGCAGGATGACGTCGCCCCGCTGGACGGGCACATAGGACAGGATGGCGGTGCCGTCATAACGGGTCGTTGCGCGTGCCTGGGTGCGCCACCCATCGGGAGTTCGTCGCTGCAGGGTCAGTGCGAACGCGCCGATAGCAGGCTGGGTGCCGGCCCGGATCCTGAGTCGTTCGCCCACCACGGGCGCGGAGGTCAGGGCGCGCGCGGCGACGACGGGCGACACGGTGGTGGTCGCCGGGCCGCTGTCGCCGGGCAGCCGAGCCCAGTCTCCCCGTACATGTGCGGTCCACTGGCCCGACTGGGTGGCCGCCGGGGAGAAGCGGGCGACGCCCTCGGCATCCGTCACCGCCTCCGCCACCGTTATCGGCGACGTCGTACCGGCGGGCGTGAAGCGCAAGACGGTGGACGCACCGGACACCCGCTCGCCGTCTGAGTTCACGATGACCCGAACGGGCACCGTGCGGTCGAACGTCGCCTCGGCCTCGGCGCGGACCCGGACCGCGGTGGGCGCCTTTGCCCATCGCAGGGCGAGCCGGGCCATCGCCGGATAGAAGTCGGGCGTCACCTGCCCGAACTGCCACGCGGCGATGCCGGCGATGCGCTTGCCCATCGCCAACTTCACGCGCGCTTGCGCGGACCGGGTATCGGAATACCAGACTTCCCGCTGTATGCCGCAGGTCAGCGCTCGTCCGCCCGAAGTCCCGGCATAGTCGTAGAAGTAGCGGTACGTCCACTCCGCGGCCACGGGGTCCCACGTGGGGGTGACGGACTCGCGTGCCGCGATGGCGACCGCCTGCTCGATCGTCGGATTCGTGCGCACCGGGGTCGTGTCCGGGGTCCAATCGGCAGGGCACCCGGGCTCGGTGACCCAGCGCCCCCCCGACGAGAGTGGCCAGTTCCGGCCGTACTGCGGCACCCCGATCCACAGCTTCTCGGCGTTGGCGCGGCCCACCTGGGCGATGGCGCTGTCGATGACCTGGGCAGCCCAGTTCCGGGGGCCAATGGGCCCGGGGGTTTCCCAGCTGTAGTCGTAGGCCATGATCCGCAACCGGTCGACGTGGCCGATGATCTCGGGCCAGGCGTAGACCCAGTAGCCGGTGCCGGGGTTGGGGCGGCCATCGGGGAGGAACGGCCGCCAGCCCGCGGGCACGGTCACCGACAGGGTGAGGCCGGCGGAGTGCAGTTCGCTGGACAGCCGCTTGACCATGGCGATGAAACTCGCCCTGGTCGTGGGCCAGGTATCGCGCTCGTCATTGAAGGCGAAGTTCTCCCAGTCCAGGTCGACGCCGTCGACACCAGCCTGCTTAGCCCAGATGCGGATCTTGCGGGCGAACGACCGGCGGTTCTCGGGACTCGAGATGTACGTCGCCAACTGCCCGGCGCGGCCGGGGTCGAGGTCCGTGAAGGATGCCAGGACGCGCACCTGGGAGTCCTGGAGGGTGGTTCGCATGGCCTGGAACCGACGTGTCGTCCACGGGGTGCTCGAGACGACGCAGTCTCCCGACATCGAGTCGTTGTCGTAGGTGCACAGAGGCCGTGCAGGCCCGTCGAAGAACCACCAGAAGACGTTCACCTCCCCGGTGGCACCCCCGTTGCGGGCGGCGAGATCCTCGACCTGGTCCTGCGTGGCCCACCAGCCGAACCATCCCGACGACAGCGGACGCGGGGTCGGCTCGGTGGCCTGGGCAGGGGGAGCGACCAGCAGCGCGAGGCCGAGCGCACCCGCGCACGGCAGCGCCGCGGCGGCTCGCAGGATCCTCGCCAGCATGGAACCTCCCAGGTCATGGTGTCCGGTGCGTCCCACGCTAGGACGTTTCCCCGGGGGCTCGGGATCCGCCGTCGGTCATCCCGCGGACATCCCAGGCGGATTCCCAGGCGGATTCCCAGTCGGAAGGGGGATCGGCCCGGCGTCGGGCACGATCACCGGGGATCAGGTCCCCGAATCCCTGTCGGTGAGCCGGAGGACCTGGTCGGCATACTCCGCGAAGGCCTGGCACCCCTGCTTCGTCATCGTTCCGTCCTTGTTGAGCCAGTCGGGATTGGTCATCGAGAAGGCATTCCAGCTCATCACGCGGACGTTCGGGTACCGCTCCGTCAGCCGCGCGATCGCCTCGTTGGTCGAGCCCTCGAAGGTGTACCGGCTGGGATCGTCGGGCACCTGGATCGTGGACCACACGACGACGCGCTCAGGGCCCAGGACGTCCATGACCGCGTCTAGATCGGTATCCGTGGCGCCGCCATTGCCGCCGAGTGCAACGACGATGCCGTTGGGAATGGAGTCGCCCTGCGCCTTGAGGTCGGCCACGGCGTCCTGGATGCGACGATCCACCTCGCCGTCGACGAGGAAGTCGAGTTTGCCCAGGCACTTGCGCGCGCTCACCACGACGAAGTCGCCGTACACCAGGGCCTCACCGGAATAGGGGGTGGGGACCACGGTGGGCAGGATGGGGGAGGGCGAAGGAGCCGGCGCGGACGGGGTCGCCACGGGCGCAGCCACGGACTCCGAGCCCCATCGCAGGCCGTCCGGGGTGAGCACGGCGAGCCACACTCCGCCGGCGAAGGCGGCGATGCACGCGACCAAGGCGGCGAGGATTCTTGTGACCGTCATCCCGGACCCCCGTGATGTTGAAGCACCCTCACCCTAGTTCCCGGAATCGCGGAGGGCAGCGGATTGGGAGGCGTGTCGCCACGTCACTCGTCGTCCGCGGTGAGGGAGCGGTCGAGCCCCTCGAGGAGCCGCAGGATCCGGGCGGTAGAGGTGTTCACGCGTTCGAGGTGCTTGAGGTCGGCCTCATCGACCTCGGTCTCCAGGTCGATGAGGTCCAGGTGAGTAGCAAGCGTGACGAGCTCCGCACCCATGGAATCGAGCAGGTCGCCGACGGCCGGGTCGTCGCAGTCGGGATAGTCGGCGAATTCCCTGCCCAGGCTGAGCAGGGTGGACGCCTCCCCGCGCAAGGTGGGGACGGCTGCGCGCACGTTGCTGATATGCGTCGGGGGCTGCGCGGGGCCGAGGGCGTCGACGGTCTCGAGGAGATGTGCGCGAGTGGTCTCCAAAAGATCGAGGAAGCCATCGCTACGCAGGCAGGTTGTCGAGACCGGCCCCCGGCCCACCGGGGTTGCCAGGGGCGTCGTCTGCGTGCTCGGCGCGGTACCGGACTGAGCGGCGAGCCCGAGGTAGTTCGCGCCGCACCCCGTGAGAAGCGCGGCGATCGGGCCCAGGGCCAAGGCGAGCACAGCGGAGTAGTACGCCGGACGCAGCATCATGGCGGCGACGCTAGGTGCGACTGCGCCGGCGGGCCCCGGCGTGTCGGGCAGTGACCGGGCAGCGGGCAGTCATCGCCGCTACAGTCGCGGCACCGCGAGGAGCGCGGCAGGGGCGACCGGGGGTCGGATTCGAAATGCGTCAGGGAGGGGTCGGATGAGCGTTCACTACCGTGCCTGCAACCTGTGCGAAGCATGCTGCGGCCTGGAGATCACGGTGGAAGACGGCCTGATCCAGGGCATTCGAGGGGATCGGCGGGATCCGCTGAGCCAGGGCTTCATCTGTCCCAAGGGCGTGGCCCTCCAGGACATCACCCATGATCCAGATCGCCTGCGTCGTCCCGTGCGCAGGTCCGGCGACGGATGGGAGGAGATCGGCTGGGACGAAGCCTTCGACCTGGTCGCTTCCCGGCTCCTCGAGATCCGCCGCAGGGAGGGCGCGGACGCCGTGTCCTTCTACCTCGGCAATCCCATCACGCACGGGTGGGCGCCGGTCATCCTCATCCCGCTGCTCCTCAAGGCTCTGGGGACGCGCAACCGCTACTCCGCCGCGAGCGTGGACCAGCAGCCCCAGCACCTGCTGTCCTATCTGCTCTTCGGCTCCCCACTGCTCCTTCCCGTTCCCGACATCGACCGCACGGACCTGCTGGTCGTCATCGGCGGAAACCCGATCGTGAGCAACGGGTCGATCATGACCGCTCCCGACATCCGCCGAAGGCTCAGGTCGCTGCGCGATCGCGGTGGCCGCCTGGTGGTGATCGACCCTCGGCGCACCGAGACGGCCGGGCTCGCGGACCGCCATCTCGCCATCCGCCCCGGCACCGATGTCTTCCTCCTCGCTGCCATGGCGAACGTCCTCTTCGAGGAGGGCCTGGTGCGCCCGGGACGGGCCGAGGCCTTCGTCGACGGGATCTCCGCCGTGGCCGCGATGGTGGCCCCCTTCACCCCCGAGGCCGTCGCCGAGGTGACGGGTATCGAGGCGGATGACATCCGCGGGCTGGCACGGGAGTTCGCCCCCGCCCGCCGTGCCGCCCTGTATGCCCGCCTCGGGGTGTGCCAGACGGTCTACGGAACATCGGCGTACTGGCTGATCCACGTCCTCAATGTCCTCACGGGCCGGCTGGACGAGGTCGGCGGATGGATGCTTGCCGAACCGGCATTCGACCTGCCGGTCATCGGCGCCAAGACCACCGATCTCATCGGCTACGACCGATGGCGGTCCCGTGTCAGGGGAATCCCGGAATTCTCCGGGGAGTTCCCGAGCGTCACGCTGGCCGACGAGATCCTCACCCCGGGACCGGGTCGCATTCGCGCAATGGTGCTCGTGGCGGGCAATCCCGTGCTCACGGTGCCCGACGGCCGTCGTGTCGACGAGGCACTGGCGGACCTGGAGTTCTGCGTGGCGGTGGACTACTACGTCAACGAGTCGTCGAGGCACGCGGACGTGATCCTTCCGCCCACGTCGGCGCTGGAGCGCGACGAATTCGATGTTGTCTTCCCCGCCGTGAGCGTGCGCAACCAGGTCAGGTGGAGTCCCCGCGTGGTCGACCCGGAGCCGGACTCGCGCTCCGACGCCGACATCCTCATGGAGCTGCTGTGGAGGATCGAGGCGGATGGCGGGCACGCCAGGCGCGCGCGCCTCGCGCACGAGGCCCGTCGCCGGCTCATGCCGGAGCGCCTGGTCGACATCGCCCTGCGCATCGGGCCGTGGGGGCTGCGCCACGGGCGCTCGCTCAGCCTGCGCAAGGTCCGTCGTCATCCACACGGAATGGACCTCGGGGCCCTGCACCCTGTCCTGCCGAGGCGACTCATGACGGCGGACCGCAGGGTCCGACTGGACCACCCCGTGGTGGTTGCCGACTGGCCGCGCGTCGTCGCCGGGCTCGGCGCTCCCCAACGTGATGGCCTCCTCCTCATCGGACGCCGGCACCTGAGGAGCAACAACTCGTGGATGCACAACCCCGAGCGGCTCGTGGGCGGGGGCAACCGGTGCAGTCTGCTCATCCACCCCTCTGACGCAGGGGAGCGGGGCCTGACCAGCGGTGACGTCGCCACGGTGACCTCGGACGTGGGGGAGATCGAGGTCGATGTCGAGGTCACCGACGAGGTGGCACGAGGCGTCGTGTGCATGCCGCACGGCTGGGGTCACGGGACGCGCTCGGGTGTCGGATGGCGCGGTGCCGCGGCCACCCGTGGCCCCAGCGTCAATGACATCACCGATACGGCGCGCTTCGACCCCCTGAGCGGCAACGCTGCCGTGACCGCCCTTCCCGTCACAGTTCGACGAGCCGACGCACCTCGATGACTCGATGGGGGGGCAGCCCGAGGTAGCGCTGTGGATCGGTTGCGTTGCGCTGCATGAACGCGTAGACCTCGATCGCGGTGAAGACCGGAAGGGGGGCGCGGGCGGGCTCGACGATCGGGGAGAAGAAGCAGTACAGGCAGGTGTTCGGGTCCAGTGCCGGCCATAGCCCGCTGAGCTCGCGGATGGCCTGCGTGGGATCGGCTGCCTCCATGAAGCCAAAGCGGACCCGGGCGACGAGGCAGCGGTCGTCGGAGTACTCGATCTGCACCCGCTGGTCGCCCGCAACTCGGGGAGTGTCGGAGATCTCCTGGCGAAGGACAACGACGTGCTCGTCGACGGCCTTGAGGAGGCGGGCCCGCTGCACGAGCGCGGCGGGAATCCCGTCGTCCGGGGTGAGGTAGGCCACCGTGCCTGCCACCACCGTGAGCCCGGGTTCGCGCAGGAGGCGGGGGAGTTCGCTGATCGGCAGGGCGCTCTCGTCGATCTTCCGGCGCAGGCGCTGTGAGCCCCAGCGCCAGATCGTGAGGAGCGAGAAGATGACTGCAGCCGCGACGATGGGGAACCATCCGCCGTGATCGAACTTGGTGAGGTTGGCCATGAAGAAACTAACGTCGATGACAAGGAAGAGTGCGGCGACCGGCCCCACGATCCACCATGACAGCTTCCAGCGGTGCCGGGCCACGACTGTGATGAGGCAGGTGGTGATGACGAAAGTCCCGGTTACCGCGATGCCGTAGGCGGACGCGAGATTGGACGAATCCTTGAAGCCGATCACGAGCCCGATGACGGCAACCATGAGCAGCCAGTTGACGAAGGGCACGTACACCTGCCCGCGCTCGGTCGCGGACGTGTGCCGGAGGGTGAGCCGGGGCAGGTAGCCGAGCTGGATCGCCTGGGCAGTCATGGAGAAGGCTCCCGAGATGACCGCCTGCGAGGCGATCACTGTCGCCACGGTGGCCAGGATGACCATCGGCAACTGGAGCGCCGTGGGCACGAGGAGGTAGAACGAGTCCGCCGCGCTGCCGGGATCCCTCAGGACGAGGGCTCCCTGTCCGAGGTAGTTGAGGTAGAGCGCCGGGGTGGCCACGAGGAACCACGACAGCCGGATCGGACGTCGCCCGAACTGTCCCATGTCGGCGTAGAGGGCCTCGGCACCGGTGACGCACAGGACCACGGATCCCAGCGCCAGGAACCCGGCGAGAGGATCGCCGGCCAGGAAGGCGATGGCGTAGGAAGGGGACACCGAGGCGAGCACGGACGGCGTCTGCGCCACGCTGGCGAGGCCGAGGGCGCCGATGACGACGAACCATACGAGCATGATCGGGCCGAAGAGCACGCCGACGCGCCCGGTGCCGTAGCGCTGGCCTACGAAGAGTCCGATGAGGAGCACGAGGGCGATCGGAATGACGTACGGCGATAGCGCCGGCGCCGCGACCTCGAGTCCCTCTACCGCGGAGAGCACGGAGACCGCTGGCGTGATGATGCCGTCGCCGTAGAAGAGTGCCGCTCCCAGGACGCCGAACACCATGATCGTGGTGGCGGCCCGGTGGCGGGTGACGACGGAGGTCGCGAGCGAGGCCAGGGCCATGATGCCGCCCTCGCCGTCATTGTCTGCGCGCATGACGATGAGGACGTACTTGACGGCGACGATGAGCGTGAGCGTCCAGAAGACCAGCGATAGGGCCCCGAGGACACGGGCATCGGTCACGGGCAGCTCGTGGGCCCCGCTGAAGATCTCGCTGAAGGCGTACAGCGGGCTCGTGCCAATGTCCCCGAAGACCACCCCGAGCGCGCCCAGCGCGAGAAGCGCGGTACGCGGTCGTGCGGTTCTGGGCGATGCCACGTGCTGGACCGTACCGGACCCGGTGGGTAGCCTCGCAGGCTCAGCGAATCGGCTGGATGGCCCCGCGGCGCTTGTACGTCTCGCGAGCAACGACGAGGACGAGAAGGATGAGGACGCACAGGATCTCGGAGGCCAGGGCGGGCAAGGCGCCCGCGAGAGGGATCACGAGAAGGGTGAGTGCGGCCGCGATGGGCAGGGGCCACAGGATTCGGCCCCGCATGATGAGGCGGATCACGGCGAGAGTGGCGAGGTAGAGCGCGATGCCGGCGGGAAGCATGACCGACTGCGGGATCGGAAGTGGCTCCCGGGGGGCCTCCGACGCGGCATGAAGGCCGACGGCCATGAGCAGAACGGCGACGACGAGGGGGACGTGGAGGTAGCTGTAGATGACTCGGCTCATGGAGATCCGGCGAGCAGCATCGAGCCGGTTGAGGTAGGCAGCACCCTGGTGCGCGACGATGTCGAAGTACTGCCACCACAGGGCGGCCACGATGAGGACGCCGAGGACGATGGTGGCGACGGTGAGCCAGCCAAAGGGCTCCAGCGCGGCACCGAACCCGATGGAGAGCAGCGACTCGCCGAGGACGATGAGCATGAGCAGAGAGAACCGCTCGTCGGCGTGCTCGGCGGAGAACTGCCAGTCCTGCTCGCGCGTGATCCAGGGTGCGGCGTATCCGATCGCAAGAGCCGCGAGGATGGCGACGAGTCCCCAGGACGATGGCAGCCACAGGGCGACGACGAGGGCCGCGGCGGGGACCAAGGCTTGGAGCACCAGCATCCGGACGACTGCGCGCCGCAGGGCCCGGTCCTGGCGCGCGGTGAGCAGGTAGTCGGCTGCGTAGAGCACGAAGAGCAGGCAGTAGAGGACTGCGGCGGGAACCGCGAGCCCTGTGGCGGCCTCGGGGAGCACGAGACCAAGGGCGATGAGGAGCGCCATCGCCGCGATGATGATGAGGCGTCTCGGGATGCCGCCGTCGTCCAGGTCACCGGCGCGATGGGCATTCCCCACCCAGGCGAAACCGACCCAGACGCTCCACAGCAGCAGGAAGTAGATGAGGCTGCGGAAGAGCCCATTGAGCGACAGATCGTCCTGGATTGCATGAGTGATCTGCGAGAGGACGAAGACGAAGACGAGGTCGAAGAACAGCTCGATGGGCACGACCGGCGGCGGGGAGTGGCCCGTATCGTGTCGTGGCGGGTGGTCCGCCGAGTCGTCCACGGGCCCATCCTCGGCCACTAGGACATCCGCAGCCAGCGTTCGCCCACCGTGACCGCCACGCCATTGACCATGGTGCGCAGCCGCCCGGAGAGTCCGCGAGCATCCGGGAAGTCGTATTCCACGCTCTGCACCGTCGATCCGACCGGGAAGAGCACGTAGTACCCGCCGTCCTCCGTGTCGGGATTGATCCCGGCGGAGCGTGCCTCGATGAAGATCCAGATTCCGTGCTGCCCGGCGATGGTCTCGTCGGTCCAGCCCCAGGACAGGTACTGGGAGTTGGTGTTGCCTTCGGCGCCCGTCCAGTTGGAGGGTCCGGTGCAGGCGCGGACCTGCTGAGTGAGATAGCGCCACTCGCGCTGCGCGGCAGCGCGGGTGGCGTACGGCCACACCTTCTGCTCCAGGGCTGTCGGGTCCGTCAGGACGTTGGTCTCGCCGAGTTCGATCTGGTACAGCATGTTGGTCTCGCGGCCCTGGATGTCCTTGCCGTTCTTGTCGCACAGGCTCTGGTGCTGGCCCTCGTGCGCCTTGATGGTGAACTCCCAGCCCTGATCGACCTTCAAGGCCCTCGGGACATCGGAGCGCTTGAGCATCTTCGCCTGGATCCGGGCCGTCTCCTCCGGGGTCGGCGGCCTCTCCTGAGCGCCCTGCGCCGACCCACCGACGGACACGTGGGCCGCGGCCGCGATCACGGCGGCACCGAGGGCGAGCCCGCGCCGTCGCGCCCCGCCCGTCATCGGCCCGCGACCTGA
>JAPOJD010000055.1 GCA_029978585.1 Actinomycetota bacterium
CGCATGATGACCGTGGCGACGTCCTCGCCGACGATGCGCGGATTGACCTTGAGCGCCTCGGCGTAGAGCGACTCGGGCTCGCCCATGAAGAACCGCGTGAGGTCGAACAGGTGCACGGCGACGTCGGCGATGATCATGCGCTCGCTGTCGAGCAGCCAGGGCTGCGGCGTGTAGCAGTCGTGGAAGCTGCGGAAGCTGAAGCGCCCGAAGAACGGCCGTCCGATCGTGCCCGCATCGAGCACCTCCTTCACCCGTCGCATCGGGTACTGGAAGCGGAAGTTCTCATGCACCATGAAGGGAAGGTCCTTGGCTGCCATGGCCGCGACCATCGCGCGAGCATCGGCCAGGTCCCAGGCGAGGGGCTTCTGGCAGATGGCGGGTACGCCGTGCTCCGCGGCCAAGAACACCATCTGCGGGTGCGTCGGGGGAGTGGTGGCAATGTCGACGAAGTCGAGCTCCTCGTTGGCGAAGAGCTCGGCGGCATCGGCGTACGGTCGCCCGCCGAAGTCGCGCGCCGCTGCGGCCAGCCGCTCCGGGTCGGTGTCGCACACGGCCACCAGCTCGACGCCGGGGATCTCGGCCCACGCGTGCAGGTGGTTCTGGGCGAAGAAGCCGGTGCCGATGACGGCGAACCGGTAGGGAACGCCCTCGGGGCGCCCGGCGAGTTCCCGCGTGCTCACAGTTCGACCTCCCTGGCCGGGTCGTTGATCCACTCGCTCCAGGAACCGACGTACATCCGCGAGCCCGGCAGCCCCGCGACCGTCATGGCGAGGACGTTCTGGGCCGCCGTGATGCCGGAGCCGCAGTAGAAGATGACTTCGGACGGATCCTGGTCCCCGATGAGCGACTCATAGTGCTGTCGCAGTTCCTCGGGCGAGCGCAGGTGCTTGTCCGAGGTGACCGTATGGGCTCGATCGGCCAGCCCCGCGCCAGCGATGTGCCCGCGCACGGGGTCGTGGTAGACCCCACCGCCGTGGTACCCCTCCGCGCTGCGCGAGTCGAAGACTCGCACGGGGGACAGCCGGCGCACGGCGTCTACCTCGTCGACGTCGGCGAGTAGTTCCGGCCGCAGCATCGGGGTGAACGTCGTACCCGTGGGCACGCGCACGTCGGTCTCGACGGGGCCGCCCGATGCCAGCCAGGCCTGCCACCCACCGTCGAGCACGGCCACGCGGTCGTGCCCCATCCAGCGCAGCATCAGCCACACCCTCGACGCCGACATCAGGCCGCCATCGGCGTCGTACGCGATGACCTGCGTCGTCTCGTCGATGCCCCACGCACCCAGTTGGCGCGCGAAGTCCTCCGGTGCGGGGAACGGGCGTCGGCCGGTGACGCCCGGGATGATCGGCCCGGCCAGGTGGTCGGCGGTGTCCGCTTGCAGCGCACCGGGGATGTGCCCGTCGGCGTACGCCCGCTTGCCCCACTGCTCATCGTCGAGGGTGAACCGCGCGTCGAGGATCACCACCCCGGGCTGTCCGAGGAGTGGCCGCAGGGCGTCCACCTCGATAAGGGTCGTGTAGTCCATGCGCGAATCCTCACAGAGGCGCCCGTGCCTATCCTGACCGGGTGACGCCCGATTCGGCACGGACCATGACCCCCCGCAGTTCCCTCGCAACGCAGGGCCGCGACCGCTCCCCGAACCGTGGGATGCTGCGCGCGCTGGGCATGTCGGACGAGGACTTCGACAAGCCCCAGATCGGCATTGCGTCGTCGTTCAACCAGATCACGCCGTGCAATATGTCGCTGCGCGAGGTGGCCGAGGAGGTCTCCAGCGGCGTTCAGCAGGCGGGCGGCTTCCCCATGGAGTTCGGGACGATCACCGTCTCTGACGTCATCTCCATGGGCCACGAGGGCATGCATTTCTCCCTCGTGAGCCGGGAGGTGATCGCCGACTCGGTGGAGACGGTGATGCAGGCTGAGCGCCTCGATGGCATGGTCACTCTCGCCGGCTGCGATAAGAGCATCCCGGCGATGCTCATGGCCGCCGCTCGCATCGATGTCGCGAGCGTGCTGCTGTACGCCGGCTCCCTGCTGCCCGGCCGCGTGCGCCTGTCGGACGGGCGGGAGCACACCGTCAACATCGTGACCTCCTTCGAGGCCGTCGGCGCCCACGCCCGGGGCCTGATGTCCGACGAGGATCTCGATGCGATCGAGCGGGCGGTGTGCCCCACCGCAGGCACCTGCGGGGGGATGTACACCGCGAACACGATGGCGAGCGCCGCCGAGGCCATGGGCATGGCGCTGCCGGGATCGTCGTCCCCGCCGGCCGTGGACGCTCGCCGGGCCGGACTCGCCCGGCGCTCGGGGCAGGCGGTGGTGGACCTCATCGCGCGGGGGATCACCACCCGGGACATCATCACGCCGGCCTCGATCCGCAACGCGATCACCGTCGTCATGGCCCTGGGCGGCTCCACCAACTCCGTGCTGCACCTGCCCGCGATCGCGCACGAGTGCGGATTCGAACTCGACCTCGACGATTTCCAGCGGATCAGCGATCGCACCCCGCTGATCGCCGACCTCAAGCCGTACGGCGAGTACGTCATGTTCGACCTCGACCGCGTCGGCGGCGTTCCCGTCGTCATGCGCATGCTGCTCGATGCTGGACTGCTCGACGGCGACTGCCTGACGGTCACCGGGCGCACGATCGCGGAGAACCTTGCCGACATCGACCCTCCGGCGCCGGACGGCACCGTCGTGCGACCGCTCAGTGCACCGCTCGCCCCGACGGGCAGCATCTCGATCCTCGGTGGCTCGCTGGCGCCCGAGGGTGCGGTGGTGAAGACCGCGGGGATCGACGTCGCGGCGTTCGAGGGCCCCGCGCGGGTCTTCGAGCGCGAGCAGGCCGCCATGGACGCCCTCTCCGACGGCACCATCCAGGCCGGCGACGTGGTCGTCGTGCGCTACGAGGGTCCGAAGGGCGGCCCCGGCATGCGCGAGATGCTCATGATCACCGGCGCCCTCAAGGGGGCGGGGCTCGGCCGAGATGTCCTGCTCGTCACGGACGGGCGCTTCTCGGGGGGAAGCACCGGGCTGTGCGTGGGCCCCGTCGCCCCCGAGGCCGTCGACGCTGGCCCCATCGGCCTGGTCCGCGACGGCGACCGGGTTCGGGTCGACATCGGGCAGCGCACCCTGGACCTACTCGTCGATGAGGCCGAGCTCGAGCGACGGCGCGCGGAGTTCGCGCCCCTGCCGCCCCGGTACGACCGAGGGGTCCTCGCCAAGTACGCGAGGCTGGTGGGGTCGGCGAGCCGGGGCGCGGTCTGCGACTGAGGCCGGGGTGACGCGACACCCGTCCTGCGCTACTCTCTTCCCCATGCAGCAGGTCATCGTCATCGTAGGCAGGCGCGCGGGCTAGCCCGTCCCTGTCGCCGAGGCGACCCGCGCGCACCCTCCGAGCCCTCCCGGGCCGGGGGGTTTCGTGTTCTCGGGGTCCATGCGCCACCATGGAGCCCGCGAGGGAAGAGGAATGGGGAAGAGGTCATGAGCAGTTCCGAGCAGGTCACCGGGGCCCAGAGCCTGATCCGGTCGCTGGAGTACGCCGGCGTCGACGTGGTCTTCGGCATCCCCGGCGGGGCGATCCTGCCCGCCTACGACCCCCTCATGGACTCGATGAAGGTCCGCCACATCCTGGTCCGCCACGAGCAGGCCGCGGGACACGCCGCCGAGGGGTACGCCGCCGCCACGGGCCGGGTCGGGGTGTGCATGGCCACGAGCGGCCCTGGCGCCACCAACCTCGTCACCCCCATCGCCGACGCCCACATGGACTCAGTGCCCATGGTCGCGATCACCGGCCAGGTGCCCAGTTCCGCCATCGGATCCGACGCCTTCCAGGAGGCCGACATCCGCGGCATCACGATGCCGATCACCAAGCACAGCTATCTCGTCACCGACCCTGGCGAGATCCCGCGCGCCGTCGCGGAGGCCTTCCACCTCGCCTCGACCGGTCGCCCGGGCCCGGTGCTCGTCGACGTCTCCAAGGACGCCCTGCAGGCGATGACGACATTCGAATGGCCCGAGGAGGTCTCCCTCGCGGGCTACCGCCCGGTGACCAAGCCGCATTCCAAGCAGGTCCGCGAGGCGGCCCGCATGATCCTCGACGCGAAGCGCCCGGTGCTGTACGTCGGCGGTGGCGTCATCCGCTCCGACGCGTCCGCGCAACTGCGCGGGCTGGCGGAGCTCACGGGGATCCCCGTGGTGACGACGCTCATGGCCCGCGGTGCCTTCCCCGACAGCCACCCCCAGCACATGGGAATGCCCGGGATGCACGGCAGCGTGGGCGCCGTCGGCGCCCTGCAGAAGAGCGACCTCATCATCGCCCTGGGAGCGCGCTTCGACGATCGCGTCACGGGCAAGCTGTCGACATTCGCCCCGGGTGCGGCCGTGATACATGCCGACATCGACCCGGCCGAGATCTCCAAGAACCGCGTCGCGGACGTGCCCATCGTCGGCGATGTCGGCGAGGTGATGGCCGAACTCACCGCGGTGCTGTCCGAGGACATGGCGTCCGGCAAGCGCGGCGACTACGAGGAGTGGTGGAAGCTGCTGGACCACTGGCGTTCGACGTACCCCGTGGGCTACGACCTGCCCGACGACGGGAGCCTGTCTCCGCAGTACGTCATCAGTCGTCTCGGCGACATCAGCGGGCCCGATGCGGTGTACGCCGCCGGCGTCGGCCAGCACCAGATGTGGGGCGCGCAGTTCGTGAAGTACGAGAAGCCCCGGACCTGGCTCAACTCCGGAGGCCTCGGCACCATGGGCTACGCCGGCCCCGCGGCGATGGGAGCCAAGGTCGGCCTGCCGGGCACGACCGTGTGGGCGATCGATGGCGACGGCTGCTTCCAGATGACCAACCAGGAGCTGGTCACCTGCACGATCAACGAGATCCCCATCAAGGTCGCACTGATCAACAACTCCAGTCTCGGCATGGTGCGGCAGTGGCAGACGCTCTTCTACAACGAGCGCTACTCCGAGACCGACCTGCACTCCCACCGGCTGCCGGACTTCGTCAAGCTCGCCGACGCCTACGGCTGCCACGGCCTGCGCTGCGAGTCTGCCGACGGGGTCGACGCGACCATCGAGAAGGCGCTGTCGCTCAACGACGCCCCCGTGGTCATCGACTTCGTGGTGCATAAGGACGCGATGGTCTGGCCGATGGTGGCCGCAGGCACGAGCAACGACGACATCATGGTGGCCCGCGCCATGGCACCGTCCTGGGACCGGGAGGACTGACATGCCGCGCCATACCCTGTCGGTCCTGGTCGAGGACAAGCCCGGTGTCCTCGCCCGGGTCTCCAGCCTGTTCTCGCGCCGCGGCTTCAACATCGAGTCCCTCGCCGTCGGCCCGACCGAGGTCGAGGGCGTCTCGCGGATGACCATCGTCGTGGATGTCGACTCCCTCCTCCTCGAGCAGGTCACCAAGCAGCTCAACAAGCTCATCAACGTCCTCAAGATCGTCGAGCTCGAGCCGGATGCCTCGGTCCAGCGGGCCATCGTGATGGTCAAGGTGCGCGCCGACGCGAATTCCCGCTCGCGCGTGCTCGAGGTCATCAACCTCTTCCGGGCCCGCGCGGTCGACGTGTCCCTCGACGCCATCACGGTCGAGGCGACCGGCACCCCGGACAAGCTCGAGGCCCTGCTGCGGATGCTCGAGCCGTTCGGGATCAAGGAGCTGGTCATGTCCGGAGTCGTCGCGCTCAGCCGCGGCGGCCGTTCCATCAGCGACCGCGCCCTGCGCCCGATCGACCGTCCCGCCTGAGCCAAGGCCCGACCGGGCGACGACGGACGATACCCTCCAACACGACCCACCGCGAGCGAAGGAGTTCCCCCGTGGCCGAGCTGTTCTACGACGACGACGCCGACCTGTCGATCATCCAGAACCGGGTGGTGGCCGTCATGGGCTACGGCAGCCAGGGCCACGCCCACTCCCTGAGCCTGCGCGATAGCGGCGTCGACGTTCGGGTGGGGCTCGCGGAGGGCTCGAAGAGCCGCGCCAAGGCCGAGGACGAGGGGCTGCGCGTGGTGGATCCCGCGACCGCCGCGGCGGAGGCCGACGTCATCATGATGACCGTCCCTGACCCGGTGCAGAAGAAGCTCTACGCCGAGGCCGTGGGGCCCAACCTGCAGGAGGGCGACGCGCTCTTCTTCGCGCACGGCTTCAACATCCGCCCCGGCTATGTCAACCCCCCCGCCACCGTCGTTGTCTGCATGGGGCCGCCGAAGGGGCCGGGTCACCTCGTGCGCCGCGAGTACGTCGCGGGCCGTGGCGTGCCGGCCATCGTCGCGGTCGAGCAGGACTTCACCGGACAGGCGTGGCCCCTTGCGTTGTCCTACGCCAAGGCAATCGGCTCGCTGCGCGCCGGAGGGATCAAGACGACGTTCACCGAGGAGACCGAGACCGATCTCTTCGGCGAGCAGGCCGTGCTCTGCGGCGGTGCCTCGCAGCTCATCATGTACGGCTTCGAGACCCTCGTGGAGGCGGGCTACCAGCCCGAGGTGGCGTACTTCGAGTGCCTGCACGAGCTCAAGCTCATCGTTGACCTGATGTACGAGGGCGGCATCGCCAAGCAGCGCTGGAGCGTCTCCGACACCGCGGAGTACGGCGACTACGTCTCCGGCCCGCGGGTCATCGACGAGCGCGTCAAGGACAACATGAAGGCGGTCCTCGCCGACGTGCAGAACGGCTCCTTCGCCGCGCGCTTCATGGCGGACCAGGATGCCGGGGCACCGGAGTTCAAGGCCCTGCGGGCCAAGGCGGAGGCCCATCCCATCGAGCAGACCGGGCGTGAGCTGCGTGGCCTCATGAGCTGGATTGACTCCGGCGACGACGACTACATCGAGGGTACGGCCGCCCGCTGACGTCGACGTGGCCTAGCCTGGGGCGATGCCGACCCCGCCACCCTCGATCTACACCAAGCCGGCTGACATCAGCCCGGACACGCTGTCCCACCTCGGTCCGCTGCGCGCCCTCGCGTGGATATGGCAGGGCACGGTCGGCGCCGACGTGCATCCCAACAAGTCGGGTGCCAAGGATGCGGTCTACGTCGAGGACTATGAGGCGCAACCGATCGACCCCCAGACCAACGGCCCACAGTTGTTCTACGGTCTGCGCTACCACACGCACATCACCAAGCCCGATAAGACGGCGACCTTCCACGATCAGGATGGCTACTGGCTCTGGGAGCCGGCGACCAACACCGTGATGCTGACGGCGGCGATCCCGCGAGGCCAGGTCTTGCTCGCGGGCGGTCAGTGCGATGCCGACGCCACGACCTTCACCGTCAAGGCCACCCTGGGCGCGCACGACTACGGCATCAGCTCCAATCCCTTCCTGATGGCCCACTTCAAGACGACAGCGTTTTCCATGACGGTCACGGCGAATCCCGATGGCACCTGGACTTATTCCGAGGACACCACGATGACCATCTCGGATCGCCCCGAACCGTTCCAGCACACTGACGGCAACACCCTTCACCTGATTACGCCGCCCACGCCGAATCCCATGGCGCAGGCAGCCAAGGCGCCGCCTGCGTCCGCGTCCTGAGGATGCGCTCGAGGCGACACGCGTCGATGATGTGACCGTGCCGCCCGAGTCCAAGACCTGTTCCCGTTGCGGGCGGACCATGCAGTGGCGCAAGTCCTGGGCGCGCAATTGGGATCAGGTGCGCTACTGCTCGGATACCTGCCGGCGTCGCAAGCTCACCGCGACCGATGAGGCGCTCGAGGCCTGCATCCTCGACCTGCTCGACGCGCGCGCCGGGAGTGCGACCATCTGCCCGAGCGAGGCAGCCCGTGCCGTGGGGGGAGAGGACTGGCGCGACCTGATGGAACCCGCACGCGAAGCCGCACGCCGTCTGGTCGCCCGCGACGAGGTCGAGATCACCCAGGGCGGCCACGTCGTCGACCCCAGTCACGCCAAGGGCCCGATCCGCATCAGGCGGGTTCGCCGTGGCTGACCTGACGCCCCCCGAGCCCGGCGACGAGATCGCCTGGCTGCGCCGCTACCTCCCGGATCTGATCGGCGACGACGAGGTGCCGGCGTCGACGATCCCGGGCGGGCAGACGGCGGCGGACGCCGCGCTCGCGGCCTTCAGCGGGCGTGGCTACGCGGCCCGCCGCAACGAGGTGTGGCCCGCGGGGGCACGCGGCGCCTCCCGGCTGTCGCCGTACATCCGCCATGGCCTCATCACACTGCCGCGCGCGTGGCATCACATGTCAGGGGCGCCCGCGAAGGACGCTGAGAAGTTCCGCGACGAACTCCTGTGGCAGGAGTATGCGCGGCATCTCTACGCGCGGCTGGGCCAGGCGACGGGCCGCAGCCTGCGCTTCCAGGTCGAGGAATGGTCCGAGCCTCCCAATGCGGTCGGCTGGCCGGAGGGCATGGCGTGCATCGACCTCATCGTGAGGGAGTTGTACGGCGACGGCTGGTTACCCAACCAGGCCCGCATGTGGCTGGCAAGCCAGTGGACGGTGCGCGACGGACTTGGCTGGCGCGATGGCGAGGATGACTTCTTCCGCCACCTCCTTGACGGATCCCGAGCCGCCAATCGTCTCGGCTGGCAGTGGACGGTCGGGGCGCTCACCGGCAAGGAATACGGCTTCTCCCGATGGCAGGTCGAGAAGCGTGCGCCCGGTGTCTGCGACGGCTGCGAGCTTCGCGCGCATTGCCCCATCCAGCAGTGGCCGCCCGAGCGCGAGCTCTCGCCGCGCGCCTATGCCGACCCACGCCTGCGCCGCGACCCCGACCTCGCCACGACGGCCGGGATCGCCGCCCAGGCTGCCGCGACGGGGGATGAGCCGGAGGCGGTGTGGCTCACCGCGGAGTCACTCGGGGACGACGACCCTGCCCTGCGTGCCTACTCCGACATCCCCGCGGTGTTCGTATGGGATCGCCCGCTCCTGCAGCGCCTGCGCCTCGCGCCGACGCGACTGGTCTTCCTTGCGCAGTGCCTGTCCGACCTCGCCTCCCGGCGCGACCTCCGCATCGGCGTGGGCGACCCCGCCGAGGTGCTGCGCGGGATGCGCCTGGCCGCGACGTTCGCGCCGGTACCGGGCTGGAGGCGCCGCTCTGAGGCGCTGTCCCTCGCCCGTGTCGAGCCGTGGCCCTGGCTCGTCCCGCCGCACGACGGTCCCGTGACGTCCTTCACAGCCTGGCGTCGCCGGGCGCGGGCCTGAGCGCGCCCCTCGTTAGACTCGCGCCGCTACTTCCCCACGACCTGAGGTGTCCCCGTGTCCAAGCCCGTCGTCCTGATCGCCGAGGAACTCTCGCCCGCCACCGTCGAGGCCCTCGGTCCCGACTTCGAGATCCGCCACTGCGACGGGGCTGACCGCGCTGCCCTGCTTCCGGCCATCGCCGACGCCGACGCGATCCTCATCCGGTCGGCGACCCAGGTGGATGCCGAGGCCATCGCCGCCGGCAAGAAGCTGCGCGTCATCGCCCGGGCAGGCGTGGGCCTGGACAACGTCGACGTCAAGGCGGCCACCCAGGCCGGGGTCATGGTCGTCAATGCGCCGACCTCCAACATCGTCAGCGCGGCCGAGCTCGCCGTCGCGCTGCTGCTGGCCAGTGCCCGCAACGTAGTCCCGGCCAACATGGCGCTGAAGAACGGCGAGTGGAAGCGTTCCAAGTACAACGGCGTCGAGCTGTCGGAGAAGACGGTGGGCATCGTCGGCCTGGGCCGCATCGGCGTCCTCGTCGCACAGCGCCTCGCCGCCTTCGGTGTGCGCCTGCTCGCCTACGACCCCTATGTCCAGCCAGCCCGTGCGGCTCAGATCGGCGTCCGCCTCGTGCCGCTGGAGGACCTCCTGAGGGAGTCGGACTTCATCACGATCCACCTGCCCAAGACGTCGGAGACGGCCGGGCTCATCGGCGAGAAGGAACTCCACCTCGTCAAGCCCTCGGTCTTCATCATCAACGCCGCCCGCGGCGGCATCCTCGACGAGGACGCGCTGTATCGCGCGATTAGCGAGGGCCGCGTCGCCGGAGCGGGCCTGGACGTCTACGCTAAGGAGCCCTGCACTGACTCCCCGCTCTTCGGGTTGGAGTCCGTCGTCGCGACGCCGCACCTCGGGGCCTCCACCGACGAGGCGCAGGAGAAGGCGGGCATCGCGGTCGCGCGATCGGTGCGCCTGGCCCTGGCCGGGGAACTCGTGCCCGACGCTGTCAATGTGCAGGGCGGTGTCGTCGCCGAGCCGCTGCGCCCGCTGGTGCCGCTCGCCGAGCGTCTCGGAGCGATCGCGAGCGAGCTCGCCGGGGGAGCCCTCCACCGCGTCGATGTCGAAGTGCGGGGGGAGCCGGCCGAGCTCGACGTACGAGTCCTCGAGCTCGCTGCGCTCAAGGGAGTGCTTCAGGGGCTCGTGCACGACCCGGTCTCCTACGTCAACGCCCCTGTGCTGGCCCAGCAGCGCGGCATCGAGGTTGCCCTCACCACGGACCGCGACAGCGACGATCACCGCCAGCTCGTGCGCGTGCGACTCACCATGGGTGACGGCACAGTGGTCTCTGTGGGCGGGACCGTCACAGGTCCGAAGGACGTCGCCAAGATCGTCGAGGTCGACGGGTTCGATATCGACGTTCCCGTGAGTGACCACATGGTCGTGCTGATGTATCACGATCGCCCGGGAGTCGTGGGCACCGTCGGGCGCATCCTCGGTGAGGCGGGCATCAACATTGGCGGCATGCAGGTGAGCCGCAATGACGCTGGCGGGCACGCCCTCATCGTGCTCACCGTCGATAGCGCGGTGCCCCCGCGGACCCTCGACGCGATCGTCGAGGCCATCGGCGCCCACACCGGCCGCGCCGTCAACCTGCACATCTAGTCGCGGGCGGCCTCGGCGGCCGGGAGATAAGCGCGCGCCAGCGCGAAGATGGCGACGCAGGCGATGCCGAGTGCTGCGAACGCGATGCGCAGGGACGACGCCTCGGCGATGATCCCGACGAGCGGGGCTCCCAAAAGGACGCCGACGTAGTTGAAGACGTTCACGCGCGCGACGGCCCGTCCCGTGGCGTCGCGGTCGTGGGATGCCGCCGCGACGAAGGCCAGCGGAATCATGGGCGCGACCGCGAGCCCAAGGATGCCGAAGCCGACTAGCGCCACGGTGGGGTCCGGTGCCAGAGCGACGACGAGTAGGCCGACCAGGCCGAGAATTGCCGCTGCCCGCACGAGGCGCACGGGTCCCGCGCGCATGTCAATCCGGTCGACCGCGAGACGGCCGATGAGGAGCAGGGCGGAGTACGCCGCGTATCCCAGGGCCGCCACCGACTCTTGGGCCCCGAGCGCGTCGGTGAGGTAGACCGCACTCCAGTTCTGGGTCGCGCTGTCGAGAACGTAGGCGCACATGAGCGCGATGCCGACCGCGATGACGGGCGCCCACGGCACCGTGCGCTCACTGTCCACGGCGCCGACAACCGCGTCGGAGAGAAGCCAGCGACCCACGACCAGCTGCACGGGAACGGCGACCGCGGCGCATGCAGCGAAGAAGAGCCACAGGGGGATGTCCGTGGCGGCTGCACCGGCCGCGAGGAGGGCTCCCGCGATACTCACGAGGCTGAACCACGCGTAGCAGGAGGAGATGACAGGTCGGCCGTAGGCGGCCTGCAGGGATACCGCCTGCATGTTCATCGTGGCGTCGACCATGCCGATCGCGACGCCGAAGACGGACAGCGCGATGACGGCTGCGGGCAGGCTGGGTGCAAGGCCCACCGCGACCACGGACAGGGGGACGAAGGGCCCGGCGACGCGCAGCACCGGCCTGCTGTGCAGGCGCGCGGTGAGGATGCCGGCCAAGACGCTCCCGACGCCGGCCATGACCGGCACGAGGACGAGCAGCAGGCCGAGCCCGACCTCGGATAGCCCAAGGCGGTCGCGCACCGTCGGGATCCGCGTGACGAGGATGGCCAGGCTCAGGCCCTGCACGCCGTAGGCGACGGAGACTGCCGCGCGCGAGCGACGGACGGGCACCGTGCTCGTCAGGCTCACGGGCACACCCTAGGGAGCCTCCCCGCTGCGCGCGGGGATTCGACGATTGCTACTCCGCGTCTCGCTCGGCCCTGTTGACCGCGCTCACGATCGCCTTGAGGGACGAGGTCGTGATAGACGGGTCGATGCCGACGCCCCACAGGACGCTGCCGCCGACCGCGCACTCGACGTAGCTAGCCGCCGTGGCGTCACCGCCGGCCGACATCGCGTGCTCGGCGTAGTCCAGAACGCGAACATCGATCCCGTGGCGTGCCAGGGAATCGCAGAACGCCGCCACCGGACCGTTGCCGCGGCCGGTGAGCTCGATGGCCTCGCCCCGGTCGGACAGGACAACGTCGACCGTGGTGTCCCCGTCGATGTCGGACTCCTGCTTGACCGACCGGAGGGCGAATCGGCCCCATGGCGCGGCCGGGTCGGGAAGGTACTCGGCGGAGAAGGCCGTCCACATCTCCTCGGGGGAGACCTCACCGCCCTCCTCGTCGGTCACGCGCTGGATGACCTGGGAGAACTCGATCTGGAGCCGGCGCGGGAGTTCGAGTTTGTGCTCCGTGCGCATGATGTAGGCGACTCCGCCCTTGCCGGACTGGGAGTTGACGCGGATCACTGCCTCGTACGTGCGGCCGACATCCTGGGGGTCGATGGGCAGGTAGGGCACCTCCCACCGGAAGTCGTCGACGGCGATGCCTGCCTGAGCGGCGTCATCCTCCATCGCGCGCAGTCCCTTGTTGATGGCGTCCTGGTGCGACCCGGAGAATGCGGTGTAGACGAGATCGCCGCCGTAAGGGTGACGCTCGTGCACCGGGATCTGGTTGCAGTACTCCACGGTCCGTCGGATGCCGTCGATGTCGCGGATGTCGAGTTCGGGATCCACGCCCTGGCTGAAGAGGTTCATCGCCAGGGTGACCAGGCAGACGTTGCCGGTGCGCTCGCCGTTGCCGAAGAGGCAGCCCTCGATGCGATCCGCGCCGGCCATGTAACCCAGCTCCGCCGCGGCGACGGCGGCCCCGCGGTCTTTGGGGGGGTGCAGCGACAGGATGCCGCTGTCCCGCCGCTCCAGATTGCGATGCATCCACTCGATGGAGTCGGCGTACACGTTGGGGGTGGCCATCTCGACGGTGGCCGGCAGATTGAGGATGACCTTGCGGTCCGGCGTGGGCTGCCAGACCTCGGTGACGGCATTGCAGACCTCGACCGCGAACTCCAACTCGGTGCCGGTGTAGGACTCCGGGGAGTACTCGAAGAAGACCTCGGTCTCGTCGGCGATCTGCTCGGCGTACTTCTGGCAGAGCTGGGCGCCGTGGACGGCGATCTCCTTGATGCCTGCCTGAGCGGCGTCATCCTCCATCGCGCGCAGTCCCTTGTTGATGGCGTCCTGGTGCGACCCGGAGAATGCGGTGTAGACGAGATCGCCGCC
>JAPOJD010000160.1 GCA_029978585.1 Actinomycetota bacterium
AAGGTCCTCCGGCCGGACGCCGAGCAGCGCCCGCTCGCCCTCGGCCTGGGCCAGCATGGCGCGGTCGACGGGGACGACGAGTCCGGCGAGGTCTACCCCGCCGTCCACGACGGGGACGTCGATGAGGTTCATGCTCGGCGATCCGATGAACGACGCCACGAAGGCGTTGGCCGGCTCGCGATACAGGTCGTCCGGCGTCGCCACCTGCTGCAGGACACCGTCGGCGAGGACGGCGACCCGGTCGCCCATCGTCATCGCCTCGACCTGATCGTGCGTGACGTAGATCGTCGTCGTCCCGATACGCCGCTGCAGCGTGGCGATCTGGGTGCGGGTCTGGACGCGCAGCTTCGCGTCGAGGTTGCTCAGCGGCTCGTCCATGAGGAAGACCTGCGGCTCGCGCACGATCGCCCGCCCCATGGCCACCCGCTGGCGTTGGCCTCCGGACAGCGCCTTCGGGCGCCGGTCGAGGTAGTCCTCCAGGTCGAGCAGCTTGGCCGCCTCGGCGACACGGCGGCGGATCTCGTCCTTGGGGGTCTTGGCGATCTTGAGCGCGAATCCCATGTTCTCCGCGACGGTCATGTGCGGGTAGAGCGCGTAGTTCTGGAACACCATGGCGACATCGCGGTCCTTCGCCGCCACCCTGGTGACGTCACGCTCGCCGATGAGGATGCGCCCCGCGGACACCGGCTCGAGGCCGGCCACCGCGCGCAGCGACGTGGACTTGCCGCAGCCGGACGGCCCCACGAGCACGAGGAACTCTCCTTCGCGGACCTCCAGGTCGAGATGGCTGACCGCGGGCGCGTCCATCCCCGCATAGGTGACGCTGACGTCGTCGAAGCTCACTCGCTGCGGCATCACAGGCTCGTATCGTGCTTGCGTCGCTCGTCCATGACGAACTCCTGCTCGTGGGAGTAGTCGGGAGCCGGGAACTCGCTGGCGATGTCGATGGCCCGGCCCTCCGCGGATGATCGCATGGCCGCGAGCATGACCTCCAGGACGTGGTAGGCCTGCTCGGGCCTGGTGACTGAGGGAACGCCCCGCTCGATGCACGACACCAGGTGGTTGAGTCCGTCGGTCCAGGGCCAGTCCGGCGCGGTCTCCTCGTAGACCTCCCAGTGGCCGACGTCCGAGCGCCACATCTCGAAGCCGCGCGGCGCCCAGTCGTCGCCGAGCATGTCCATGCTGCCCTCGAGGCCGTAGAGCTCGATGGCGGGTGCTCGGCCGTACTTCTGGATGGTGAACCCGGTCGTGACCGATCCGTACACCTCGTTGCCGAAGTCCAGCAGCACGTGCGCGTTGTCATCTGCTGTGACAGACGTCATCACGCCGTTCACCGGCCGCTCCTTGATCGCGGTGCCGACGAGTGCAGTGACCCGCTTCACCGAGCCGAGGAATCCGCACAGGCTCGTGACGTTGTAGACGCCGAGGTCGAACAGCGCACCGCCGCCCGGGCGGTAGAACCACTCTCCCCACCACGGCCCCGACCATCCGTAGAGCGCCCGGGCAAGCTTGACGGCGCCGATCTCCCCGGCCTCGAGGCGGCGGTGCATCTCGCGGTACGTCGGCGACAGCAGGATGTGCGGCGCGCAGACAAGGAGCCGGTCAGAGTCCCTGCTGATCTCCACGAGGTGGTTTGCCTCGATGAGGGTGGTGGCCAGGGGCTTCTCGACGAGGACATGCTTCCCGGCGGAGTACGCCGCCGCCGCGATCTCGCCGTGCTCCTGCATCGAGGTGAGCACCAGCACCGCATCGACGTCGTCGCTGCCGTAGACCTCCGCGGGGGAGGCTGCCATGCACATCCCCGGGTACGCCGCCTGCGCGACGGCGCAGCGATCGGGGAGGGGGTCGTAGCCGCATACGGCCACGGCTCGTCCATCGCGGACGAGGCCGTCCAGGACGATCGCGTACCTCTCGAATACCCGGCCGAGGCCGATGATGCCGATGCGCACGGGGTCGCTCACGAGCAGGACTCTCCTATTCCTTGATCGAGCCCGCGAGGATGCCGCGGGTGAAGCTGCGCTGGAGGAGGATGAAGACGATGACGACGGGGGCGATGGTGATGAGCGAGGCCGCCCCGAGGTAGGCGAAGTCAGTGCGTCGCGCCCCCTCGAAGGTGACCAGCGCCATCGGCGCGGTCTGCAGGTCGGAGCCGGACAGCATCACCAGCGGGAGCAGGAAGTCGTTCCAGTTCCACACGAAGAAGAGCACGGCGAGGGTCAGCATCTGCGGCCGGGCGAGGGGCAGGAGCACCTTGGTGAGCGTTCGCCAGGAGTTGGCCCCGTCGATCCAGGCCGCCTCCATGAGCGAACGCGCGGACTGGACGAAGAACGCGCGCATCCAGAAGGCACCGAAGGCCACGGAGAAGCCGATCTGCGGCAGGATCACCGACCAGTACTCGTTGTCCAGATTGAAGCGCCGCATGTCGAGGTAGAGCGGGACGATCATGGACTCCAGGGGCATGAGGATCCCCAGCACCAGCAGCGCGAAGATGGCGGTTCGGCCCGGGAAGTTCATCTGCGCGAACGCGTAGCCCGCCGGGATGCTCAAGGCGACGGACACCACGACGACGATGACCGTGATGATGAGGCTGGTCCGGATCGCGGGGCCGAAGTCGCCCTTCTCCCACACCTCGGCGAAGTTGCCGAAGTTCGTGGCCTTGGTGACGTCGAGCTTGACGCCGACGCGCCCGGGCTGCCCCAGGGCGAGAATGGCCACGCCGATGAGCGGCCCGAGGGAGATCAGCGCCGCGATGCTGAGGATGACGTAGCCCAGGATGGTGTCGCGGCGGGAGATCATCAGTCGCTCCGTCCCGCCCGCGAGATGAGCAGGTTGGCGGCGATGATGACGACGATGAGCGCGGTCCCCATCGCGGCAGCGGCGCCGATCTGCGACACCTTGAACGCCTGCTGGTAGACGAGGTAGCTCGGGACAACGGTGGCATTGCCGGGGCCACCGGAGGTCATCACGTAGATGATGTCGAAGTTGCGCAGCGCCGCGGTGACGGTGAGCACCAGCGCGACGACGATCTCATAGCGCAGGCCGGGCAGGGTGACCGCGCGGAACTCCATCCACGGCCCCGCTCCGTCGAGACGGGCCGCCTCGTACAACTCAGTGGGGATCTTCTGCACCCCGGCCAGCAGCAGCGCCAGCACCAGGCCGAACATGATCCAGGTGCCGACCATGCCGACGCTCGGCAGCGCCCAGGTGAAGTCGCCGAGCCACGGCTGCGCGAGCGCGCCGAGCCCGATGGCCTCGAGGAACGAGTTGAGAGGGCCACGCGGGGCGAGGATCCAGCGCCAGATGACGGCGATGGCGGTCGGGGCGATGACGTAGGGGAGGAAGAGGGCGGTGCGGTAGAACGCCACCCCGCGGATTCGGCTGCGGTGCAGCACGCTCGCGAGGAGCAGTCCGATCGCGATGGGCAGGAACGAGTAGAAGACGATCAGCTCGAGTGCGTGCACGAACGCTGACCGGAGTATGGGATTGCGGACGATGTCGACGTAGTTGTCGATGCCGACGAACTCCATCCGGGTGATGCCGTTGCCCTCGAAGAAGGACAGGTAGATGGAGTGGATGAAGGGGAAGAAGACGAAGGCGGCGTAGATAAGGACCGCCGGGAGGATGTACAGGTACGCGACCGAGCGGGGCTCCCCGGGCACCCGCCTGCGGGGGGACGGCGTACGCCGCCCCCCCGCAGTGACGGGCAGTGAGGTGAGGCTCACGATCCGCTACGACGCCGTCCGCTCCGCGGTGAACGCCCCGTAGTCGGCCTGGAGGGCCTCGACGAACTCCTGCGGGGTGATCTCCCCGGCCATGAGGGCCGTGGCGGACTGCGAGATGGTGTCGTACCAGGTGGGGGTCGCCCAGTCCGGGAAGCCGATCGGGGTGCCGTTGGTCATGATGTTGACCCACGACAGGATCGCGTCGGCCGAGACGCCGGTGAGGCCGTTGGCCTCGACGAGCGCCTGCTCGTTGCCCGAGATGGTCGCGGGCACCTGGCCGGCCTTGATCCAGATCTCCGATGCCTCCGGGCTGGTGATGAAGTTGATGTACTCCTTCGCCAGCTCTGGGCACTTCGCATTGACCGGGACGGACCACGGCAGGTCGCCGCTGGCGATGGCGCCGATGTCGGCGGCCGTGGCGAGCGGGAACGGCACCAGGCGGAAGGATTCGGGCTTGTCCGACTGGAACACGTTCCACGAGCCGTTGAGCGCGAAGAGGCCCTCGCCCTCGGAGAAGAGGCCCAGCACCTCGGTGCTGTCGAGCGCCGACCAGCCGTCGGTGAGGTAGCCGTCATCGGCCCACTTCTTCATGATCTCCGCGGCCTTGAG
>JAPOJD010000001.1 GCA_029978585.1 Actinomycetota bacterium
GCCCCCCGGGCCCCGTTGCGCCCCCCCCCGCGGGGTGGGGGGGGGGGGGGTGCCGCCGGGGGTGGGGGTGCCGGCCCCCCCCCCCGCCGCTCAACGCAGTGTGCGGAGCCGAATCGGGCCCGGGGTGCCCTCTCGCGCACTAGTCTCGCCGTACGCCGCGACCGGCGTACCCGCGTTCGGTGAAGGAGGTGGCGTGACCGCCGGGCCAGCGCTCCGCATCCGCGACGTGTCGAAGGCCTTCCCCACGCCGGAGGGCGGGGTGGTCCAGGCGCTCGACTCCGTCAGCCTCGACGTCGCCGACGGGTCTTTCATGGTCCTCCTGGGCCCGTCCGGATGCGGCAAGACGACCCTGCTGCGCTGCATCGCGGGGCTCGAGTCGCCGGACAGCGGGGAGATCGACCTCAAGGGCCAGCGCATCGACGGCGTCCCGGTGTGGAAGCGACGTGTGAACACCGTCTTCCAGTCCTATGCGCTCTTCCCGCACATGACCGTCGCGCAGAACATCGCGTTCGGGCTCCAGATGGACAAGCTCCCCAAGGCGGAGATCGCGCGCAAGGTCGACCAGGCGCTCGACATGGTCCGCCTGACGGACCTCGGCGCACGACGCCCCAGTCAGTTGTCGGGCGGGCAGCAGCAGCGTGTCGCCCTCGCGCGCGCACTGGCCAAGGAGCCCGAGGTGCTCCTGCTGGACGAGCCCCTGTCGGCCCTCGACCTCAAGTTGCGCCGCGGTATGCAGATGGAGCTCAAGCGGCTGCAGCGGGAGACGTCGATCACCTTCGTCCTCGTCACCCATGACCAGGACGAGGCGATGTCGATGGGGGACGAGGTCGCCGTCTTCGACCGCGGGCGAATCGCGCAGGTGGGCCCGCCCCGGGAGGTCTACCTCGCGCCGAGGACCCGCTTCGTCGCCGACTTCATCGGGGAGGCCAACCTCCTGGAGGGTACGGCGGCCGAGGGCCGCATCACCATCCGAGGTTTCGGCGAAGTGCCCGCGAGCGGCCTGGCTGTCGACACGGGGCGTCCCGCGGATGGCGCGGTCGTCCTGGCGGTCCGCCCGGAGAACGTCACGGTGAGCCCCGACCCTTCGGGCAACGGCACCGTCGTGGACGCAACATTCATCGGCGGGGACCTGCATCTCGAGGTGAGCGTGGGAGACGCAGTCCTGTCGGCACGCCAGGGCGGGCTGGGATCGGTCGCGCTCGCCGCTGGCGACTCTGTCCGCGTGGGCTTCGCACCCGGCTCGGCCCGGACCGTGGACCCCTAGTGGCCTCGACCCAGGCCCCGACCGAGACCACCGGTCCGGTTCCCACCGAGGTGCGCAGGCAGCGCCGATCCTCAGGACGCGCCGGCCAGGGATCGTGGTGGGCCGGACTGCCCGGCCTCCTCTTCCTCATGGCCCTCGTCCTCGCCCCTCTCGTGATCATCGTCCTCTACTCGTTCCTGAACCGGGCCAAGCTCGGCGTCGGGGTCAAGTGGCTCTTCACCGTCCAGCCATACGTCGAGCTCTTCTACTCGGAGTCGCTGTCGGGCGAGAAGACGTTCGACCCGGTCTATCTGCAGGTCCTGCTGAACTCAGCGCTCTACTCCCTCGTGACGGCACTGGTGTGCCTGGTGCTGTCGGTGCCGATCGCCCTGTGGATCGCCACGCGGCCGCCCCGTTGGAGAACGGCGCTCGTCTTCCTGGTGACCATTCCGTTCTGGACGAGCCTGCTCATCCGCACGTACGCGTGGGTGATCATCCTCAACGACAACGGGCCGATCAACGGTGCGCTCACCGGCCTAGGCCTGATCTCCGAGCCGCTGCCGATGCTCTACACGCCCTTCGCGACCACCGTCGGACTGGTGTACTCGTTCCTGCCCTTCATGATCCTGCCCATCTACGCCAGTGCGGAGCGCTTCGACTTCCGGCTGGCCGAGGCGGCGTATGACCTGGGGGCGACGCGCCTCACCGTGCTCCGGCGCATCGTCATGCCCGCCATCAGGCCCGGTGTCATCGCGGGCATGATCCTGGTCTTCATCCCCGCACTCGGGTCGTACCTCGCTCCGGAGCTGCTCGGGGGCGGCAAGACCTCGATGATCGCGAACGTCATCGCGGCGCAGTTCGGCGCTTCACGCAACTGGCCCTTCGGCGCCGCCCTGTCGGTCATGGTGCTCGTCATCACCATGCTCGTGCTCGTGGCCTTCGCCGTGGTGATCCGCCGGTCCGGCCGGGACGGCAACCGCCAGCAACTGGAGTCGTTCCTGTGAGCCGCGTGCGCGGGACGGGGGAGTCCCTGAAGAACTTCCCGCTCTTCGGGCTGGTCTCGGTTCTCGTCTTCGCCTTCCTCTACATCCCTCTGGTCTTCGTCGTCGGCTATTCCTTCAACGTCAACCGCGTCGTCACGGTGTGGAAGGGCTTCAGCCTCGAGTGGTACGCCGACGTCCTGACCAACAACGACATCCAGCGGGCCCTGATGAACTCGCTGCGCGTCGCGGTCGTGTCCACGATCCTGTCCGTCGTCCTGGCCACGGGGCTGGCGATCGGTCTCCTGCGCATGGCTCGGGCGGGCCGCATGTTCGCCTGGGGGCTCATCATGGCGCCCCTGATCATCCCCGAGATCGTCTTCGCGATCGGCACTCTCGCGCTCTTCGTCCAGGTGCGCTTCCCGCTGGGCGTGGAGGCCATCACCCTCGCGCACACCGCCTTCTGCATCCCGTTCGCGCTGCTGCCCATCCGGGCTCGCCTCCGAGGGGTGGACTTCGCCGTCTACGAGGCCGCGGCCGACCTCGGCGCGAACGAGTGGACGATCTTCCGGCGCATCACGCTGCCCCTGCTCATGCCGGGAATCGTGGCCGGCGCTCTCCTGGCCTTCATCATCAGCCTGGACGACTTCCTCGTGTCCTACTTCCTCGCGGGGGCAGGGGGCACGACACTGCCGGTGTATATCTTCGGCATGATCCGCAACGCGATCACTCCTGGAGTGAACGCACTGTCGACGCTGCTGCTGCTGGTGAGCATCGTCATCGTGACCCTGTCCTACGTCATCACGAGCAGAAAGAGGTAGCTATGGCACCGTGGAAGAACCGCCGCATGCCCGGCATCGCGCTGGTCATCGGCATTACAAGCCTCATGGCGCTGGCAGCCTGCGGTGGCGAGACCACCGTGGGGGGCGGTGCCAGCAGCGAGGCCCCGGCATCGTCGGCCGCGGCTCCCGCGCCGGCGGAGAGCGGCGGCGCACCCGCGGCAGACTTCCCCACGCCGAACGGGGGGGAACTGAACCTCTACAACTGGACCGACTACATCTCGCCCGACCTCATCAAGAGATTCGAGTCAGAAACCGGAATCACGGTCAATCTCGACACGTTCGACTCAAATGAGACGCTCCTCGCGAAGCTCCAGGCCGGCGGAGCGAACTACGACGTCATCGTGCCGAGTGACTACATGGTCGCGCAGATGATCGAGCTCGGGCTCCTGCAGGAGGTCGACCCCGCGAGCTTCCCCAACGGGAAGAACATCAAGCCGGAGTTCCTGGACGTGTACTTCGATCCGGGCCGCAAGTACACCGCCCCCTACATGTACGGCACGACGGGGATCGCGTACGACCCCACCAAGACCGGGGTCGAGGTCACCTCCTGGGCCGACTTCTTCGACCCGAACAGTCCGGCGGCCGGCAAGATCGGAACGCTGAATGACCAGGTCGAGGTGATCCACGCGGCCCTCCGCGCGGTGGGCTCGCAGCCCTGCTCTCCGAACAAGGAGGACTACGTCAAGGTCGAGGAGCTGCTCAAGAACTGGAAGCCCGGTGTCGCCGTCATCAACTCCGATGGCGTTATCGGCCGTATGGCCTCGGGCGAGCAGGTCATGCACATGATGTGGAACGGCGCCTTCACCCGTGCCCAGGCGGACAACCCCGATCTGCAGTACGTCTACCCCGCCGAGGGCATCAACCTGTGGCAGGACAACTTCGCCGTTCCGAATGGGGCGCAGAATGTCGACAACGCCAAGATCTTCATGAACTGGATGATGGACCCGAAGAACATCGGCGAGGCGACCAACTTCGTGGGTTACGACAACGGGATCACCGGATCGGACCAGTCCATGACCCCGGAGCTCGCGTCGAATCCCGCCGTCGTGATCCCCGAGGAGTTCAAGGCCCTGGCAAAGCCGACGCCCGGCTGCCCTGTGGAGGTCATCGACCTCTACGACCAGGTCTGGACGAACTTCAAGAAGTAGTGCACGCGGGGGCGGCCGGGCTGACCGGCCGCCCCCCTACTGCGGAGGCCCCTGTGGCGACCACCCGAATCGAGAACGCAACCGTCTGGACGGGGCACCGGCTGCCGTCCGGCGACGTCTTGACGACCGACGCCGTCCTCGTGCGCGACGACCGGATCGTGGCCCTCGGTGGGACGGCTCGCTCTACGGACGCCGACGAGGTGATCGACGGACAGGGTGGCTTCGTGCTCGCGGCGTTCGGTGACGGACACGTGCATCCGGTCTTCGGCGGGCTCGAGCAGCAATTTGCGCCCGTGCGCGACATGTCGAGCCCGCTGGAGATCGCCGCCTCGGTTGGCGCCTGGGCGCGTAGCCATCCCGAGACCGAATGGGTTCGCGGAGAGGGATTCGATCACACACTGGCACCAGAAGGCATCTTCCTGGCGTCGTGGCTCGACGCCGAAGTGCCCGACCGACCGGTGGTGCTTCGCGCGACGGACTACCACACCGTCTGGGTCAACTCCGAGGCTTTGCGACGCGCCAACTATGGCGTCGGGATCGCACAGCCGCACGATGGCGAGATCGTGCTGAGTGACGACGGCATGCCCACCGGCACTCTTCGAGAGTGGGGTGCCTGGCGACCGGTCTACAACCTCATGCCTGAGCCTCCCCTGACCATGCTCATGGATGCGGTGTCCTTCGCCTCTCGCTCCTTCGCCTCAGCCGGCATCTCCTGGATCCAGGACGCCTGGGTGGAGCCGAGCGGCGTCGGCGTCTGGTTGACCGCCGAGCAGCGGGGCCTCCTCGACCAGCAGGTCGATCTCGCCCTGTGGGCGGATCCCAACTCCTGGCGCGAGCAGCTCGACGGTTTTCAGGCGTCACGGGCCCGCGTGGCCGCCGAGGGCGGCGGGCAGGTATCCGCCCGCACCATCAAGTTCTTCGCCGACGGAGTCATCGAATCGGCCACCGGCGCCCTGATCGAGCCCTACTGCGACTGCCCCCACTCCAGGGGCCTTCCCAACTGGGACCCCGAGGAGATGAAGCTGGCTGTCGCGGCCATCGACGCCCTCGGCTTCACCGCCCACATCCACGCCATCGGTGACTTCGGTGTGCGCATGGGGCTAGACGCGACCGAGTACGCGTCTCGCGTCAACGCCCCGTGGGATCGCCGTTGGGTCATCGTGCACACCCAGCTCGTCGACCCCGCCGACCTGGCACGTTTCGCCGAGATTGGCGTCATCGCCAACTTCGAGCCGTACTGGTCGAAGTTCGACTCCTGGCAGACTGAGCTCACCGCCCCACGCCTCGGGCCAGATCGCACCGCTCGGCAGTACCAGACCGGCACGATCGCCAACCTGGGCGCGACGATCTCCTTCGGCAGCGATTGGCCGGTGACGACGTACGCGCCGCTCGAGGGGATCCAGGTCGCCGTCACCCGCCAGATGGGGCCGGGTGAACCGGTGTGGCTGCCCGATGAGCGGGTCAGCGTCGACGCTGCCCTGTCGGCCTACACGAGCGGCGTGGCCTATCAGGCCGGTCGCTCCGACGCGGGGTACGTGCGGCCCGGGGCGGTCGCCGACCTGGCCTGGATAGCTCAGGATCCGCGCGCGGTCGATCCGTTGACCATCGGGGCGATCCCCGTGTTGGGCACCTGGTACCGCGGCCGGCGCACCTTCACGGGCTGACATGGCCCTCACCCCGGGCGAGGCAGACCGGCTGCTGCTTTTCACTCAGGCGCAACTCGCGCGCGCACGGCGCGACCGGGGACTGCGACTCAACGTCCCGGAGGCCACCGCGCTCATCGCCGATGCGGTGTGCGAGTGGGCACGCGACGGCCTCACCCTCGAGGAGGCCCGCGACCGCGCGCGGGCGATGCTGACGCCCGCGGACGTGCTACCCGACGTGCCGTCGATCCTCACGGACGTGCGCGTCGAGGCGCGCTTCGACGACGGCACGCGGCTCGTCGTGGTCCACGACCCTTTCGGGGTCCTGCTGCCTCCGGACCGGACCGAGCACCGCGCCAGTGGCGTCCTGCTCACGATCTGCAATGAGGCGGTGACCCCCATCGGCGTGACATCGCACATGCACCTCGCCGAGGTGAACCCCCGGCTCCGGCTCGACCGCGCGGCTGCGTTCGGCCACCGCCTCGATGCCCCCGCGGGCACCACGACATGGATTGCGCCGGGCGAGGCGGCCGAGGTGCGCATGGTCCCGATCGGCGGGGAGCGGATCGTGGAGGGCAACACCGGGGCGGTGAACGGCGCCCTTGATGACCCTGCCGTGCGCGACCGGGCACTGGCCGTGCTGCGCGAATGCGGCTATCTGGACGTCGTCGACGGCCGTGACGTCAACGCTCCGGCCGATGCGGAGTCGGCGGTTGCCCGTCTCATGGAGGGGCGCCGCCCATGACCGCCTACGGTCCCGCAGCAGGCGACGTCGTCGTGCTGGGCGACACCGGCCTTCGGCTACGCATTCCGGATCGGGTGGCCGATGCGAGCGACGAGTTCAAGGTGGGCTTCGGCAAGACCGGCCGCGATGGGATCGGGCTCACTCCCGTCACGACTGCCGAGTCCTGCGATGTCGTGCTGGCCAATGTCGTCGTCATGGACCCCATCGATGGGATCAGAGTGGCCTCCATAGGAATCCGCGAGGGACGCATCAGCGGCATCGGGAAGGCGGGCAATCCGCGCGTCTCCCGCGATGTCGATGTGGTTGTCGGCTCCGGAACGGTGGTTATCGAGGCCGATGGCCTGATTGCGACGCCGGGGGGCATCGACACCCACGTGCATTCACTGTCGCCGCGGGTGTTCGAGGCGGAGATCGCCTCCGGGGTGACGACGGTGATCGGCCAGGAGGCGGGCCCGGTGTGGGGCGTTGGCCTGGGATCGCGCTGGTACCTCGATCTCGCGCACCGTGCGCTCGACCATTACCCGCTGAACATCGGCCTCCTGGGACGGGGCTCGAGCTCGCGACCGGACGTGCTGCGCGAGGCGGTCGAGGGCCACGTGTGCGGATTCAAGGTTCACGAGGACACCGGGGCGACCCTGGCCACTATCGACGCCGCCCTGCGGGTCGCCGATGACATCGACGTGCAGGTGGCCCTCCACACGGACGGGCTCAACGAGACGTTGTCGGTGTCCGACACGCTCGCGGTCCTCGATGGACGGGTGATCCACGCGTTCCACGTCGAGGGCTGCGGCGGGGGCCATGCCCCGGATGTGCTCACGCTTGCCGGCCATGATCACGTGCTGGCGTCGTCGACCAATCCGACGCTGCCCTACGGCGCCAACGCCGTTGCCGAGCATCTCGACATGATCCTGCTGTGCCATGGCATGGACACGGGCAGCGAGGCCGACGTGCGGATCGCCCGCGCCCGGGTACGAGGCGTGACCATGGCCGCGGAGAACCGCCTGCACGACATGGGAGTCATCCCGATGACCTCCTCGGACGCGCAGGGTATGGGACGTGCCGGCGAGACCTGGTGGCGGACGTTTGCCCTGGCCAGCGTGATGGCGGGCGCAACCGACTCCGAGGACACTGGCACCGACTCCAACGAGCGGATCCTGCGGTATCTGGCGAAGATCACCATCAATCCCGCCCTCGCCCACGGCATCGCCCACGAGGTCGGCCGCCTGACCGCGGGCTACCTCGCTGACATCGTGCTGTGGCCCGCCTCGAGTTTCGCGGCCAAGCCGTGGCTGGTGCTCAAGGCGGGCTACCCGGCCTGGGGCGTCACCGGGGACCCGAATGCGAGCATTTCGGAGGCCGAGCCGCTGCGCCTGGCGGAGCAGTTCGGCGCTCTGGGTGCGGCGCCTGCGGAACTGTCCCGCCTGCTCACGAACTCAGCGGCCGCGGCAGAGCGACCGTCAGCGCGAGCCCCCCTCATCGTGCGCGACTGCCGCACGGTACGGGGCTCGGACATGGTGCGCCATGGAGTGCTCGGGGAGATCAGCGTGGCTCCGGATGGCTCCGCGGTCACCTGGGACGGGAGCGCGCTCGACGGGCTCCCGGCGGAGAAGGTCCCGCTCTCGCGCCTTTTGTTCTGGTAGGCCGTCACGGGGTCATAGACTCATGGCCCCGGAGGCCTTGTCCCTTTCGCATCGCCTTTGCTCCGAGACGATTGTGAATTGAGGACGCCATGAGCGACGAAGCCTCCACGCCTCCGTCCCCCGACACCCCCCCTCCGCCACTCCCGGCCCCGGGCACACCGGACTTGCCACCTGCGCCGACCGATGCCGCGGCGCCGCGCAACGGAATGGGCACCGCGGCCCTGGTCCTGGGGATCATCGGGCTGGTCCTCGCGTGTGCCTTCGGCGTCGGAACCATCTTCGCGATCATCGCGATCGTGCTTGGCGCCATCGGGCTCAAGAACGTCAAGAAGGGTGTCGCCAGCAACCGTGGCAGTGCACTCGCCGGCACCATCCTCGGCATCGCCGGTCTCGTGGTCGGGACGGTCGTCGTGATCTTCGTGGTGCTGTTCTCGCTCAGCACCGCACCGCCGACGTCGTCGCTTGATCCCGACAACAACTCCAAGACCGGTCTCGCGGATGGGCAGTACAGCCTGCAAGTGACCGCGTACTTCCTGTACAGCGACCAGTGCTCCTACACCGGTACGCCCGTCAACCTCGACACTCAGACGGCAGCCGGCTCCAGCGTCACGGTGGTCGGCCTCGACGAATCCGTGTGCGGCTACTCCGGCCTCGAGACGGGGGCCGTCTACTTCGACGTCTCTGGCGGAGAAGCCGAGGTCGTCCGCGTCGAATAGTCGATGTCGGTCGCATCAGGCGGAGCTGGCGCGGCTTCCGCCGCCCACAGGACCGAAATAAACGAAGTCCCGGGACACCCGTTAACGATGTCCCGGGACTTCACAACGGTGGGCGATACAGGATTTGAACCTGTGACCTCTTCCGTGTCAAGGAAGCGCGCTAGCCCCTGCGCCAATCGCCCGTGTGCCGTGCTCATTGCGGTGGTGCGTCGAGGTGGAGACGGGATTCGAACCCGTGTAGACGGCTTTGCAGGCCGTTGCCTCGCCTCTCGGCCACTCCACCAGAGGCCTCGGGTGAGGACCCTTCGAGCGGACGACGGGACTCGAACCCGCGACCCTCACCTTGGCAAGGTGATGCGCTACCAACTGCGCTACGTCCGCGCTGGGGGAGCCGCGAGCGCGGGGCTGCTGCCCTCGTCGATTCCACCGGGAACAAGACGATAGCCGACCTGAGGTGCGGCGCCCAAGGCGCCCCTGAAGCCGCGTCCTCCGACCGGCCCCCGGAGGCCTCCCCGTCCCCCACAATGTCGTCATGGCACCTGCCCTCGACCCAAGCGCTCCGTGCGCCCGGCTCGGTGGGCTCGTGGCGTCGGGCCTGGTCTCCGTGAGCAGCGACCTCGATGTCCTCGACACCGAGGGGCGATGGGCTGTGCTGCTCCCGTACGACGGCGCGCCGGTGCTGGCGCGCTTCGAGCGCTGGGAGCCCGGACCGCCGGATGACGTCGCGGGGGAGTTGGCGGGCCCCGCAGACTGGCACTCGTCCATGGACCGGGACGCGTACGTCGATGCCGTGGAGGAGGTGCGCGAGCGCATCGCTGCCGGCGACGTCTACCAAGCCAATGTCTGCAGGGTCCTGGCCGCAACGCTCCCGGATCCGGCCCGCAGCGACATCGGGGGACTCCATGCCCTCCTTGAGCGCGGCAATCCGGCGCCGTACTCAGGGATGCTGCGCTTGCCCGACCAGGGCGTCCACGTGGCGACCGCCTCGCCAGAGCTGTTCCTCCGTCTCGTTCCTGATCCTGAGGGCGCGCGGACGATCGCATCAGGTCCGATCAAGGGCACCGGACGATCGCCCGAGGACCTCTCGGACAAGGACCGGGCGGAGAACGTCATGATCGTCGACCTCGTGCGCAACGACCTGTCGCGGGTGTCGCAGCCGGGCACGATCTCGGTGCCCGATCTGCTTGTGCTGGAGCGGCATCCGGGGCTCGTCCACCTGGTATCCCGCGTTCAGGGCCGCCTGAGGGATGGGGTGTCCTGGCCGGACATCGTCGAGGCATCGTTCCCGCCCGGCTCTGTCACGGGTGCCCCCAAGATCGCGGCGCTGCGCATCATCGACGAGGTCGAGCCCGCTCCCCGGGGCCCCTACTGCGGTGCCTTCGGTTGGGTCGATGCTGACCTTGGCGCTGCCGAGCTCGCCGTGAGCATCCGCACCTTCTGGCGGGATGGAGTAACGCTGAGGTTCGGCACCGGCGCGGGAATCACCTGGGGGTCGGACGCGCAGCGGGAGTGGGACGAGACCGAACTCAAGGCGTCGCGGCTGACTGCCCTCGCCGCGGGATGCTGGCCCCTGCCGACGACACCGAACATAGAAGCCGTGGAGAACTCGTCGATGGGAAGTCCCGTATGAGGTTCTGGGTGTCTGATGCGGGAGGCCTGGTGGACGCGGCGGACGCGCGGGTCTCCGTGCTCGACCACGGGTTCACCGTGGCCGACGGTGTCTTCGAGACGCTCAAGGTCGTCCACGGGACGGCGTTCGCGCTCTCCCGGCATCTTGACCGGCTGGAGCGATCCGCGGCGCGCATGGGGCTGCCCATCCCGCATCGAGACCGGGTCGCGGCTGCTGTCCACGAGACCACCGGGGCCAACCGCAACGAGGTCGGCCCGCTCGGACGGCTGCGCATCACCTACACCGCGGGTCCGGGGGAGTTAGGCAGCGACCGGGGCGAGGAGGCCACGACCCTGGTCGTCGCCATTGCCGCGACGGCGCCGTGGCCGGACTCCGCGGCCGTGATCACCGTACCCTGGCCCCGCAACGAGCGAAGCCCGCTGGCGGGCGTGAAGTCGACCTCGTACGCCGAGAATGTGCTTGCCCTCTCCGAGGCCCGACGACACGGCGCCTCGGAGGCGCTGATGCCCGACACCAGGGGGCGGCTGTGCGAAGGGACCGGATCCAACATCCTCGTCGTGATCGACGGGGTAGCCCTCACCCCGACCCTGGAGACCGGCTGCCTCCCCGGCATCACGCGAGCTTTGGCCCTTGAATGGTGCGACATCGAGGAGCGCAACCTGCCGATCGAGGCGCTCTGGGAGGCTTCCGAGATCGCGCTCATGTCGTCCACCCGGGATATCCAGCCGGTGCATCGCGTGGATGACCACGCGGTGGCCGCGCCCGGGCCGGTGATCGGGCCCATGGCCGAGGCATTCCGTCGGCGGGCAGCGGCCGACGTCGATCCCTGACCCGGCTCGAAGTCGCGGTACCACTTGAGTCACGGCTACCGTGGAGACGTGACCGCTCCGCGGCCGGACGGCGACGACCCTGCCCCCGAGACGCGCCTGGAGCGCCTCGAGGACGAGGCCGAAGAGGCCGCTGAGCGGCTCGTCGAGGGGTTCGAGGGGACGGTCGACCGTGTCCTGCCTCCCCACGTGCGGGCGCGCGCCTGGGCTCGCCGGCGCCGCTCGACGCATGTTCTGTGGCAGGCCGGGGTGCTCATCCTCGGCTTCGGCCTTGTGTTCGCGGGGATCGCCATGCTGGTCCTGCCCGGCCCCGGCTGGGCCGCGATCATCCTCGGGCTCATCGTTCTCGCGTCGGAGTACGCGTGGGCTCGCCGCCTCCTCGATCCCGTGAAGCGGTGGGCCCAGCGTGCCGCCGACGCTGCCCTGGACCCTCGGGTGCGCCGGCGTAACCTGGCCATCGCCGCCGTGCTCGTGGTGATCGCAGCCGTGGCCCTCGCGTGGTACCTCGTCGCGTACGGGTGGACCGTGCAGCCGGTGCTCGACCTGTGGCCGTGGTGACGGGTCCGGTGCGATACCCTCGCGCAGGCGCCGTGCGCCGACGGGCGATTAGCTCAGTGGTAGAGCACTCGCTTCACACGCGAGGGGTCACTGGTTCGAACCCAGTATCGCCCACAGGGAACTAGGCCTGCTCCTGCGTCTGATGGGCGAGCCGCCATCGTCCGCCCGGGTCGGTCACGATCAGGTAGACGCTGAGGATCGCGACCCAGATGGGGAAGATGTACTCCACGTAGTGAACCCCGAAGGGGACGAGCAGGAGGAACAGCCCCGTCAGCGTGCCCAGGATGGTGAGCCACGACGGCAGGAGTTTGCGCACGCGTCCGAACGTGGCAAGGGAGAGGCAGAAGACGGCTGCCATCCTTGCGGAGTAGTTGGCGAGGAGTGAGTTCACGGTCGTCCCGGGGATGATGCGTGACGAATCCGACAGGTCCAGGCCTACGGCGTAGGCCTCGAGTTCCGCGGAGGCGACCGCGCCTGCCACGAAGGCCAGGCCCACGAAGATGATCCCCGAGGCCAGGAACACCGTCGTGAAGAGGCGGTGGTCGGCGTGACCGAGGCTGTAGTTCAGGGCCGCCATGAACCAGATGAACGAGATCCCCACGTAGGGCAGGAGGATGAGTGCCCACCGTCCTCGATCGAGAGCCTCGGGAGTCGGGGCCGCCGACCCCTCCGTGATGACGTCCGTGGGAAACGCCGAGCGAAACAGGATCAGCACGGCGACGAGGGTGACCGAGAAGATGAGCCCGGCGACAGCGGCCGAGCGGGCGGAGCGCAAGGAGTCCAAGAGACGCCCTTCGGGCAGGCTGCTGTCTCTGGCCGACATGGCGGGGGCGATACCGTGGGCCGAAGCACGGACTCGACGAGGAGAGGCAGGACGATGGCTGACCTGGCGATCTCCGTGAGTCTGCCCGAGGGCGTGAGTTCGCGCACCGTCCCGGATGGCGCGACGGCGTACGACGCCCTTGCGCCGGACCGGTCCGTGGTCGCCGCCCGCATCAACGGCGTTCTCCGGGACCTCGCCACGCCCCTGGTTGACGGCGACGTGATCGAGGCGGTCGGCGTCGAGAGCCCCGAGGGCCTCGCCGTGCTGCGACACTCCACGGCACACGTGCTCGCGCAGGCGGTCCAGGACACGTTCCCGGAGGCCAAGCTCGGAGTGGGTCCGCCGATCGCCGATGGCTTCTACTACGACTTCCAGGTGGCGGATCCCTTCACGGCAGAGGACCTCAAGGCCCTCGAGAAGCGCATGCAGGAGATCGTGAAGTCAGGTCAGCGGTTCCGCCGCCGTGTCGTCACCGAGTCGGAGGCGCGCCACGAGCTGGCCGGCGAGCCGTTCAAGTTGCGCCTCATCGGCAGCGAGGGCGGCGCGGAGGTGATGGAGGTCGGCGGATCCGAACTCACGATCTACGACAACGTCGACGCCAAGACCGGCGCCACCTGCTGGGGTGATCTGTGCCGCGGACCGCATGTCCCGGACACTCGCTACATCGCCCCGAACGCATTCCGGTTGATGCGGACCTCGGGCGCCTACTGGCTCGGCGACCAGCGCAATGAGCAGCTCCAGCGCGTGTACGGCACGGCATGGCCCTCCAAGGACGCGCTGAGTGACTACCTACGATTCCTCGAGGAGGCGGAGAAGCGAGACCATCGCAAGCTCGGGGCCGAGCTCGACCTCTTCAGCTTCCCCGAGGAGATCGGCTCCGGCCTAGCTGTCTTCCATCCTCGCGGCGGCGTCGTGCGCCGGGTCATGGAGGACTACTCGCGACGGCGGCACGAGGAGGCGGGCTACGAGTTCGTCAACACCCCGCACATCACGAAGGCCGCCCTCTTCGAGAAGTCCGGGCACCTGGATTGGTACGCCGAGGGCATGTACCCGCCCATGCAGCTGGATGCCGAGATCGACGACGACGGGCATGTCCGCCGCCAGGGGTTCGACTACTACCTGAAGCCGATGAACTGCCCCATGCACAACCTGATCTTCGATGCCCGCGGCCGCTCGTACCGCGAGCTGCCCCTTCGCCTGTTCGAGTTCGGGACCGTGTACCGCTACGAGAAGTCCGGCGTGGTCCAGGGCATGACCAGGGCGCGCGGTTTCACGCAGGACGACGCTCACATCTACTGCACGCGCGAGCAGATGGGCGAAGAGCTCGATGCGCTGCTCACCTTCGTGCTGGACCTGCTGCGCGACTACGGACTCGAGGACTTCTACTTGGAACTGTCCACGCGGGACCCGGAGAAGTCGGTGGGATCGGACGAGGCGTGGGAGGAGGCCACCGAGGTCCTGAGGGAGGCGGCGGGGAAGCAGGGCCTGGAACTCGTGCTCGACGAAGGAGGGGCGGCTTTCTACGGCCCCAAGATCTCGGTGCAGGCGAAGGATGCCATCGGGCGCACCTGGCAGATGTCCACGATCCAGCTCGACTTCAACCTGCCCGAGCGCTTCGACCTCGAGTACCAGGCCCCGGACGGCACGCGGCAGCGACCGGTGATGATCCACCGAGCCTTGTTCGGCTCCATCGAGCGCTTCTTCGCGGTGCTGCTCGAGCACTATGCCGGGGCGTTCCCGCCGTGGCTGGCCCCCGTGCAGGCGGTGGGCATCCCGGTCTCGGACGCCCACGCCGGGTACCTCCACGAGGTTGCCGAGCGCCTGCGGGAAGAGGGCATCAGGATCGAGGTCGACGACTCCTCCGAGCGAATGCAGAAGAAGATCCGCAGCGCGCAGAAGGCCAAGGTTCCGTACATGCTCATCGCGGGTGACGACGACGTGGCCGCAGGGGCCGTGTCCTTCCGCTACCGGGATGGCAGTCAGCGCAATGGCGTCCCGGTCGAGGAGGCGGTGGCCGAGATCGCCGATGCCGTGCGCCGCCGGGTGCAGGTCGACACGGCGCCCGCGTCGTGAGAACCGTCAGCGCAATGACCGCCGCCGACACCCGCATCGCGCACGTACGGCCGTGGTGCCGTCGATGACCGGGGAGGTTCGACGGGACGACGGGGGCATGCCGGACCGCTGGGATCGCCTGTGGACTCCGCATCGCCAGCCCTACCTCGCCGGCGAGAGCCGCCCGGCCCACGACGAGGCCGGAGATGAGTGCCCCTTCTGCCGGGCGGCGCAGCAACCGGCCGGGGAGGGGCTCGTGGTCCGCCGCGGCCAACTCGCGTATGTCGTGCTCAACCTGTTCCCCTACAACTCCGGGCACCTGCTCGTCTGCCCATACCGGCATGTCGCGGACTACGCAGACCTCGGCGCGGACGAGGTCGCCGAGATCGGTCTGCTGACCCAGGAGGCGATGACCACCCTGCGCCGGGTGAGCCGAGCCCAGGGCTTCAACATCGGAATGAACCAGGGCAAGGTGGGCGGCGCGGGGATCGCCGGTCACCTGCACCAGCACGTGGTGCCGAGGTGGGGGGGAGACACCAACTTCCTTCCCGTGGTCGGCCAGACCAAGACGATGCCGCAGCTGCTCGAGGAGACTTGCGGGCTCCTCACCGAGGCATGGGACTGAGGGAGACTGATGGCGAAGGTGACGGGCCCGCAGGGCGAGGACGCGCACGCGCTCCTCCGCCACGCGGGCGTGGAGTTACGCGAGGCACCCGGCATCGACGTCCCGGACGAGTGGCTGGCCGAGGTCCTCCCCGAGGGCGAGCGCGACGTGCGGGCCGAGATCGTCGCCGACCCACCGGCGCCGGGCGCCGAATTCGAGGGCATGGGTGCATGGCACGTCAATGCCCAGCGCGAGTGCCACCTCGTCAAGGGAGGCCGGGGGCTCCTGCAGGTGGTGACCGACGGGGGCATCGTCACCGTCGAGCTGGAGTCGGGAGACGTCATGATCGTCCGCGGGGCGGAGCACCGCTACCTGCCGGTCGAGGCCCAGGGCTGGGTCCTGCGCTGGTCGGGGGCGCCCGATGCCGGACTCGACCCGCGCGAAACGGGCCGTCAGGCCACGCCTTGGCCGGTTCCGCCGGGGGAGTGATGGTCAGCCGGACGCGAGCGAACTCGCGACCTGGGCCGGCATCGGCTCATGACCGCGGTATCTGCGCGTGAACGTCGCCGTCCCGTGAGCCAGGCTGCGCAGGTCAATCGCGTAGCGCGTGAGTTCGAGGCCGGGGACCTCCGCCGTGATGCGAGTTCGTCCCGGGCCCGCCCCTTCGCTCCCGGTCACGCGTCCGCGGCGACCTGAAAGGTCGGACATGACGGCTCCGACGTAGTCGTCGGGGACCACGACGAGGACCTCATCCACCGGTTCGAGCATAGCGACCTCGACCTTCCCGGCGGCGTCCTTGAGAGCGAGGCCTCCGGCCGTCTGGAAGGCCATATCGGATGAGTCGACCGAATGTGCCTTGCCGTCGACGAGGGTCACGCGGATGTCGACGACCGGGTAGCCCGCGAGGACGCCCTTGGCCATCTGCGCGCGGACCCCCTTCTCGACCGAGGGAATGAACTGGCGAGGGACCGCCCCGCCGACGACCTTGTCGACGAACTCGAAGCCGGAGCCAGCGGGAAGCGGCTCGACCTCGATATCGCACACGGCGTACTGGCCGTGGCCGCCCGACTGCTTGACCAGGCGCCCGTGTCCCGTGGCGGGGCGGGAGAAAGTCTCGCGGAGGGAGACCCGCATCGGCTCGGAGTCGACGTTGACCCCATAGCGGTGGGTGAGGTGGTCCAGTACGACGTCCATGTGGGCCTCGCCCATGCACCACAGCACGATCTGGCCGGTCTCGGGGTTCCGCTCGAGGCGCAGCGTCGGGTCCTCGGCGACAAGGCGTGCCAGGCCCGCCGTGAGTTTGTCCTCGTCGGCACTGGAGTGGGCCACGACGGCGATCGGGAGCAGGGGATCCGGCATCGCCCACGGCTCGACCAGCATGGGTGCTTCCGGGCTGGAGAGCGTGTCACCGGTCTCCGCGTGGCCGAGTTTCGCCACGGCCACGATGTCGCCGGCAATCGCGGCGGGCACCGCGCGCTGGGCCTTGCCGAGCGGCGACACTATGCCGCCCACGCGCTCGTCGAGGTCGTGATCCTCATGGCCGCGATCAGCCATGAAGTGACCGGAGACGTGGAGCGTGGCGTCGGATCGCAGGGTGCCGGAGAAGACCCGCACGAGCGAAAGCCTCCCGACGTAGGGGTCGGAGGATGTCTTGACGACCTCCGCGCACAGGGGACCGGCGGGATCGCAGGACAGCGGGGCCAGGGGCTCGCCAGCCGGCGTCGTCACCGCGGGCAGCGGATGCTCCAGCGGCGATGGGAACCCGCGCGTCAGCACCTCGAGGAGCTCCGTCATGCCGAACCCAACCGGGCTCGTGGCGGTGACGAGGACCGGGAAGAAGTGACCTCGCGCGACCGCGGTCTCGAGGTCGGTCACGAGCGTGTCGAAGGGAATCTCCTCGCCCGCGAGGAAGCGGTCCATGAGGGTTTCGTCCTCCGACTCGGTGATGATCCCCTCGATCAGTGCGGTGCGGGCATCCTCGACGAGGTCGATGTGCTGAGGGTCAGGAGCGCGTTCTTGAGCCTCGCCGGTCGAGTAGTCGAAGATGCGTTGCGAGAGCAGTCCGATGAGGCCCGCCACATGCCCGTCGTCCGCGTGGAGCGGGAGGTACAGGGGGAGCACCCCCTGGCCTTCGCCGAACGTGCGCTGGCACGCCTCGACGGTGCCCTCGACATCAGCGCGTTCGCGGTCGGCCTTGGTGATGACGACCGCCCGGGGCATTCCGACGGCGGCGCACTCGTCCCACAGCATCGCCGTGGCGCCGTCGATGCCGTCGACCGCCGACACAACGAAGAGCGCGGCATCGGCCGCACGAAGGCCGGCCCGAACGTCACCCACGAAGTCGGCGTAGCCGGGGGTGTCCAGGAGGTTGATGCGAACCCCTTCCCAGTCGAGCGGGACGAGATTCAGCGACACCGAGCGCTGCTGGCGCCTCTCAGCGTCATCGGTGTCGGACAGTGTGGTGCCATCCTCCACTGTCCCGGGCCGGGGGATGGCGCCCGTCGCGAGGGCGAGCCGCTCGACCAGGGTGGTCTTGCCGGCGTGGCTCGGCCCCACGAGGACCACATTGCGGATGGCGCCCGGGTCGGCCGGCGCCCTGGTGGCTTGATCTCGCCCTGCGGATCCCTGTGCCATGTCAGCCTCCCGTCCTCCGGAGCGCCGCCTGGGGTGGCGCCCCGGGCCTCGCCGGTCGGTTCCGTGCCCCAGCCTGCCAGCAGGAGGGTGATCCGTCCCACGAAACGGTGGAGCAGGACCAGGCCCTAGCATCGAGCCGGGCAGGAATCCGGCGGGAATCCGGCAGGAGTCGGGCGGAGTCGGGCAGGAGTCGGGCAGGAGTCCATGTGCTGAACAACCCCGCGGCCCGCAAGGTGTCCGCCGTCGTGATCGAGCCCATCGCCCGGCTCCTCCTGCGACTTCACATCTCGCCCGATGCCGTGACCGTGGTGGGCACGGCGGTCACCTGCACGGCTGCCCTCGTGTTCTTCCCGCGCGGCGACTTCGTGCCGGGAGTCCTCATCATCGCCGCGGCGGTGCTGTGCGACCTCCTGGACGGGACCATGGCGCGCCTGTCCGGCCGAGCCGGGCCATGGGGCAACTTCCTGGACGCCACCCTCGATCGCGTGGCCGACGGCTGCGTGTTCGGCGCCCTCGTCCTCTGGTCGGTGACGACGGGCAACCCCTGGACCGTGGCGGCCGCCCTGACCTGCCTGGTCGGCGGCCAGGTGATCTCCTACGCGAAGGCGCGCGCGGAGGCAGTGGGTGCCACCGCGAACGTTGGGATCGCCGAACGCGCTGAGCGCCTCATCGTCGTCCTGGCGGCAGCCTTCCTCGCCGGGCTCGGGGTGCCCTACGTGCTTCCGGCGGCCCTGGGCATCCTGGCCATCCTCAGCGTCGTGACCGTGGTCCAGCGCATCATCGTCGTGCGATCGCAGTTGCGTCAGCAGGATGTGACGTGAGCGTTCGAGACGCCATCACCGAGGCGGGTTTCGGCGTCGGGTGGACGGCGATCAAGGCCATGCCGGACCCCGCGGCGCGACGCATGTTCGACGCCATCGCAGAGCGGACCTACTCCCGTCAGGGTCAGGGCGTGCGGCAGTTGCGCGCCAACCTCTCCCGGGTTATCGACGACGAGCAACTCCCCATGCTCGACGACATCACACGGGACGCCGTGCACCGCTACATGCGGTACTGGTGCGAGACCTTCAGACTGCCGGCGTGGAGCCGCACCGAGGTCGTCGACCGATTCCTCGTCGAGGGCCGCGAGATCCTCGACAACCTGCAGTCCGAGGGCCGCGGAGCCATCATCGTCAGCCCCCACATGGGCAACTGGGACCACGCCGCTGCGTGGGCGGCCATCACGTACGGCGGTCTCGATACCGTCGTCGAACGCCTCAAGCCGGAGGGACTGTACGAGAAGTTCCTGGCGTATCGCCGCGGCCTGGGAATGGATGTCCACCCGCTCGGCGACCCCGACATCGTGCGCGACCTCGCTCGAAGCCTGCAGCGCGGGCGGCTCGTCTGCCTCCTGGCTGATCGGGATCTTTCGCACGCGGGCGTTCCGGTGGACTTCTTCGGCGACCTGGCCACGATGCCCGCGGGGCCGGCCATGCTGTCGCTCATGACCGGCGCTCCGATCGTGCCTGTCGTCGTGTGGCACTCCGAACTCGGGACGCACGGTCGTATCGAGGAGCCCCTGGACCTGCCGTCGGAGGGGAGTCGGCGCGACCGTGTCCAGGCAATCACCCAGATGATCGCCCATGCGTTCGAGCGTTCGATCGGCGCGCATCCGGCGGACTGGCACATGATGCAGCCCCTGTGGAGCGCCGACCTAGGCCCGCGCCGATGAAGGTCGGGCTCGTCTGCCCCTACGCCTGGGACGTCCCCGGCGGTGTCCAGGCCCATGTGCGCGACCTCGCCGAGACGCTCATCGACCTCGGACACGAGGTGAGCGTCATGACACCGGTCGACGACCCCGCGACTCTGCCGGCATATGCCGTGGACGGGGGGCGACCCCGTGCGGTCCCCTACAACGGTTCCGTGGCACGGCTCACCTTCGGAGTGGCCGCCACCGCCCGGGTGCGCCGATGGATCCGACGTGGCAGGTTCGATGTCCTGCACGTCCATGAGCCCGTGGCGCCGTCGCTCGGCATCCTCGCGGTCTGGGCGGCGCGCGGACCGATCGTGGGGACGGTGCACTCGTCGATCTTCCGCTCGCGCGCACTGGTGACGGCGTACTACGTCGCGCAGACGGCCCTGGAGAAAGTCACGGCGCTCATCGCCGTCAGTGAGCACGCCCGGCGGACGATCGTGGACCATCTCGGCGGCGATGCGGTGCTCATCCCCAACGGCGTGCGGGTCCGGGCGTTCCGCGACGCGCACCCCATGTCAGGCCTTCCCGACGGCCCCAAGCTCGCCTTCCTCGGCCGGGTCCAGGAGCCGCGCAAGGGCCTCGCGGTCCTCCTGCGCGCGATGCCGGACATCCTGGCCCGCCATCCGAACGCGCACCTCCTCGTCATCGGCCCGGGAGACCTCGACGAAGTCCTCACCGGTCATCCCGAGGCCGTGCGGCAGAGCGTCGTGCCCCTGGGGCGCCTCGACGAGGTGGACAAGGCCTCCGCTCTCGCCGCGGCCGACGTCTACGTCGCACCGAACACCGGGGGGGAGTCGTTCGGCATCGTCCTCCTCGAGGCGATGGCGGCGGGTACGCCCGTGGTTGCCAGCGACCTCGAGGCCTTCGAGCGGGTGCTCGACGATGGGCGCGCGGGACTCACCTTCGCTGTGGGCGACAGCCGCGCGCTGGCCGTCCAGGTCTGCCGACTGCTCGACAGCGAGCAACTCAGGTCCGAGTTGTCGGTACTCGGCGGTGCCCGCGCCGACGAGTACGACTGGAACGCCGTCGCACGGGATGTCGTTGCGGTCTACGAGTCCGTGATGGCCGGATCCCAGGGCGTCACCGAGGACCTGAGAGGGCAGCTCGTGGGTCGTCTTGCTCGACCCCGCCCGTCCCGGGAGTCCACGTGACCTGGGTGTGGGTCGCGGTGCTCCTCGGGGTCCTCGCGGTGTTCGGCCTCTACCTGAGCATGACCGCCGGCCGGCTCGACCGGTTGCACCGACGCGTGGACACGTCCGCGGCGGCGCTCGATGTCCAACTGCTCCGGCGCTCGGCGCTGGCCCTCGACCTGGCCGGGACCGGTGTCTTCGACCCGGCGACCGCGGTCGTGGTCGGGGACAGCGCCCACCGTGCCCGCGCGGCCTCGGACGACGACCAGGTGAGCCGGGGCCTGGCCGAGAGCGACCTCAGCCGGGTCCTCGGGCTGGCGCTCCCGGACGAGGAGGAGGTAGGCGAACTGCGCGAGGACCCGGACGCCCGGGGGATGCTGGACGAGATGGCCGGGGCCTGCCTCCGGGTGCAGTTGGCCCGCCGATTCCACAACGACGCCGTCCGGGCGTGCCGGCAGGTGCGCCGCCAACGCGCCGTGAGGTGGTTCCGCCTCGCGGGGCACACCCCCCTTCCGCAGACGCTCGAGATGGACGACACGCCGCCGCCGGGCCTGCCTCCTCGCTGATCCGCGACGTACGGTGGTCGGGTGCTGTCCTCACGCCTCGTTGCCCTCGCCGTCGCCGCCGCCCTCCTCGCGGCCGGATGCTCGGGGGCCGATCAGGCGGCCGTGACCCCGAGTCCGTCCCCGACGCCCAGCCCGACCCCGAGCCCCACGCCCAGCCCGACGCCGAGCCCCACGCCCACCATGACGCCCACGTCGCCCTATGGGATTCCCCCGGGCGCCTCCCCGCTGTCGGGCCGGCCCGGGGGAGCCGGCAAGCCGGTGCTTGCGGTGAAGATCGACAACACCGCGTCTGCCCAGCCGCACACGGGGCTCGCTGCAGCGGACGTGGTCTATGTCCAGGAGGTCGAGGGCCAGCTCACCCGGCTCCTCGCGATCTTCTCCACGACGTTGCCGAAGGAGATCGCCCCGGTGCGCTCAGCGCGGATCAGCGACATCGACATCCTCGCCAACTACGGCCGAGTTGCCTTCGCCTACTCGGGCGCCTCGGAGAAGACGCGTCGCCTTCTCGAGGCGGCGGACTACGTGAACGTGTCCGAGGAAGCAGGCGAGGAAGGCTGGTCGGTACAAACGTGGCGCACCGTGGGGTGGAACAACCACGTGATCGATACCGCGGCGATCATGGCTCGCGCGCCCGATGCCGCAGCGGCCAAGGACGTGGGGTTCGTCTTCTCCGAGGAGCCGCCTCCCGGTGGCCAGCCTGTTAAGGAGTTGAAGGCTGCCTACGGGGCCTCCACGGTGACCTTCACCTGGGACCCTGAGGCCGGGGGCTACCGGATCAGCATGGACGGCTCGCCGGAGAAGTCCACCGACGACAGCGTGCCGCTCGCCGCCACCGTGGTCCTTCAGGAGGTCGTCCAGAAGGACTCCGGCCTCGGAGATCGCTACGGCGGGATCACCCCGGAGATCGAGACGGTAGGCAAGGGCACGGCCCTGGTCTTGCGGGACGGGCGGATGTGGACGGTCACCTGGGAACGTCCCACCCCGGACTCGGTGACCAGATTCCAGATGGCGGACGGGACCCCGATGCCCTTCGCGATCGGCCAGGAGTGGATCGTGCTCCTCGACAAGGAGCGCACGCCCACCATCAAGTAGGGCGACCCAGTAGGGCGACCCAGTAGGGCGACCGGGACCCGCGGCCCGGGGCGCGGGGTGCCACGGTGCCGGAAGGCGCCGAGGCCACTAGCATGGCCTCACGACGTGGCGATCGGCCACGCCGTTCAGGCCCTCGGAGGATCCCGTGTCCACCACCTCGCAGCACCTCACCGGCACGACGCGCGTGAAGCGCGGCATGGCCGAGATGCTCAAGGGCGGCGTCATCATGGACGTCGTCACGCCTGAGCAGGCAAAGATCGCGGAGGACGCGGGCGCCGTGGCCGTCATGGCCCTCGAGCGGGTCCCGGCCGACATCAGGGCCGAGGGCGGCGTCGCGCGGATGTCCGACCCGGACATGATCCAGGGCATCATCGACGCGGTGACGATTCCCGTCATGGCCAAGGCGCGGATCGGTCACTTCGCGGAGGCCCAGGTCATCCAGTCGCTCGGCGTGGACTACATCGACGAGTCCGAGGTGCTCACCCCGGCGGACTACGCCAACCACATCGACAAGTGGCAATTCACCGTTCCCTTCGTCTGCGGGGCCACGAATCTCGGTGAGGCGCTGCGCCGGATCACCGAGGGCGCGGCGATGATCCGGTCCAAGGGTGAGGCCGGCACCGGCGACGTCTCCAACGCGGTCACGCACATGCGCCGCATCCGCGACGAAATCCGCCGGCTGTCCTCGCTGCCCGAAGACGAGCTCTACGTCGCTGCTAAGGAGTTGCAGGCGCCGTACGACCTCGTGGTCGAAGTCGCTCGGGCCGGGCAGCTCCCCGTTGTGCTCTTCACCGCCGGCGGCATCGCCACGCCCGCGGACGCAGCGATGATGATGCAGCTCGGTGCCGAGGGAGTGTTCGTCGGCTCCGGGATCTTCAAGTCCGGTGATCCGGCCAAGCGCGCCGACGCGATCGTCCAGGCGACCCGCCACTACCAGGACCCTGACATCGTCGCGAAGGTCTCCCGGGGTCTCGGCGAGGCCATGGTCGGCATCAATGTGGCCGATATCCCTGTCCACCATCGGCTCGAAGACCGGGGCTGGTGACTGCGGCGCCACGCATCGGTGTCCTCGCCATCCAAGGCGATGTCCGTGAGCACATGCGCGCCCTCGAACTCGCCGGCGCGGACCCTGTCCCGGTCGGCGATGCCAGGGGCCTGGCGGGCGTACAGGGCCTGGTCATCCCCGGCGGGGAATCCACGACGATGTCGAAGATCTCCGTGCGGGACGGGCTGATCGGCCCGCTCCGAGAGGCGCGCGCGGCGGGAATGCCGATGTACGGGTCGTGCGCCGGCATGATCATGCTGGCCGATCGGGTCCTGGACGCGCGTCCGGATCAGGAGTTCATCGGCGGACTCGACATCACCGTTCGACGCAATGCCTTCGGGCGCCAGGTCGATTCCTTCGAGGCGGATATCCAGCTGGATTCCCTCGGATCGGGGCAGCCGCTCGTTGCGGTGTTCATCCGGGCGCCATGGGTCGAGTCCGTAGGTCCGGAGGTGGAGGTCCTCGGGCGGCTTCCCTGCGAAGGGGCCCCCGATACCATCGTCGCCGTCAGGCAGGGTCCCCTCATGGCCACCGCGTTCCACCCGGAACTCACCGGTGACCTGCGGGTTCACGCGCTCTTCGCGGGGATGGTGAGGCAGGCATCATGAGCGGTCACTCCAAGTGGGCGACCACGAAGCACAAGAAGGCGGTCGTCGACGCCAAGAGAGGCAAGCTCTTCGCGCGTCTCATCAAGAACATCGAGGTGGCGGCTCGGCAGGGGGGCGGCGACCCCGCCGGCAACCCGACCCTGTACGACGCCATCCAGAAGGCCCGGAAGAGCTCCGTCCCGCTCGACAACATCGAGCGAGCCGTCAAGCGCGGATCGGGTGCCGAGGCGGGCGGGGCCGACTACCAGACGATCATGTACGAGGGCTACGGGCCGCAAGGAGTGGCCGTCCTCGTGGAGTGCCTCACCGATAACCGCAATCGGGCGGCATCGGAGGTTCGGGTCGCGATGACCCGCAATGGCGGCAGCATGGCCGACCCGGGCTCCGTCTCGTACCTGTTCTCCCGCAAGGGGGTTGTCATGGTGCCGGCGGGCGATGGAGTCGACGAGGACGCCATCCTCTCGGCGGTTCTCGAAGCCGGTGCCGAAGAGGTCAACGATCTCGATGGCGTCTTCGAGGTGCTTTCGGAGGCCGGGGATGTCGTGGCGGTGCGCACGGCACTGCAGGACGCGGGGATCGACTATGACTCCGCCGAGGCGACCTTCGTCCCGAGCGTTCAGGTGCCGGTCGACGAGGACACCGCCCGCAAGGTCTTCCGGCTGGTGGACGCCCTCGAGGACAGCGATGACGTACAGGGCGTCTACACCAATGTGGACATCAGTGACGAGGTGCTCGCCCGCCTGGACTCCGAGTAGTCCGGACCGAGACGGCAACGAGCGATCACGGAGGGGCGATGACCGAGGCAACGGGGCGCCAGCTGACGGGATGGGACGCGGCCACGTGGCGCACCGCCGCGGGCGATCCATCCCTGCGCTCGACCGTCGTGGCCCTCGTGCTGCTTGACCGCGCCCCCTCGTGGAAGCGCCTGCGGGCGCGGGTCGAACGGCTGACCTGCGTCGTGCCGGTCCTGCGGCAGCGCCCCATCAGGGGCATCTTCGGAGTGGCCTCGCCGCGCCTGGCCACGGACCCCGACTTCGACCTCGACCTTCACCTTCGTCGCATGCGCCTGCCCGGTCGAGGGTCCTGGGCGGCGCTCATGGACGAGGCCCGCCGGCTCAGCCTCACCGACTTCGATCGCGACCGGCCGCTGTGGGAGATGGTGCTGGTCGAGGGCCTGCCCGGGAAGCGAGCGGCCCTGCTCCTCAAGTTGCACCACTCCATCGCGGACGGCCAGGCCACGGTGCTCATCGGACTGTCCCTCTTCGAGTTGGGCCCGGAGCCCAACCCCGACGAGCCTCCGGCCCCGCCGCCACCTGACGCGAAGGAATCCTCCCAGCAGGACGTGAGCCTCGCGGACATCTCCGACAACGTTCGGCGCGGGGTCGCCGCGGCCGAGCATCTGGTCGCCGTCGTGGCCGAACTGGCGCGGGGAACCTTGACCGATCCGGTGAGCACGTGGTCCTCGGCCTTGTCGACCCTCGCGTCCGTGGGGCGCTTCGCCGCGGTGCCGGACGGGCCGCTCTCCCCCCTCATGACCGCGCGTGGCACCACGTACCACTTCGGGGCCTTCGACCTTCCGTTCTCGGGACTTCGCTCCGCGGCCAAGAGTCGCGGACGCAGTGTCAACGATGCCTTCATGGCGGCGGTGGGACTGGGCCTGGAGCGCTACCACGTGAGGCACGGTGCCATTGCGGACGACCTGAGGTTCAACGTCCCGATCAGCCTGCGTGGGGACCCGGGCGACCGCTCCGCCCAGGCGTCCAACGCCGTCACCATCGCGCGATTCACGCTGCCGGTCGCGGGTCTCACCGTCGAGGAGCGAATGGACGCTGCCCACGCGCGAGTGGAGTCCTGGCGCCGCGAGCCCGCCTTGCGCCTGGCCGACCCATTGGCCGAGGTGAGCTGGCTGGTGCCCGTACCGGTCCTCGCCCAGGCGGCTCGCGCCAGCGACGTCACGACATCCAACGTGCCCGGGCCTCCGATCCCGCTCTATCTGGCCGGGGTGCGCATCGTGGGCATGTACCCCCTTGTCGCGACCATCGGAGCGGCCGTCAACGTCACCATGGTGACCTATGACGGCTCGGCTTTCGTAGGCGTCTCCGCCGATGATCGAGCCGTCCCCGACCTCCAGGATCTCCTCGATGACCTGCGATCGGGCTTCGCAACCGTCTCCGACGCTCCCGTGGGCCCGACGGACCCCCTGTCCAGGCCGGGCGCCGGAGACGGCACGCCGAAGGCCCGCACGGTGCGCGAAGTGGAGCAGGGGGAGCGTTAGCCTTCGCACAGGTGTTCGCATCGCTGGGCGATGCCGTCTGACCAGGAGGGCCCGTGCGCGTGATGGGGGTCGACCCTGGCCTCACTCGCTGCGGCGTGGGCGTCGTCGAAGGCGAGCCCGGCCGGACCCTGCGTGCGGTGCACGTGTCCGTGGTCCGCACCTCCCCAGACCTGCCCCTGGAGCAGAGGCTGACCCTTCTCGACGAGGCCCTCGCGGGGCTCATCGCGACTCATGAGCCCGAGGCGCTAGCTGTCGAGAGAGTGTTCAGCCAGCACAACCTGCGCACCGTGATGGGAACCGCCCAGGCGGGCGCTGTCGCGATCCTGGCGGCGGGGCGCCTGGGCCTGCCGGTGTGCCTGCGGACCCCATCCGAGGTCAAGGCGGCCGTCACGGGCAACGGGCGAGCGGACAAGGCCCAGGTCACCGCCATGGTGGCCCGGCTGCTTCACCTGCCCGGCGTCATCAAGCCGCCGGACGCGGCCGACGCCCTTGCCTTGGCCATCACCGAGATCTGGCGTGGCCAGTCGGAGCGACGGCGTGAAGCGGCCCTGGCACGGGTCTCCCACGGGAACCACTGATGATCGCGTCGCTGCGCGGGATCGTCGCCGTCGTGCGGGATTCGTCGGTCATCATCGAAGTCGGCGGCGTGGGCATCCTCGCGCACTGCACTCCCGACACTGCCCGGACCGTACGGATCGGAGAGCCGGTCACGCTTCACACCACCCTCGTCGTGCGCGAGGATTCCCTCACCCTCTACGGCTTCTCCGACGCCGATCAGCGCGACGTGTTCGAGGCCGTCCAGACGGTCTCGGGGGTGGGCCCGCGGATTGCGCTCGCGGCGCTGTCGACGCTCACGCCCGATGACCTTCGCAGGGCGGTCTCGCGGGGCGACACCGCTCGCCTCACGACCGTGCCGGGCATCGGGCGCAAGGGTGCCGAGCGCCTCATCCTCGAACTCCGCGACCGACTGGCCCCTCCGGCAGCGGACTCCGGCGTCTCGGCAGAAGGCTGGCGCGACGATGTCCGGTCGGGCCTGGAGTCCCTCGGATGGTCGGCGAGAGAAGCGGATGCCGCCCTCTCGGCTGTCGAGCCGCTGGCCCGAGAGCAGGGGGCACCGGATGTGGCGGCCCTTCTCAAGGCGGCATTGCAGACCCTGGACCGCGGGTGAACGGCGACGATTCAGGTCTCGGTGAGGACCGACTCGTCGCCGCCGAGGCCGATCTTGACGACCGCGTCGTCGAGGGCGCGCTTCGGCCGACTCGCCTCGACGAGTTCATCGGGCAGGAGCGCGTGCGCGCGCAACTCGGCCTCGTGCTGGAAGCCGCGCGCCGTCGTGGGGGAACCGCCGATCATGTGCTGCTGTCCGGGCCCCCCGGGCTCGGCAAGACGACGCTCGCCACGATCATCGCCCGCGAGTTGGATGCGCCGCTGAGGATCACGAGTGGCCCGGCCGTCCAACACGCCGGGGACCTGGCGGCCATCCTGTCCAGCCTTCAGCCGGGCGAGGTGCTCTTCCTCGACGAGATCCACCGAACCGCCCGGCCCGCTGAGGAGATGCTCTACCTGGCAATGGAGGACTTCCGTGTCGATGTGGTCATCGGCAAGGGTCCGGGTGCCACCGCCGTGCCCCTCGAACTGCCCCCGTTCACGCTCGTCGCCGCGACCACACGCGCGGGGCTGCTGCCCGGTCCACTGCGTGACCGCTTCGGTTTCACCGCGCACCTGGACTTCTACGACCCCGAGGATCTACTCGCGATCATCGACCGATCCGCGCACATCATCGGGGTGTCGGTTGATCGAGCGGGCGCGCAGGAGATCGCACGGCGCTCGCGGGGGACGCCACGGATCGCCAACCGTCTGCTGCGGCGTGTGCGCGACTATGCCCAGGTGCACGGCGACGGGAGGCTCGACCTGGACACCGCTCGAGCCGCGCTGGACCTGTACGAGGTCGATGGCCTGGGGTTGGACCGCCTGGATCGCGCGGTTCTCGACGCGGTCGTGGTGAGGTTCGGGGGCGGACCCGTCGGACTGTCCACGCTCGCGGTGGCGGTGGGGGAGGAGACCGAGACCGTGGAGTCCGTCGCGGAGCCCTTCCTGGTGCGCTGCGGGCTGCTCGTGCGCACCCCGCGGGGCAGGGTGGCCACCCCGGCGGCGTGGACCCACCTCGGACTCGGCGTCCCGCCTCGGTCGGGCATTGGGGGCCAGCCCCCCTTGGACTTCGGCACCGGTGACTCGACGTGAGGTCCGCGGGGCCCGCCGGATAGGCTCAGGGGCCGTTGCGCCCGGGAACCCGGTAGCGCCCCAGCAGTGCCCGACGAGGGAGGAGGAGCGATGGAAGGCCTGACCACCCTGCTGCCGATTCTCCTCATCGGCGTCGTGTTCTACCTCCTCATCATGCGCCCGGCCCGGAACCGGCAGAAGCGCCAGCAGGAGATGCTGACGACGGTGCAGCCGGGTACCCGCATCATGACGACGGCAGGGATGTACGGAACCGTCGTCGAAGTCGAGGACGAGGACATCTCCGTGGAGTTAGCCCCCGGGGTGACGATCCGCATGGTGAAGGCGGCCATCGGCCGCGTGCTCACTGAGCCGGAGTCCCCGGAGTTGGAGCCCGGCCCCTCGTCATCTCAGAGCACGCCCGACGACCCCTCCTGACCCACCGCCCCTGACCAGAGGACCACAGTGCCGCCGTCCACCCCCAGCAGTCGCACCGGTGTGACTGCCCGTCCCGGCCGACTGCTCATCGTGATGGCGGTCATCTTCGGCCTCCTCGCCGCCTGGGCGTTCTGGCCCGGAGGTGACAACCGCGTGCGATTGGGCCTCGACCTCCGCGGTGGCACCCAGGTGGTCCTACAGCCGCGGGCCGTCCAGGAGGGCGCGGCCATCACGGATGCCCAGCTGGCGCAGACCGTCGAGATCATCCGCCAGCGCGTCGATGGCGTCGGCGTGGCGGAGAGCGAGGTCACCGTCCAAGGATCCGGCCAGGGCGCCGCGATCGTGGTCTCGGTGCCCGACGTCAGCCAGGATCGCCTCGTTGAGTTGGTGGGCCGTACTGCCATGCTGGACTTCCGTCCGGTCTGGTCGATCGCTTCCCCGGCCTCGTCGACGGTTCCGCCCCCGACCGACGATACGGCGGCGACGCAGGACATTGCCGTGGGCGACGACACGGCCGCTCAGGACGACACGGCCGCGGGCGCGGCCGGAGCCGCCCAGGACGACACGGCGGGGACCGCGACCGCGGGTGCGGCCGCAGCCGCCCAGGACGACACGGCCCCCAAGACGAGCGCGGCGATCGTGCAGTCGCCTGAGAACGATCCCGCATTCACCGAGAAGGTCGCGGCGCTGGACTGCCTGGACCCCGTCAACCAGGCGGGCGGGAGCCCGGACGACCCCGCGCAGTGGCTCGGCACCTGTGATCAGGATGGCCTGGCGAAGTACACGCTGCAGCCGGCGTTCATCCGCGGTACCAACGTCACCGGGGCTACCGCGCAACTTCCGCAGCAGGGAGTCGGGGGATGGGTCGTCAGCCTGAATTTCGACTCCGAGGGCGCCTCGGCGCTCTCGCAGGCGTCCCAGGAGCTCTATTCGCTGCCCGAGTGCAGCCCCGGCGGCCCGAGCCCCTGTAACGCCTTCGCGATTGTCCTCGACGGAGTCGTCGTGTCGGCTCCTCGATTCAACGAGCCCATCCTGGGCGGCCAGGCCCAGATCGAGGGCCAGTTCACCGCGCAGGAAGCGCAGGACCTCGCCAACATCCTCAGCTACGGCGCCCTGCCGGTGACGCTGGACGTCGTCGAGGTCACCAGCATCTCGCCCACCGTGGGCAGTGATCAGTTGCGCGCGGGGCTGATCGCCGGAGCTATTGGGTTCCTCCTCATCGTCGTCTTCCTCCTCGTCTACTACCGGGCGCTGGGCATTGTGGCGGTGCTCAGCCTCGTGCTCGCCGCCTCGATGACGTACTTCCTGTTCATCGCCCTCGGCAAGACGATCGGGTTCACGCTGACGCTTGCCGGCGTGGCAGGCGCGATCGTGTCCATCGGCATCACCGCGGACTCGTTCATCATCTACTTCGAACGTATCCGTGACGCCTTGCGCGAGGGGAAGTCCATGCGCCAAGCCGCGGAGTCGGGGTGGCTCCTGGCGAGGCGCACGATCCTCGCCGCCGACTTCGTGACGCTGCTCGGTGCCATCGTCCTGTACATCATCTCGGTGGGCAACGTCCGCGGCTTCGCCTTCACGCTCGGCCTCACCATGGCCGTCGACGTCATCGTGGCCTTCCTGTTCACCTTCCCGCTCGCCGTCCTCTTCTGCCGCTCGGCCTGGATGCAGAAGGGCACGTGGCTGGGCGGACTCCGCGTCGGGGTGCGCTCCTCCGGGGACAGTGCGCGACGTGACAGCAAGGCGAAGGGCAAGAACAAGGCCGGCGAAGACGAAGCCGGGGATGGCAGCCAGCAGGAAGGCGCCGACACGACCGACACCGCGGAGGTGGAGTCCTGATGGCTCGGATGACGTGGGGCGATCGTCTCTACACCGGCCAGTCCGGCATCAACTTCGTCGGACGAAAGAAGCTGTGGTTCTCGATCTCAGCGGTGCTGCTGCTCATCTCCATCGGAGCGCTGGTCTTCCGAGGGCTCAACCTGGGCATCGAGTTCACCGGCGGAGCCGTCTTTGCGGTCCCCAGCGCGGCCTGCTCGGTACCCGATGCGCGTGACGCAGCCGAAGGCGTGGCCGAGGGCGACGTGATCGTAACCGAGACCGGTGCCGGGATCGTGCGCGTGCAGACGGGACCCCTGACCCCGGCTGCGACTCAGGACGTCATCAACGTCCTCGCGCAGGCCTGTGACGTGGGTCCGAACACGATCACCTCCCAGGTCGTCGGTCCGACATGGGGCGCGGAGATCACCAGCAAGGGCATTCAGGCACTCATCGTCTTCCTCATCCTGGTGACCCTGTTCCTGTCGATCTACTTCGAATGGCGATTCGCTGTCGCGGCGCTGGCCGCCCTCGCCCACGACATCATCATCACGGTCGGGGTGTATGCCCTCACGGGCCTGCCCGTGACGCCCGCGACCCTGATCGGCTTCCTCACCATCCTCGGCTACTCCCTCTACGACACCGTGGTCGTGTTCGACAAGATCCGAGAGGACACCAAGGGCATCACGGGCCAGTCCGTGATGACCTACGCCGAGGTCGCCAATCGCTCCGTCAACCAGGTCCTGGTCCGCTCGATCAACACGTCCATCACCTCGCTCCTCCCCGTGCTCGCCATCATCATCGTCGGCGCGGGACTGCTGGGAGCCGGCACGCTCCTCGACCTGGCCGTGGCCCTGGCGATCGGCATGTTCATCGGCGTCTACTCGTCGCTGTTCGTCGCCACTCCGCTGGCGGTCATCCTGAAGTCGCGGCAGGAGGACATCCGGGCCCTTGATCGTCGGGTGGCGTCGCGGCGGGCCGGCCAGGCCCGGCGGGGAGACGGCGACGCGGAAGGGCCCGAGCCCGGTGACGACGGTGCCGCTGCAGTGACGGCGGGCTCCGCATCCGCGAATGCCGGCACGCGGGCCCAGCCCAAGCGGCAGCCGCGCTCCAAGCGCGGCAAGAAGTAGCCACGACAGGCGGATCGCCTCTGGACAGTGGCCCGTACACTGGCACTGGAGGTGAGGCGTGGTTCAGGAGGCGACGTCCCCCCGCGAGGCTGCGGCCGCCGATGCCTCCGGCGGGCTGCGATCGAGGATCGCTCGGCTTGCCGGCTCGCGCAACGCCCCGCCCGAGCTCGAGCCGCTGCTGAAGACCCTGCGCCAGTTCCACCCGAAGTCTGACGCCCGGATGGTGCAGCGGGCATACGAGACCGCGTCGTACCTCCATCGAGACCAGAGGCGCCGCTCGGGGGACCCCTACATCACCCACCCCCTGGCAGTGGCCACCATCCTCGCCGAGCTCGGCATGACTGCGCCGACCCTTGCCGCAGCGCTACTCCACGACACCGTGGAGGACACCGGGTACTCCCTCGAGGAATTGCGGGAGGACTTCGGAGACGAGGTCGCCGCGCTGGTCGACGGGGTGACCAAGTTGGATCGGGTCACCTACGGCCAGGCCTCTGCGGCGGAGACGGTGCGCAAGATGGTCGTGGCCATGGCCCGCGACATTCGGGTCCTGGTGATCAAGCTCGCAGATCGCCTGCACAACATGCGCACCCTGTCCTTCATGCCCCCGGAGAAGCAGGAGAAGAAGGCCCGCGAGACTCTTGAGATCTACGCGCCCCTGGCCCACCGACTCGGTGTCAACACGATGAAGTGGGAATTGGAGGACCTGTCCTTCGCCACGCTCTACCCGAAGATGTACGAAGAGATCGAGCGTCTCGTCGGACAGCGCGCCCCGTCGCGAGACCAGTACCTCACCCGGGTGATCTCCGACATCGAATCAGACCTTCGTGGCGCGAAGCTCAAGGCATCGGTCACGGGTCGGCCGAAGCACTACTACTCCATCTACCAGAAGATGATCGTGCGAGGCCGCGACTTCTCCGATATCTACGATCTCGTCGGAGTGCGAATCCTGGTCGAGTCGATTCGCGACTGCTACGCCGTCCTGGGGGTCATCCACTCTCGCTGGAGCCCGGTTCCGGGACGCTTCAAGGACTTCATCGCGATGCCGAAGTTCAACATGTACCAGTCACTCCACACCACCGTGATCGGGCCCGAGGGCAAGCCGGTAGAACTGCAGATCCGGACATGGGACATGCACCGGGCCGCCGAGTTCGGGGTGGACGCCCACTGGCGCTACAAGCAGGCCGAGGTCGGGGGGAAGCGGGGCCCCGACGACTTCGGCTGGCTGCGCCAACTCCTGGAGTGGCAGCGCGAGACCGAGGACCCGGATGAGTTCCTCGACTCTCTGCGGTACGACCTTGGGTCGACGGAGGTCTTCGTTTTCACCCCCAAGGGGGACGTCGTGGCTCTCCCGGCCGGGGCGACGGCTGTCGACTTCGCCTACAGCGTCCACACCGAAGTCGGCCACCGCTGCGTGGGGGCTCGGGTAAACGGCAAGCTCGTCCCCCTGGAGTCACCGCTGGAGAACGGCGACGTCGTCGAGATCTTCACCTCGAAGGCCGAAGGCGCCGGCCCCAGCCGCGACTGGCTGGGCTTCGTCCAGTCGCCGCGTGCCCGGAGCAAGATCAAGGCCTGGTTCTCCAAGGAGCGGCGCGAGGAGGCGATCGAGGCCGGCAAGGCCGCGATCGTGCGGGCCATGCGCAAAGAGGGCCTGCCGCTGCAGCGGCTCATGACCAACCAGGCGCTGAGCACCATCGCGGCCGAACTGCACCAGGCAGACGTATCTGCGCTGTACGCCGCCGTGGGGGATGGTCGTATCGCCGCCACGAGCATCGTGAAGCGGCTGGTGGCCGCTGCCGGGGGCGTGGACGGCGCCGCCGACGATGCCGCCGAGGCGGTGACCCCGACTCGTGCCCCGCGCACGTCCCCCGGGACGGACCCCGGCGTCATCGTCAAGGGCGTCACGGACGTGTGGGTCAAGCTTGCGAAGTGCTGCACTCCGGTTCCCGGTGACGAGATCGTGGGGTTCGTGACTCGAGGCTCTGGGGTCTCAGTGCACCGTCGATCGTGCAGCAACGTGCCCGGCCTGCTCGCCGCCGAGGGCGAATCCGCACCGGGGCAGCGCTTCGTCGATGTCGCGTGGGCCCCGACATCGTCCAGTGTCTTCCTCGTCAACATCCAGGTCGAGGCACTGGATCGCTCGAGGTTGCTCTCCGATGTCACGCGCGCACTGTCCGACCAGCACGTCAACATCCTCAGCGCCTCCGTGACAACCACCCGGGATCGGATCGCGCTGTCGCGGTTCACGTTCGAGATGGCAGACCCGATGCACCTCGGATCGGTCCTGAAGTCGGTGAGAGCCGTCGAGGGGGTCTTTGACGCCTACCGCGTGTGAGGGCGGTCAGCTGAGGTCGGACAGGGTTCCCTGGGCCGCCTCGAAGAGGGCCCGCGCGGACTCCAGCGACTGCTCCGCCTTGGCCACGGCGACGTAGTCCCCGCGCTCGCGTGCCGAGTCGACCTCCCCCTGGGCCCGCTCCATCGCGGCGCGGAACTTCGCGGCGGTCTCCTCGGCGCGGGCACGGACCTCCGGATTGGCCGAGCCCCAGCGCCTCTGGTCGGCTTCTCTCAGGGCATCCTCGACCTTCTTGAACCGACCCTCCACGCGATCGCGTTCGGCACGAGGCACGGGTCCCACTGCGTCCCAGCGATCCTGCAGCGAGCGCATGGCCCGCTTGGCCGAGGCGAGGTCCGTCACGGGCAGCAGGGCCTCGGCCTCGGAGGCCAGCGCCTCCTTGCGCTCGAGGTTCGACTGGAACTCCGTATCGCGCTCGGCGTTGGCGGCGTCGCGGGCCCGGAAGAAGTCATCCTGGGCCGCCCGGAATCTCGCCCAGAGGCGCTCCTCATCCGCTCGACCAGCGTGACCGGCGGCCTTCCACCGGTCCATGAGCTGACGGAAGGCACGCGACGTGGCCGCCCAGTCCGTCGAGGTCGCCAAGGCACGGGCCTGCTCGATGAGGGCCTCCTTGGCGGCCACCGCCTCCTTGCGCTGAGCGTCGACCTGCGAGAAGTGCTGGCGCCGGCACCGGTCGAAGTGCGCGCGCGCCGCGCTGAAGCGGCGCCACAGCTGCTGCTCCGTCGCCCGATCGACGTGCGGTGCGGCCTTCCACTCGTCGAGGATCGCCGCGTAGCGCTCCCCGGTGGCCTTCCACTGGCGCGAGTCCTGCAGCGACTCCGCCTCGGCAACGAGGCCCTCACGCCGGGCCAGTGCCTCCTCGCGCTGCCGTGCACGGGCAGCCTCGCGTTCGGCCCGATGCGATGCCATGAGCCGCTCCACGTCGGCGCAGGCCTCGCCGAGCTGGACGACGTCACCGATGAAGGCCGGTGCGGCGAGGGCCGCCCGTGCGTGGTCCACGGCGGCGCGCGCCTGGTCGAGGCGTCCGCGCCCTTCGCGCAGGCGGTAGGCGGCAAGGTCGACTTCGACCAGGATGTCGTCGTACTTACGGCCGAAGAACGCCAGCCCCTCGGCCACGGTGCCGGCCGCCCAGTTCCCGACGACAACATCGCCATCGGGGGTGCTGAGCCATACGGTCCCGGTCTCGTCAATGCGCCCGAACCTGGTCGGATCCGTCGAACGCGGGGTAGGCGCGGGCGACGGCTGACGTGCCGGAGCAGCCGGGCGGGGACGCAGGCCGCCCGGCGTGGGGACAGGGCGGGGAGCAGCGGGCGCGGGCAACTGGGGAAACTGGGGCCGGGCCTCGAGGACGCCGAAGGTGCTCGGGTTGCCTACGACGACCACCGGCTCCTGCGGCAGAAGATCGCCATCACGGCTGTCCTCGCTCATCCGACTCCCTCGTTCACGCGGGTGATCCTGCCACCCGCGTGGCTCAGCCCCGTTGTGCGGGCGTGACCGTTGCCTTCTCGATGATGACCGGTTGCGCGGGCGGGCCGTCGCTGCCGCCGCCTTCGACCCCGGCGCTGGCGATTCCTCGGACCACGTCAAGGCCGCTGGTCACCTTGCCCCAGATGGTGTACCCCGAGGGGAGCGTGGTGTTCTCGTACACGATGAAGAACTGGCTCCCGCCTGTCCCGGGCCCGGCGTTCGCCATGGCGACGGTGCCGGCCGGGTAGTTGTCGGCCCCCTCGGCGGGCAGGTTCTCATCGGGAATGGAGTAGCCCGGGCCCCCGGTTCCGTCGCCCTTGGGGTCACCGCACTGCAGGACGTAGATCCCTTCAGTGGTGAGGCGATGGCAGGCCGTGAGGTCGAAGTAGCCCTCGTCTGCGAGGAAGGCCATCGATGCGGTTGTGACGGGCGCCCCCTGTGGCTCCAGCGCGATCTCGATATCGCCGCAGTTGGTGACGAGCGTCATCGTGTAGTCGGTCGTGGCCTTCAGCGACGTGTCCGGGGCCGCGTCCCAGGAGAGGTCATCGGGTCGCGTCGCCTTCGGCTGCCGGCAGTCGAGCTCCGCGGCTGCGGCCGAGGACTCCGGTGAGGGCACGCCCGACGGGCTGGTCAGATCAGAAGGGGCCTCGCTGGGAACGTCGGGACTGGGTGCGTCGGGACTCGGTGCCTCGGGACTGGGTACGTCCGTGGGTACGTCCGTGGGCGCATCAGCGGGCGCGACGCTGGTGTCGCTGCTGCGGTTGACGGCGAACCAGGCAACGCCCCCGGCGATGACCACGAGCACAGCGACAACGGCGATGATCTGGTTGCGGCGTCGACGCCGTTGCGCGGCCTCGGCCCGCCGAGCGGCCTGGCGCTCCGCCTTCGCGCGCGCCACTTCGCGCGCTCGCTTGCTGGACCCCACGGATCCTCCCTCCAGCAGCCCGACGGTCGCCCGGGGGCCCCGCACCCCCGTCGTTGCGTGAGTGTACGTAATGCCCACCGACGCCCCGGTGAGCGTATCCGCCTCCGGGCGGCGCAGGTAGGCTGCGCTCACCGCCCGGGCCGCCCCGGGTCCCCGACCCGCGGCCCCGGGCCGCGCCTGATGCGGAGGTCACAGTGCTGGTCACCGGCTTCCCGGCGGGGTCGTGGGGGACCAACTGCTACGTGGTCGCCGCGGCCGAGGGCGAGGACTGCCTCGTCGTCGATCCCGGGCAGGACAGCATCGACGGCCTGGCCGACATCTTCCGCGAGCATCGATTGCGTCCCGTGGCGGTCCTGCTGACCCACGGTCACATCGATCATGTGTGGTCGGTGGCTCCGCTCACGGCGGGCCACGGGATCCCGGCCTACATCCACCATGACGACCGCTACCGGCTCGAAGACCCTGCCGGGTCCAGCTTTGCCCTGGCGCGGGACCAGTTGCTCGCCATGACCAAGGGCGCACTCGAACTCACCGAGCCCGAGGATGTGCGGACCTTCGCAGATGCCGCGCACCTGGACGTCGCTGGAGTTTCGCTCTCCGTGGCCCACGCCCCGGGGCACACCGAGGGCTCATCCGTGTTCATCGCGCCTCGCGACGGCAATCGTCCGCCGGTGATGCTGTCAGGAGACCTGCTCTTCGCCGGATCCATCGGCCGAACCGACCTACCCGGCGGGAATGCCGCGGCCATGACCGAGAGCCTGCGCCGCGTGGTCCTCCCTCAGGACGACGACATGATCGTGATGCCCGGCCACGGTGATCTCACCACCATCGGCGAAGAGCGGGCGAGGAACCCCTACCTCGTGGACCTCGTCGGCGGGAGCATCGGTCAGATGCCGACGAGGGGTCTGTGATGGCCAAGGCCACCGGGCTGTCCGGCTTTCCTGAGTGGCTCCCGGCAGGGCGACTCGTCGAGCAGCACATCCTCGATGAGGCCCGCCGTGTCTTCGAGTTGCACGGCTTCAGCTCCCTCGAGACTCGCTCGGTCGAGCCGCTCGAGGTACTGCTGGACAAGGGCGAGGTCGACAAGGAGGTCTACGTCGTGCGCCGGCTCCACGGCGATGAAGACGCCGGTCTCGCTCTGCACTTCGATCTCACGGTTCCGTTCGCCCGGTTCGTCGTGGAGCACTCCGGTGCCCTGGCGTTCCCTTTCCGGCGTTATCAGATCCAGAAGGTATGGCGCGGCGAAAGGCCGCAGGAAGGCCGCTTCCGGGAGTTCACGCAGGCCGACATCGACATCGTCGACGCCGGCCACCTGGCCGCACACCATGACGCCGAGATGGCGTTGGTCATGGCAGAGTTCCTGGGAACCCTCCCGATTCCTCCCACGGTCATCCTGCTCAACAATCGCAAGGTCCTCGAGGGCTTCTATCGAGGCTTGGGCATCGCCGACTCTGCACCGGTCCTTCGGGCCATCGACAAACTCGACAAGGTCGGGCGTGACCGGGTCCGCACCCTTCTCATCGACGATGCCGGCCTCGATGCCGGCCAGGCGGACCTTTGCCTGGAACTTGCGGCTATCTCGGCCGAGGATGCCTCCTTCGTGCGTCGCGTGCGTGACCTCGGGGTGTCCGACCCCCTGCTGGAGGAGGGACTCGCGGAACTCGCGGCGGTGATCGACTCGGTGAGCCGGCGACGCCCCGGTGCTGCCAGGGTCGACCTGCACATCGCGAGGGGGCTGGACTACTACACCGGGACCGTCTACGAGACACAGGTGGTCGGCTTCGAGTCCTTCGGCTCGATCTGCTCGGGCGGTCGCTATGACGCCCTGGCATCCGACGGCAAGACGACGTACCCGGGGGTGGGCATCTCGCTGGGCGTCACCCGGCTGGTCTCCCTCCTTCTGGGCCGCGACCTGGTTCGTGCATCGCGATCCGTACCCACCGCCGTCCTCGTAGCGGTCGTGGATGAGGAGTCGCGTACCGAGAGCGATGACGTGGCGCACGCTTTGCGAGGCAGGGGCATTCCGTGCGAGGTCGCGCCCGCCGCTGACAAGTTCGGCAAGCAGATCCGGTACGCCGATCGCCGCGGCATCCCCTACGTGTGGTTCCCTGAGGCGGGCAACCACACGGTCAAGGACATCCGTTCCGGAGAGCAGGTGCCTGCCGACGCGTTGACCTGGTCGCCGCCCGCTCAGGACCTCACGCCACAGATACTTCAAGGAGAAGGCACGTGATCCGCACCCATGAGGCCGGCCGACTCACCTCGGCGGACGCAGGATCGACGATCACCCTGGCGGGGTGGGTGGGTTCCCGCCGCGACCATGGCGGGGTTGCCTTCCTCGACCTGCGGGATGCGAGCGGCATCGTCCAGGTGGTCGTCAACGACCCCGAGGTCGCCCACGGGCTCCGGGATGAGTACTGCCTCAAGGTGACGGGGACCGTACGGCGCAGGCCCGAGGGCAACGAGAATCCCGAACTGGCCACCGGTGACATCGAGGTCGAGGCCGCGGACGTGGAGGTGCTCAGCCCCGCGGCCCCGCTTCCCTTCCCGATCGACGACCGCGTGAGCGTCGGTGACGAGACCCGGCTGCGGCACCGCTACCTCGACCTGCGGCGTCCCGCTGCGGGGGCTGCGCTCCGCATGCGTTCGAAGGTCAACCAGATCGCGCGCGACGTGCTGCTCGAGCGCGACTTCGTCGAGATCGAAACGCCCACCCTGACCCGGTCCACGCCGGAGGGGGCCCGGGATTTCCTCGTGCCCGTCCGCCTGCAGCCCGGACACTGGTACGCCCTACCTCAGTCGCCGCAGTTGTTCAAGCAACTCCTGATGGTGGCGGGCATGGAGCGCTACTTCCAGATCGCTCGCTGCTACCGCGACGAGGACTTCCGAGCCGACCGACAGCCTGAGTTCACGCAGCTCGATATCGAGATGTCCTTCGTGGAGCAAGAGGATGTGATCCAGGTAGGCGAGGCCGTTGTCAGGGCGCTGTGGCACGGCATCCTCGGGGTCGAGATCGGCGAAATCCCGCGGATGACGTACGCGGAGGCCATGCGCAGGTTCGGGAGCGACAAGCCTGACCTGCGATTCGAACTCGAGCTCGTGGACCTCACCGAGTTCTTCAGCGGTACGCCGTTCCGAGTCTTCCAGGCCGAGCATGTCGGTGCGGTCGTCATGCCCGGCGGGGCCGAGCAGCCCAGGCGGGCCTTCGATGCGTGGCAGGAATGGGCCAAGCAGCGCGGGGCGAAGGGCCTTGCCTACGTGACGGTCGGCGCCGACGGAGAGCTCGGCGGGCCGGTGGCCAAGAACGTATCCGATGCGGAACGGGCGGGGCTGGCGGCGGCGGCCGGGGCACGGCCGGGGGACTGCGTCTTCTTCGCCGCCGGGCCGCGCGCGGATGCGCTCGCCCTGCTCGGGGCTACGCGCCTGGAGATCGGTCACCGACTGGGCCTCATCGACGAGTCGGATTGGTCCTTCCTCTGGGTGGTCGACGCGCCGATGTTCGAGCCCATCGAGGACGACGAGGGCAACCCGGGGTGGACAGCCGTGCACCATCCCTTCACATCGCCGAATGACGAGTGGATCGACCGTTTCGAGGCCTCTCCCGGCGAGGCCCTCGCCTGGGCCTACGACATGGTGTGCAACGGCAACGAGATCGGCGGCGGATCCATCCGAATACACCGCGCCGACGTTCAGCAACGCGTCTTCGACATGCTGGGCATATCCCCGGACGAGGCCCAGGAGAAGTTCGGCTTCCTGCTGGAAGCGTTCGCCTACGGACCACCTCCACACGGGGGCATCGCGTTCGGCTGGGATCGCATCTGCATGCTGCTGGCGGGCGCCAACTCGTTGCGCGACGTGATCGCCTTCCCCAAGACCGGCGGAGGCCAGGACCCCTTGACGGGGGCCCCGACACCCATCACCGCCCAGCAGCGCAAGGAGGCGGGCATCGATGCCGCACCCGCTGAGGACAGCGCGTCCGACTGATCCCTTCCTGCGCTTCAACGTGCAGGATGCCCAGGTCGTCGACTATCGCATCGACGGGGATCACGTCGCCTTCGTCAGGCCGGGACGGCGCCCAGGCGAACTTTGGGTGGGTGCGCTCGGCGATGACCCCGGGCGCGTGCTCAGGCTGATCGACGCGCTCCTCGCCCGTCACCCCATCGACGGAATCCACGTGCACGACGACGTGTACCGGCGCCTTCCTGAGCGCCTCACCATCTCGGATCCGGGCCATTGGTCGATATGGGTGGCGACAGCCGAGGGGCAGGTCCCGGAACTGAGTCGATGGGCGTCCGGGGCCACCGAAGTGCAGGGCACCGACGCGCGCATCGATCCACTGCTCCAGAACTCCGATTCGGCGTACATCTTCGCGGGGGATCCGACCGTGCGCCGATGGATGGGCGTGGAGCGCAACGGGCGCCTGCTCGCCGTGGGAGCGGAGTCCGTGATCGCAGGGGACGTTCCGCACCTGGTGAGCATCTGCACGGATCCGGCCGAACGGGGGGCAGGTCTGGGCAGGGCGGTCACGGCGGCACTCGTCAGCCGAGCGTTCTCTCGGGGAGAGCCCATGGTGTACCTGGAGATGTACGCGGGCAACGGACCCGCTGCGGCCCTTTACCGATCGGTGGGCTTCGGTGAGCTCGCGCGGTACCGATCAGGCTGGCTCCCTCGCCGCGGGCGGCCGGTTCCTCGCGAGTCCGCGTAGGCTCGCCCAGGATGACCGCCAGCCTCTTCGACGCAGGCGCCGGACCTGACAGGCCGGGGGCCCCGCTTGCCGTGAGGCTGAGGCCCCGCACCCTCGGCGATCTGGTCGGCCAGCAGCACTTGCTGGCCGAGGGATCACCGCTGCGGCGGCTGCTCGAGGGCGACGAGGGTGCCGCCGTGTCGGTCATCCTGTGGGGCCCTCCCGGTACCGGCAAGACCACGCTGGCGAGCATGGTGTCGGTCTCCACCGGCCGGCGCTTCGTGGAATTGTCGGCCGTGACGGCAGGAGTCAAGGACGTGCGCGAGGTGATCGAGGCGGCCCGCGCCGACCTGGGAATGCACGGCCGCGGAACCGTCCTCTTCGTCGACGAGGTGCACCGATTCAGCAAGACCCAGCAGGACGCGCTCCTGCCGGCGGTCGAGAACGGCTGGGTGACCCTGATCGCCGCCACCACGGAGAACCCGAGCTTCTCGGTGGTGTCGCCACTGCTCTCGCGAAGCCTGGTCCTCACCCTCGAGCCGCTGGACGACGCGGAACTCGGACGGCTTGCCGACAGGGCTCTCGCCGACCCTCGGGGGCTTGGGGGCGAGGTCTCCCTGTCGGTTTCGGCTCGCGAGCACCTGCTCCGCGTGGCCGGTGGGGATGCGCGGCGGCTGCTCACGGCGCTGGAGGCCGCAGCCGGGCTTGTCCTCTCGACAAGAGGGCCCGGTGCCGAGATCGAAGTGGCCGACGTGGAAGCAGCCGTGCAAACGGCAGCGGTGCGCTACGACCGTGACGGCGACCAGCACTACGACGTCATCAGCGCCTTCATCAAGAGCGTGCGGGGGAGCGACGTCGATGCAGCGCTGCACTACCTCGCGCGCATGATCGAGGCGGGAGAGGATCCGCGGTTCATCGCCAGGAGGCTCCTGATCCTTGCCAGCGAAGACATCGGCATGGCGGACCCCAGCGCCCTCCAGGCGGCCGTGGCCGCTGCCCAGGCGGTGCAACTGCTGGGGATGCCAGAGGCGCGGCTGACGCTGGCGCACGCGACGATCCACCTGTCCCTCAGCCCCAAGTCCAACGCCGTCATCATGGCCATCGACTCGGCCCAGTCGGATGTCCGTTCGGGCCGGATCGGCACCGTGCCGCCACACCTGCGCGACGCCCACTATCCGGGCGCACGCGACCTGGGTCACGGCCGCGGCTACGCCTACCCCCACGATGCTCCCGAGGGCGTGGTGGCCCAGCAGTACGCCCCCGACCCGATCGCTGATCGGCGTTACTACCGTCCGACCTCCCATGGCGCCGAGGCCCGCTGGGCCGAGGTGCATGAGCGACTGAGGCATGCCGTGTCCGGCGGAGGCTCGGGCGGCGAGGCGTTAGGGTCGCCGGAGGGCGCCGTGCCGACCGCGGCGAACGGGACCGATCAGGGACACCGAGGCGAGGAGGTGAGCCGGTGAGCAGGCTGGTGTGGGTGGCCCTCGGGGCCGCAGGCGGCGTCTATGCCTACCGGCGCGGCCAGCGCCTGCTCGACGAGGCGCGCGAGCGGGGCATCGTCGGCAGCGTCCAGGCGGCCACGGGGTCAGCGACGAACCTGGCGGTGGCCGCGCGAGGCCTCATGGCGGGCAGTGCGGCACCGCGATCGGGGTCGCCATCGAACCGGCCAACCCGGCCCGCGTCACCGTCGGGGCGTACGACGAGCCGCCCGGGGACCGACACTGCCTCGGCGACAGCGACCGGTGCGGCCGCGGCCAGGGTGCTGGCGGAATCCCAGTCGCGATCGCGAGCCGCTGGTCCCGGAGACAGGTGATGGACTCCGCGGAGATCAGAACCCGGTTCCTCAAGTTCTTCGCCGACCGAGGCCACCAGGTGGTGCCCTCAGCGTCGCTCCTCCTCGATGACCCGACGTTGCTCTTCGTCAACGCGGGCATGGTGCCGTTCAAGCCCTACTTCCTCGGCGAGGCTCCGCCGCCGTACCCACGGGCGACGTCCGTGCAGAAGTGCGTCCGAACCCTGGACATCGAGGAGGTCGGCAAGACGACCCGGCACGCCTCGTTCTTCCAGATGGCGGGGAACTTCTCCTTCGGGGACTACTTCAAGTCCGGAGCGATCCCCTTCGCTTGGGAACTCCTCACCTCGTCGCAGGCCGACGGCGGCTACGGCTTCCCCGAGGATCGCCTCTGGGTCACGGTCTACGACAACGACGACGAGGCAGCCGACATCTGGCACCGGGAGGTAGGCATCCCCCGGGAGCGCATCCAGCGTCGCAACGCCAAGGACAACTACTGGTCCATGGGAGTCCCGGGACCCGGTGGCCCGTGCTCGGAGATCTACTACGACCGGGGCGCGGCGTTCGGGCGCGAGGGCGGACCCGTGGTCGACGAAGATCGCTATCTCGAGGTGTGGAACCTCGTCTTCATGCAGGACGAGCTCTCGGCGGTCCGGTCGAAGGAGGACTTCGACATCCTCAAGCCCCTTCCCGCCAAGAACATCGACACGGGCATGGGTCTGGAGCGGATGGCCGCGCTCCTCCAGGGGGTCGACAACATCTACGAGATCGACACGACCCGGGGGATCCTCGACCGCGCGAGCGAACTCACGGGCGTCACGTACGGCGCGGGTGAGAGGACCGACGTGGCCTTGCGGGTCATCGCCGACCACAGTCGCACGTGTGCCTTCCTCATCGGCGACGGAGTGACCCCGGGCAACGAAGGACGCGGCTACGTTCTCAGGCGGCTACTGCGCCGTGTGGTCCGCAATATGAGGCTGCTGGGTGCCGGCGATCCGTCCATGGACCCGCTCATGGACACCACCATCCAGGTGATGGCGCCGCAGTATCCGGAGCTCAATGACGAGGCGCGGCGCATCTCCAGTGTCGCGGCACAGGAGGAGGCAGCGTTCCTCCAGACCCTGCGCACGGGCACCCAGATCTTCGACCTCGCGGCCGCCGAGGTGCGCTCGAACGGCGGGGGAGTCCTTCCCGGCGACCAGGCCTTCGAACTGCACGACACCTACGGATTCCCCATTGATCTGACCCTCGAGATGGCCCGGGAGCAGGGCCTGGACGTGGACGAGGAGGGCTTCCGCCGGCTCATGGCCGAGCAGCGTGAGCGCGCCAAGGCCGACGCCCGCTCCCGCAAGGCGGGCCTTACCGCGGTGACGGCGTACCGGGAGGTCCTCGAGACCGGCGGGTCGACAGCGTTCACCGGGTACGACGAGGCCGTGTCCGAGGGCGTGATCACCGGGGTCCTGCGCGATGGGGTCGTCGTGCCAGTGGCCCGGGAGGGCGATCACGTCGAGATCGTCCTCAATCGCACGCCCTTCTACGCGGAGGCCGGCGGCCAGTTGGGCGACCACGGCACCATTCGCGTGGCCGACGGCGCCGTCATCGACGTGTACGACGTCCAGACCCCCGTGCCGGGCCTCTTCGTGCACCGCGCGACGGTCGTGGAGGGAGAGGGAGCCGCGGGCGACGAGGCCGTGGGGATGGTCGATGTCGAACGTCGCCGGGCGATCTCGCGTGCGCATACCGCCACTCATCTGGTGCACCGGGCCTTCCGGGAGTTCCTCGGCGACACCGCAACCCAGATGGGATCGGAGAACGCCCCGGGGCGGCTGCGCTTCGACTTCCCCAGCCCGGCGGCGGTGGGAGATGCGATGCTGCGCGACGTCGAGGCCAGGGTGAACGACGTCCTCTCCGCCGACCTCGAGGTCATGGCGCAGCTCATGTCGCAGGAGGAGGCCCGGGCGTTCGGCGCCATGGCGCTCTTCGGCGAAAAGTACGGCCCGGAGGTGCGGGTGATCTCGGTGGGCGACTGGGCCCACGAACTGTGCGGGGGAACGCACGCGGAGCGCTCGGGTCAACTGGGCGTCGTCACCTTCCTGTCGGAGGGGTCCATCGGCTCCGGTGTGCGGCGAGTGGAGGCCCTCGTGGGGGTCGACGCCTATCGACACCTGGCCCGCGAGCACGTCCTCGTGGGAAGGCTCACCCAACTGGTCAAGGCCCGGCCCGAGGAGCTGCCCGAGCGCATCGAGGGGCTCATCGGTCGACTCAAGGATGCCGAGCGCGACCTCCAGCGGGCCCGCAGCGCCGAGCTCACCTCGAACGTGGAGGGCGTGATCGGTGAGGGGCGGGACTACGGCCCGTTCCGGCTGTGGACCTACCGTGCGCCCGATGGCCTGACCGCGAACGACTTGCGCGAGCTCGCACTGCGCGGGCGTGCGGCGGCGCGACCCGACCGCGGAGTCATCATGATCGGCTCGTCCCTCGCGGATGGGCGACTCGCCGTCGTGGCCGTCGTGAACCCACGCGCGCAGGAACTCGGCATTTCAGCCAAGGACGTCCTTCAGTCCGCGCTCCCGGCGATCGACGGACGCGGGGGTGGGAAGGACGACATAGCCCAGGGTGGCGGCTCCAAGCTGGATGGGCTGGACGAGGCCTACGCGTCCGTGCACGACTACGTGCGGTCCCGCGCAGGGGAGTGAGAGGGCGGCCGTGAGCGAGGCCTTCGCCCGGGGCGTCCGGCTGGCAGTGGACGTGGGTTCGGTCCGCGTGGGCGTCGCACGGTGCGATCCCGACGGGATCCTCGCCTCTCCGGTGGACACGCTGGCGCGAGACTCGACGACTCTCGAGCGCCTCGCCGCACTGACCGCCGATCTTGATGCCGTCGTCGTCTACGTCGGCCTTCCGGTCTCGCTGGGCGGCGGGGAGGGCATCGCCGCCCAGTCGGCGCGAGCGTTCGCCGAGGAGCTGGCCGCGGCCGCGCCCTGCCCCGTCCGCCTAGTGGACGAGCGGCTGAGCACGGTGGATGCGCAGAGGGCATTGCGTGATGCGGGGCGATCAGCGCGGTCGTCGAGGTCGGTGGTCGACCAGGTCGCGGCGGTCATCATCCTGGAGCAGGCGTTGTCGATCGAGCGCGCCACCGGGACACTGGCGGGCACGGCCGTTACCTTCTAGGGGAGCGGCGTTCGCGGGCGCCGGGAGACGCCGGGAGAAGGGAGCCGGGCCATGAGCCAGTTGCTGCCCTTCCTCACCGAGGACCCGCTTCCCCCGTCCCGCAACCGTCGTAGCCCCGTCCGGTGGACGGTCGCTGCACTGGGCGTCCTCGCCCTCGTGGTCGCGGGCATCTGGGCGTTCACGACGGTGCGGACGCTTGCTCCGGAGGAGCGGGCGGCGGCCGTCGCCGGCACTCCGGTGCTGGTGGTGGTGAACACCGGGGACTCCCTGGCGACCGTCGCGAGGAGCCTGGAGTCCGCGGGCGTCGTGGCGTCTGCCTCGGGATTCCTCGCCAGCGCCGAACTCGACGACCGGGCGACGCGCATCGGGCCGGGCGTCTACTCGCTCATGACCGGCATGGATCCCGCCAGCGTGATCGACAAGATGCTCGACCCCGCGTCGCGTGCCGCCCCGCTGGTCCTCCCGGAAGGGCTGAGGATCGACGAGACGGTCCAGATCACGTCCTCCGCCACCGGGATCCCCCAGTCGGAGCTGGCAGAAGCGCTAGGCGAGCCGGAGGCCCTGGAACTGCCGGAGTGGGCGGACGAGCGGCCCGAGGGCCTCCTCTTCCCCGCGTCGTACGACATCATCCCCGGTCGCACGGCCGAGGAGGTCCTCAACTCGATGGTGCGCCGCTTCGACCTCGCCGCGGAGGAACTCAACCTCGTCAAGCGCGCCAAGAAGCTCGGGATGTCGCCGTACGAGGTCCTCATCGTGGCCAGCCTCGTGCAGGCGGAGGCAGCGCCGAGCGACTTCCGGAGGGTGGCCAGAGTGGCCTACAACCGCCTCAAGGAGGGCATGAAGCTGCAGTTCGACTCGACGGTGAACTACGCCCTGAAGACGGACACGTTCTTCCTCACCGAGCAGATGCTGTCGGTCGAGTCGCCCTACAACACGTTCGTCATCGAAGGCCTGCCCCCGACTCCGATCAACTCGCCAGGGCAGGAGGCGATCGAGGCCGCGCTCGATCCCGCCGAGGGGGACTGGCTGTACTTCGTCACCACGGACCCGGAGACGCTGACGACGAAGTTCACCTCGAGCTACGACCAATTCCTGGAGTGGAAGCAGAAGTTCCGCGAGGGCTACGGTGCATCCAATGCGCCTCGCCCGTCCGCGTCGGCGACGCCGTGACCCAGGACGTCAAGCGCGCCGCGGTGCTGGGCTCGCCTATCGGCCACAGTCTGTCCCCGGTCCTTCACCGTGCGGCCTACGCTGCGCTGGGGCTCCCGTGGAGGTACGACGCCCTGGACGTGCGCGAGGACGAGCTCGCGGAGTTTGTCGATGCAATGGACGACTCCTGGGCGGGGCTCTCGCTCACCATGCCGCTCAAGACAGCGGTGCTTCCGCTCCTGCATGACACGAGCGAGACGGTCGATGTCGTGGGGGCCGCGAACACCGTGGTCATCCGCGACGGGCGCCGGCACGGCCACAACACCGACGTCATGGGGATGGTCCGGGCGATCCGCGAGATGTCCCCCGAAGCAGACCTGACCAACGCCACCATCCTCGGCGGAGGAGCGACGGCCAGGAGCGCGGTCGCGGCAATCCACCGGCTGGGGATCGAGGCGGCCTACGTCGCCCTGCGGGATCCGGCCCGAGGTGCGCACCTGTCTCACATCGCGGCGGGACTGGGGTGCGACTTGCGCATCGTCTCCTGGGAGGAGGCCCACCACCACCTCGATGCCGACCTGGTGATCTCGACCGTTCCCGGAGACGCAGCGGATCGTTATGCACAGGGCGTGCCCGACGACCCGGGCATCCTGCTCGATGTGGCCTACGGTGATCAGGCGGGGACGCTCGTTCCCGCGTGGCGCGCCGCAGGCGGCGCCGCGGCGGACGGCCTGGCGCTCCTCCTCTGGCAGGCGGCGGATCAGGTGCGGCTGATGACGGGGCTCGAGGCGCCCGTCGGCGAGATGCGTGCCGCTCTCAGCCGGGAGCACCCCGGGTAGGACGGCGGAGGGGGGTGTCATGCTCGGCGAAAGCATGATCGCCCCCATCGCGCTCGCGTTGGTCGTCGGGGCGGCCTGCGGACCGTCCGTCGATCGCCTCGCGCTGTGGTCGCTGAGCACGGGACCGGCAGCGGCGGTCCCCGACCGTTCCGGTCAGGGTCGGCCGCACCCCACCGCCATGAGCTCCGTGGCCTGCGCCGGCATATGTGCCGTCGCCGCGGCCGCCGTCACTGCCGCGTCGCCGGCGGTCCTGCCGGTCGGACTGGCCCTCGCCCTCCTCGGCGTGGCCGTGTCGCGCACGGACCTGGCTCGGCACCGGATCCCCGACGTCCTCGTCCTCCTGTTGTTCGCAGTCGGGGGTGTGGGCCTCTTCGCGACCGCCTGGCTGGGCGCGGAGATGGCCGCCTACGGCCGGGCCTGGGCGGCCTCCGGGGCCTGCCTCCTCGCCTTCCTGACCCTGGCACTCGTCTCCCCGTCGGCACTGGGCATGGGCGATGTGAAACTCCTGTCGGCCCTGGCGCTGTATCTCGGCTTCGTCGGATGGGATGCACTGCTGCTCGGCATCGTGCTCGGGCTGACCCTGGCGGGCACGCTCGGATGGGCTCTCGTCGCTGTCGGGCAGCGCCCGAGGCGCGCGGGCGGGCGGGTACCGCCAGCGACCTCGCGGCTGCGTCAGCCGATCCCTCTCGCACCGTTCCTCGTGACGGGAGCCATTGCAGCGATGCTGGGCCCCGCCGCGATCTGAGAGGATGTCGCCCATGTCCGGGAGCCCGCGATGCTGAGGTGGCTCACGGCAGGGGAATCCCACGGTCCCGCGCTGGTCGCGATCCTCGAGGGCCTTCCCGCCGGAGTGAACGTCGCCACCGCCGAGATCGCCGACGACCTGCGCCGGCGGCGGCTGGGCGTGGGCCGGGGTGCCCGCATGAGCTTCGAGGAGGACCGAGTCTCGATCCTGGGCGGGATCCGGCATGGCGTGACGCAGGGCGGCCCCATCGCCGTGGAAGTCGCCAACAGTGAGTGGCCCAAGTGGGACCGGGTGATGTCCCCGGATCCCGTGGACGCCGACGAGCTGGCCGCGCTCGCCCGCAACGCGCCCCTCACGCGGCCGCGGCCGGGGCACGCCGACCTCGTGGGGATGCAGAAGTACGGCTTCGACGATGCCCGGCCGATCCTCGAGCGGGCCAGCGCCCGGGAGACGGCGGCGCGCGTGGCCTTGGGAGCTGTGGCCCGCGCGTTTCTGCTGCAGGCGGCGGACGTCGAGGTAGTGAGCCACGTCGTGCGCATCGGAGGCGCCGCCGCAGACGGCGTCCCCGATCGCGGCGCGGGCCCGGCCATCGACGCCGATCCGGTGCGGGCGCTCGACCCGGTCACGTCGCAGGCGATGCAGGACGAGATCTCCGCGGCGCATCGAGACGGGGACACTCTCGGCGGTGTCGTCGAGGTGGTCGCCTTTGGCCTTCCGCCCGGGCTGGGAAGCCACGTGCACTGGGACCGCCGACTTGACGCTCGGCTCGCCGGAGCCCTCATGGGCATCCAGGCCATCAAGGGTGTGGAGGTCGGCGACGGCTTCGCCCTCGCGGGCCGCCGCGGGTCGCAGGCCCAGGACGAGATCATCTCCGAGGATGGCGCACTGCGAAGGACTTCGGGGCGCTCCGGGGGGACCGAGGGCGGCATGAGCACGGGCGAGATCCTCAGGGTTCGCGCAGCGATGAAGCCCATCTCGACGATCCCACGCGCCCTGCAGACCGTCGACGTGGCAACGGGCGAGCCGGCCAAGGCGATCAACCAGCGATCGGACGTGTGCGCTGTCCCGGCGGCCGGGGTCGTCGCCGAGGCCATGGTGATGCTCGTCCTTGCCGATGCACTCCTGGAGAAGTTCGGGGGCGACAGCCTGGCGGAGACCCGCCGGAACCTCCTCGCCTACCGCGACGGGCTGGCGTTCCGATGACCGCGGGACCCGCCCTCGTGCTCGTGGGAGCCCCCGGCGCGGGCAAGACCACGATCGGCAGGGCGTGCGCCCGGCGGCTCGGGGTTGCCTTTGCCGACACTGATCACCTCATCGAGATGGCCGCGGGCCGGAAGGTCGCGGACATCTTCGTGGACGACGGCGAGCCCGCCTTCCGCGCGCTGGAGAAGGATGCGGTCGCCACGGCGCTGCAGGAGGAGTCCGGGGTCCTGTCGCTCGGCGGCGGAGCCGTCCTCGATGCCGGCAGTCGGGCACTGCTCCTCGCGCACCGCGTCGTATGGCTCCGGGTGAGTGTCTCCGACGCGGCCCGACGCGTGGGCCTCAATGCCTCGCGTCCCCTGCTGGTCGGCAACGTCCGCGGCACGCTCGCCTCCCTCCTGGAGGAGCGCACCCCCCTCTACGAGGAGGTGTCCGACGCTGTCGTCGACACCGACGCCAGATCCGTGGACGCGGTGACGGACGACGTGCTCGCGGCACTGGCGGCCCTCGGCGGACCGCGTGCGGAGAGCCTCGCGTGAACCCCGGGAGCGGCGAGGACGGCAGCACGACGCGGATCCAGGTTTCGGCGGAGCAGCCCTACGACGTGCTGGTTGGGACCGGGCTCCTCGGCGAGCTCGCGCCGATGCTGGGCGAACGATGTGCCAAGGTCGCCGTCGTGGCGCCGCGGGCGCTGGACCTCACTGCGGAAGGCGTCCGAGCGGATCTCACGCAACAGGGACTCGAACCCATCATCCTCGAGATTCCCGACGCCGAGAACGCGAAGACGCCGGAGGTGGCGGCGTTCTGCTGGGACGTGCTCGGACGCTCTGGATTCACCCGCACGGACGCCATCGTCGGCATCGGCGGGGGAGCGGCAACCGACCTGGCGGGCTTCGTCGCCGGGACGTGGCTGCGCGGGGTGCGCCTGGTCAATATCCCGACGACCGTCCTGGGGATGGTGGATGCCGCCGTCGGCGGCAAGACGGGCATCAACACGTCGACGGGCAAGAACCTCGTGGGCGTCTTCCACGAGCCGGCCGGCGTGCTGTGCGACCTCGCCGCCCTCGAGACGCTGCCCCGCCATGAACTGGTCGCGGGCCTTGCCGAGGCCGTCAAGTGCGGACTCATCCGGGATCCGGCGATCCTCGAGATCGTGCTGCAGGACCCTGATGACGCTGCCCGGTGGGACTCGCCTCGACTGCGCGAGATCATCGAGCGGGCGATCCGGGTTAAGGCGGACGTCGTCACCGCGGACCTCCGGGAGCGCGTCGGTGCAGCGACGCTCGGGCGCGAGGCACTGAACTACGGCCACACGTTCGGGCACGCCATCGAACGCGTCGAGGACTACCGATGGCGGCACGGCGCTGCCATCAGCGTCGGCATGGTCTACGTCGCGGAACTGGCCCGACTCGCGGGCCGATTGGACGACGAGGGGGTCGCCCTGCATCGCGAGGTGCTCGGAGCGCTGGGCCTGCCGACCACCTACGCACCGGGCCGGTGGGACGCGCTCCTCGCGGCGATGCGCGTCGACAAGAAGGCGCGGGCGGACCTGCTCCGCTTCGTGGTCCTGGATGGTGTCGGCCATCCCGGACTGCTCGAGGGCCCCGATCCGGCGCTGCTCGTCAGCGCCTACGAGGAGGTGTCGGCATGACCCGCGTTCTCGTCCTCAACGGCCCCAACCTGGGGCGTCTCGGCGTGCGGGAGCCGGACGTCTACGGCCACGCGACCCATGCCGACCTCGTCGAGCGGTGTCGGGCTGTCGGCATGGCGCTGGGGCTGGACGTCGAGGTGCGCCAGACCGACTCCGAGGCTGAACTCGTGGGCTGGTTGCACGAGGCGGCGGACGGTGCCGTGCCGGTAGTGATCAATCCCGCGGCATTCACTCACTACTCCTACGCGGTGCGCGACGCGCTGGCGCAGGTGACCGGGCCGACGATTGAGGTCCACCTGTCGAATCCCGCCGCGCGGGAGGAGTTCCGGCACACGTCGGTAGTGGCCGGCGTCGTGACCGGGAGCATTGCGGGCTTCGGGCTGGCGTCGTACGAGCTCGCCCTGCGCGCCATCGCCGCGACACTGACCGGCCCCGGCACGTGAGCGGTCCGGACCACGAAGCCCGCCGGGCCAGGGCATGGGCCGATGTCCTTGCCCGCGATCCCGGGGTGGACGCCTTCCTCGTCACCGGTCAGGCCAACGTCCGCTACCTGTGTGGCTTCACGGGAAGCAACGGGGCCCTGCTGCTGTCCTCGTCAGAGCCCGTGCTGGGGACGGACGGGCGCTACCTGCTCCAGGCAGGGCAGGAGTGCCCCGGCGTGGAACTCCTCATCGACCGGCAGACGGTCCGGGCGCTCGTCGGGCGCTGGCATGCGGGCCGCAGCGGCGGTCCGGGGCAACGGCTCGCGGTCGAGTCCCAGCACCTATCGGTCGAGGACTACCTGGCCATGGCCGCTGCCGTTGAGGGCGCGGAGTCCCTCGTGCCCGTGTCGGGGATCGTGGAGGGGCTTCGCGCGGTCAAGGACGCCGGGGAGATGAGCCTGATCCGGACCGCCTGCGAGATCAGCGATGCCGCGCTCGCCGCGGTGCTCCCGTCGGTGCGCACCGGCCAGACCGAGCGCGATGTCGCGCGAAGGCTCGAGGCCACGATGCTGGCCATGGGAGCAGACGGCGTCAGCTTCGCGACCATAGTCGGATCCGGACCGAACTCCGCCATTCCCCACCATGCGCCATCTCTGCGGCCCCTGGCCGTCGGCGACCTGCTGGTCATCGACTTCGGTGCGGAGGTGGGGGGGTACCACGCCGACGAGACGCGCACGTTCGTCCTGGGGGAGGCCACGTCCTGGCAGGCCGATCTGTACGGCCTGGTGCTCTCTGCCCAGGAGTCCGCCCGCGCCGCGGCGGTGGCGGGTGCGTCCCTTGTCGACGTCGATCGGGCGGCTCGAGGCGCCATCACCGCAGCGGGCTACGGCGATGCCTTCGACCATGGGCTGGGGCACGGCGTGGGCCTGGAGATCCACGAGGCGCCGTTCCTGGGCCCGCGCGCCGTGGGTATGCTCCCGGACGACTCCGCGGTCACCGTGGAGCCCGGTGTCTACCTCCCCGGACGGGGAGGCGTACGCATCGAGGACACGGTGGCCATCAGTGACGGCCCCAGTGTCCCGATCACCGCGACGGACCGCGGCCTGACGGTGCTGGGCTGAGAGGCAAGGGACCAACGTGGCAACGACGAACGACCTCAAGAACGGCCTCGTGCTCAATATCGACGGCCAACTGTGGACCGTGGTCGAGTTCCAGCATGTCAAGCCCGGCAAGGGCGGGGCGTTCGTGCGGACCAAGTTGAAGAATGTCCTCTCGGGCAAGGTCGTGGACAAGACGTTCAATGCCGGAGTCAAGGTGGAGACCGCCAATGTCGACAAGCGCGACATGCAGTACCTCTACCGGGACGGTGACGACTGGGTCTTCATGGACACGTCTTCATACGACCAGATTCCGATCTCCACGACGGTCGTCGGGGACAACTCCCAGTGGCTGATGGAGGGCCAAGCCGCCGTCGTCGCCCTGCACGAGGGCGCCGCGCTGTACGTCGAGCTGCCCGCATCGGTCGAGCTCCTCATCACCTACACCGAGCCGGGCCTCCAGGGCGACCGGGCGACCGGCGGCACGAAGCCGGCGACTCTCGAGACGGGAGCGGAGATCCAGGTGCCTCTCTTCATCGAGCCTGACACGCGGGTGAAGGTGGACACGCGGGACGGTTCCTACCTCGGTCGCGTCAACTGACGTGACTGCCCGCCACCGGGCCCGCAAGAGGGCGCTTGATGTCCTGTTCGAGGCCGATCTGCGCCAGGTGCCGATCGGTGAGGCGCTCGCAGAGACCGAGGCGCGGCGAGTGGAAGCGGGAGAGCCGCCCCTGAATCCGTACACGGTCGAGGTCGTCAGCGGCGTCGCCGGTCACCAACAGCGAATCGACGAGATCCTGGCAACGTACTCGCTGGGATGGACGATCGACCGGATGCCCGCGGTCGATCGCAACACCCTGCGCATCGGCGTATTCGAGCTCCTGTGGGGCGACATCCCTGACGCGGTAGCCATCGACGAGGCCGTCGAGCTCTCCCGTGAACTGTCGACCGACGAGTCGCCCGCCTTCGTCAATGGTCTCCTCGCGCGCGTGCGTGACGAGCGCGCAACGCTCATCGCAACGGGGGAGTAGCAGCGGGCGGGGGTCTCTCCCGCGAGGTGCCCCGGGTGGGATTCGAACCCACACTGGACGGTGTTTGAGACCGCTTCCTCTGCCGGTTGGGATACCGGGGCGCACGCGACAGGGTAGTAGGGGGCAATGGGCTCCGGGATGCGCAGGCCGAGAGGCGGTGGCGCGGGCGCGGACGTGACCGACCCCTAGGCTCGGGCCATGGAGGAGCGCCTGCGCGTCGTGGTCGCGGAAGACGAGGCCGTCATTCGCATGGACCTCGTCGAGATGCTGGGCGACAGTGGGTTCGACGTCGTCGGGCAAGCGCCCCAGGGGCTGGAGGCCGTGAGCCTCGTGGCGTCCCTGCGCCCCGACTGCCTCCTGGTCGACGTCGCCATGCCGGGCCTCGACGGGATCGAGGTCACCCGGCGCACTTCCGCGCAGACGGCCGTGGTCGTCGTCACTGCCTTCGGCCAGCGCGAGCGGGTGGAGCAGGCGCGCGATGCGGGCGCCATGGCCTATCTGGTGAAGCCCGTCGGCCCGTCGGACCTCATGCCGACCGTGGAGATGGCGGTAGGGGGATGGCGAACGCTCCGGGACCTTCACGAGCGCGCACGCCAGGCCGAGGGCGCCGCCGATGCAGCGACGCGGGCTGCAAGCGACACCGAGCGCCGACTCGCCGACCGCCGCGACGTCGAGCGGGCGAAGGGGATCCTGCAGCGCCGGGAGGATCTGGGGGAGGAAGCCGCCTACCGTTGGCTCCGGGAGACGGCCATGGACCGGCGCATGCCCCTGGGTGACCTGGCGCGGGCGGTGATCTCCGGGACCGCCTGAGCCGACCCTAGGATCACGAAACGATAACGGTGCAGGTCACGGAATCACAACCATCCGGACTCGTCCCGCTACCGGCGTTCGCTCGCATCCTGCGGGCAGGGTAGGTTTCAGGCACCAGCACATCACCTAGCGGCCGCGGATTCCCGCGGTCCGCACCCTAAGGAGAACCTTCATGATCCGACGCAGCCCGATTGCGGGAGCGGTCGTGGTCCTCGGCGCCGCGAGCCTCGTGCTCGCCGCGTGCGGTGGCGGCTCCACCTCGAGCACCAGCTCGAGCGCCGCCGCCACGTCCGAGGCCCCCGCGACCTCCGAGGCCCCGGCCACGTCCGCGGCCCCGTCCGAGGAGGCTTCCAGCGAGCCCGCCTCCGACTGCAAGAACCCCACGCTGAAGCTCGGCACGCTGCTGCCGGCGACAGGCCAGCTCGCCTACCTCGGCCCGCCCGAGTTCGCGGGCGTCAAGCTCGCCCTCAAGGAGGTCAACGACGCCGGCGGCGTGCTGGGCGCTCCGGTGACCGAGGAGTACGGCGACTCGGGCGACACGACGACCGACATCGCCTCGCAGACCGTGGACTCGCACCTGTCCAAGGGCGTGCAGGCCATCATCGGCGCTGCCTCGTCCGGCGTGACCCTGAGCGTCATCGACAAGGTCACCCAGAACGGCGTGTTCATGATTTCCCCGGCCAACACCGCGCCGGCGCTCACGACGTACCCGGATAACGGCCTGTACTTCCGCACCGCGCCGTCCGACGCGCTCCAGGGCGCGATCCAGGCGACGCTGGCGGCGGACGCCGGCTTCACCAAGGGTGCGACGATCGCCCGCGACGATGCCTACGGCATCGGCCTGCAGCAGGCCTTCGAGACCGACTTCACCGGCGCCGGTGGCGAGATCCTCTCGAGCATCAAGTACGCGCCCGAGGCCACGTCGTTCGAGGCCGAGGTCGCCGAGCTCAAGGCCGCGAAGCCGGAGTTCGTCCAGGTGGTCGGCTTCGAGGAGAGCACCAAGCTGCTCCAGGAGATGATCAA
>JAPOJD010000087.1 GCA_029978585.1 Actinomycetota bacterium
CCGGGGACTTTGGCACCCTCGGGTGGTGAGGGCGATCGGGGTGGTGACGGCGCTGGCCCTGGTCCCCGCCTTCCTCGTGGTGCCAGTGGCCGGTGGCCAGGCCTCCGACGCGGAGCCGGTTCGGGCCGAGGTGCGGTCGCTCGCCCTGTCCGGGGTTCCCGCGGGGGCCCTCCTCGGCACCCCCGGCGTCGGCACCGGCGTCCGCGCGGCGGGTTCGGACCACGACCACGATCCGGTCCTGGGTCCGACGCGACTGCGCGCGGCGGCGGCGCTCCCCGCGACCGACGTGGCGCCCTTCGGGCTCGTCGGGGTGACGGCCGCGGAGGCCTTCGATCCCGGCACCCGGGTCGTCGTTCGCGTGCGGCAGGACGGGGCCTGGTCGGACTGGATGCAGGTGCCGGTCAGCGAGCACATGCCGGACCCGGGTACCGAGGAGTACGAGCTGGCCCGGTTCGGGACGGAGCCGGTGGTCGCATCGGATGCCGATGGCGTCCAGGTGCGCATCGACACCCCATCGGGCGAGGTGCCCGCGGACACGCGCCTGGTGATGATCGACAACCCGGTGCGGCCCGAGGATGCGGAACTCGGACATGAGTCAGCCCCAGCATCGTCGGCGCAGGCAGTGGCCAACCGGCCGCGCATCATCACCCGGGCGGAGTGGGGAGCCGACGAGTCCCTGAAGAGGGGCACCGTGTCGTACTCCCCGAGGATCAAGGTGGCGTTCGTTCACCACGTCGTATCGAGCAACGACTACACCGAGGCCGAGGCAGCCCAGCAGATGCGCAACGTGTACTCGTGGTTCACCGAGGGTATCCAGGTCAACGATTTCGGCTACAACTTCATGGTGGACCGCTTCGGTCGGATCTACGAGGGGCGAGCCGGCGGGGTCGAACTGGCCGTGATCGGGGCCCACACCGCGGGCTTCAACGCGGAGACATTCGCGGTGTCGTTCCTCGGCAATGCGGACACGCTCAACCCGACTCAGGAGGAGGGGCAGCGCATCGCCGACGCCATGTCCCGCCTCATCGCCTGGAAGCTCGACCTCAACAAGGTCAACCCACGAGGCTCCGCGGTGCTCACCTCGGCAGGTCCTGGACCGGGGTCCGGAACGACGTCCATGTACTACGCGGGTGAGAAGGTGCGCATCAAGACGGTCTCCGGTCACGGCGACATCGGGAGCACCTCCTGCCCGGGTGACTTCCTGCGACCGGCGGTGATGCCCATGCGCTCCCGCGCGGCGGAGATGATGGGGACGACGTTCTTCCGGCCCCTCCTGGTGGGCTCGGGCCAGCCGTGGGGAGCCGAGCAGCCGATGACGCTGCGGGTCCCCACGACAGGTGCGGTGAAGCTGAAGGCCGACATCTTCTCCGCTTGCGGGGATCGCGTGCGGACCCTGCGCGGCGAGTCGCGAGAGGCCGGGACCCTGGATCTGCGCTGGGATCGTCGCGACGACGGCAACAAGGCGGTCCCCCCCGGGAACTACACGGTGAGCATCACCGGCACTGCGGGGGGCGAGGCGCTGACCCCGTGGAACGGCGCGGTGCGCATCGCGAGCACCGCGGACGCCCCCGTCGACCCGTGCTCGCCTCCGGAAGCCTTCACGGTGGTCGGCAGCGGCTACGGGCATGGCGTCGGACTGTCGCAGTGGGGTGCCTATGCGATGGCCCTGGACGGATGGGACGCCAAGCGCATCGTCACGCACTATTACCCCGGGGTCGAGGTGGGCCAGCAGCGCGACGACGTCGACGTGCGGGTCGCTCTGATCCAGCAGGAGACCAAGGTGCACGCGCGCGCGGAGGCCCTGGAGTCGGGTGGAGCCCTGGAGGTCACGTTCTCCGGCAAGTCGGTCGCGGTGCCGGAGGGCGACCACCTTGTGTTCACTCCCCAGGGACGCTACGTCACCGTGTCGACGGTGGCAGGGTCGCGGGAGACCCGGCTGGGGCGCGGCACGCTCGTCACGCTGCGCTGGTCCGGCACCCGCGATCCCGGCGGCGCAGGAGCCGCTCCCGCGGTGCTGAACCTCACCGGTCCCGGCGAATCCCTCAGCACATCCGGGCACCGCTACCGCTACGGCAGCGTCGAACTGGCCACCGTGCCCACTTCGCAGGGCCGCCGCCTCAACGCCATCAACGTCCTGCGAGTCCAGGACGAGTACCTCAACGGCATCGCTGAGGTGGTGCCCACCTGGCCGCAGGCTGCCCTGCGTGCCCAGGTGATCGCCTCGCGTTCGTATGCGCTCGCGAAGATCGCCGCGGGCGTCGACGAGGACTGCCTGTGCCACATGGACGACGGGGACGGCCCCCGCTACGACCAGACCTTCCGGGGATACGTCGTCGAGACGGGCGAGGGTGGCGACGAGTGGGTCAAGGCAGTGCGCGCGACCGAGGGGGAGACGGCACTGTGGAAGGGCCGTCCGATCCCCGCCTTCTACACGGCGGCGACCGGTGGGCGCACCACCTCCGCTGCTGATGCCTGGGGTGGGGACGGCTACCCGTGGTCCCAGAGCGTCGATGACAAGTGGAGCCTCAGCGCCCCGGACAATCCCTACCGCGAGTGGACTGTCGTCGCATCGCAGAAGCGGATGAACGAGATCTTCGGAATTAACGACATCGTGTCGATTCGCGTCTCCGCCACCTACGACTCCGGATCGGCGCGGACCGTGACGGCGACTGCGAGCAGCGGCAGCCCCGCCTCCGTGTCGGGAAGCGCCTTCCGCAGCGCGCTCGGCCTGCGGTCGACGTACCTCACCGACATCCTGTCCAAGGGCACCGTCCCCGATGACCCGCCGCCCACGGGCAAGGTGACGCTCGCCGTCACCCCGTCCGGAGACATCCCCGAGGGCACGCAGGCCCGCCTGTACGGGCGCGTGGACGACATGAGGCCGGGCCTCGTCGTACAGCGCCAGGTTCAGTGGGCCGGGGTCGACTGGCAGAACCGCGAGCGCGTCACTCCCGGGTCTGACGGTCGCTATTCGTTCACCGTCACGGTCACACCCAAGGGCATGACCTACTCGTGGCGAGTCGTGGTGTTCGAGGGTTCCACCGTCGTCGCCATCAGCCCGGTGCGCACGGCCACGGTCGTCTGAGTCACTCGCCGGAGACGCGCTCCTCGCCGGCTACGCGGGCAAGGTCGCCGCATTCTGCGTGGCGGACCAGCACGGCCGAACCGGGCAGTGCAAGCAGGAGCGCGAGCGGCGCCAGGGCCATGTCCCGGTCGTCGCGCAGGAGGAGACGTCCCCCCGGTGGAATGCCCCGTGCGTCGAGGGCTCCGCTCGCCTCGCGCTCCGCCTCCGCCGCCGTGAGGCTGCGGCCGTCGAGTTCGAGCAGGGGCGCGCCCTCGGAGGGTGGCTCCACAGGCGCGAACACGTCCGGATGCGCGCGTGCGGCCATGGCGTGGTCGACGTATCCGCTGGGGACAGCACCCTCGGGGAGGCCGAGCGGATGAAGGGACACCACGACCGTGTCGGCGACCATGTCGGCTCCTTTGGCGGGCGGAGCGCCGAAGGCCGTGACCATGAGGTCGGTCCCCGCCGTCAACCCCTGGGGAACGAGGATGGCCCCGACCGCCGATGCTGCGCCAAGCCACACTGCCCACTGCCAATGCAGGGGAAGGTCGATGCCGATGCGGGCACCCGGCTCGATGTCCAACTCGTCGCGCAGCAGGCCGGCGGTCTTCGCGACGGCGTTGGCAAGGCTGGCGGCGGACAGCTCGGCGCGCGCGCCGGATGCGAGGTCGACGTAGGTGACCAGGGGGGAAGCGCCGTCGCGTCGGGCGCGCTCGCCGAGGTTCGCCCAGGGTGTCATCCGCCCACGCTAGTCAGGGGTCTGAGGGCACGGGGTTACCAGGGCGAAGTGTGCGACCGGGTGAGCCGATCCGCCCAGGGAACGTTCGCCCGGCGCACGTAGGCTCCACGGGTGATCACGATCACCGCCCCGGAGCAGGTGGCGGGGCTGCCGCTCTGGCCGGTGCTGGTGGTGGTCGTGGCCCTGGTCGCCTTCAACATCATCAACAACCGCCTGGCCCCCGAGGATCACTATCTGCTGTGGGCGGTGGGTGGAAGCCTCGGGCTGCTCGCCATCGGGCTCCTCGACGGCAACACCTGGACCGACATGGGGCTCGGCTGGGACTACATCATCCCGGGCTTGCTCTGGGGTGTGGCAAGCATCGGAGTCGTCACTCTGGGCTACCTCCTGGCCGCGGCCTTCCGCAGGGGGCGCGATGCGATGCACGACGAGCGCGTCAGCACCCTCAGCGGCCCGCGCCTGATGTTCCAGGCGCTCGTGCAGGTCCCGTTCGGCACGGTGCTCTTCGAGGAGATCGCCTTTCGCGCGGTGCTGTTCTCCATGCTGGCCCGCAGGTTCGGCGTGACCTGGGCCGTAGTCATCTCCGCGATCCTGTTCGGGCTGTGGCACATCCTGCCGGCCATCGGGACCCACGAGCAGAGCGCCGCCCTCGGCTCGGTGGTCGGCCAGGGAGTGCGCGGCAACATCCTCGCTGTCCTGCTGTCGGTCCTCACCACGACGATCGCCGGCGTGATCTTCGCCGGGCTGCGACTGGTGTCGGGCAGCGTCCTCGCCCCGATGGGCCTGCACTGGGCCACCAACGGCATGGGCTACTTCTTCTCCTGGGCGATCATCCGGTTCCGCCACCGCCACCGCGGGCACCGGACCTGAGAGGCTGTCCCCATGGCCGACACCCCCGCCGCGCCCCGCCCGAAGCACCACTTCATCACCCGGTTCTTCTCCATGCGGGACAAGTACCCCATGACCCCGGCCCAGCGGACCTACGACAACCTGTCGACCTTCCCGATGTTCCTCGCGGCGATGATCTGGCTGCTCTCGACGTTCTTCACGTGGTCCACCGCGCTGTCGCCGGAGTATCGCGAGGAGGGCGTGCGGCTCAGCATCATCACGTGGCTGATCTTCGCCCTCGACATGGTGATCCGCTTCGTCCTGGATCCGCACAAGGGCAACTTCCTCAAGCGCAATTGGCCGCTCCTCATCGCGCTTGCCTTCCCGCCGCTGCGGATCATCCTGGTGGTGATGGCCGTCATGCGCATCGCCAAGGATCGCAATGCGCTGACCAAGATCGTCGGCATCTACGCCGTCTACGCGGTTCTCTTCGTCGTCCTCTTCGGCGCGGTATTCACCCTGATCTTCGAGATCGACGCGCCCGGTGCCAACATCACGTCTTACGGCGACGCCGTGTGGTGGGGCTTCGTCACCGTGACCACGGTCGGCTACGGCGACTTCACTCCGGTGACGGTAGCCGGGCGCGCGATCGCCGTTCTCATCATGTTCACCGGGGCTGCCGCCGTCGGGGCCGTGACCGCGGCGGTGGCGTCGCGCTTCATCGTGGGCTCGACAGCGGCCAAGAGCCCCTCGTCGTCACCTCAGGCGTCGTCGACGGGCGGCTCGGATGCGGAAGCGCAGGCGGCTGCCGCCGGCTCCGAGCCGCAATCACAGGGACCACAAACAACACAGGCGTCACATCCGTCACCGGCCATCGTTCCGCCGGCGATCTCGGAGACCGTGCAGGAAGATGCGACGACGCTTGAGGCGCTGACGCGTCAATTGGCCGCCCTGCAGGCGCAGGTGGAGGGCATTGCCCGCAAACTCGGGGTCGATACTGCGGCGGCACCGGTCAGCGCGCCCCAGAACGGCGCGTCCGCCACGACTCATCCCGCGGGTCAACCGGCGACGCGCGCGGGTGAGGGTGAATGACATGCCTGTCGTCGGGTCCTACGATGACGGGACTGCCCTGGACGTCCCGGTGACGTCTGCCACCCCCGAAGGAGACGCTGGCATGGACTCGGGCGCGGCACGCCTCGATCCCCACGAGGCGGCCCAGGCGCTGTCGGAACGGGACCGGCGGATCCTCGAGTTTGAGCGCCAGTGGTGGAAGTACGCCGGGGCCAAGGAGCAGGCCATCCGCGACCTCTTCGACATGAGTGCCACGCGGTACTACCAGATCCTCAACGCCCTCATCGACACGCCGGAGGCCCTGGCGTTCGACCCCATGCTGGTGAAGCGGCTGCGCCGCATGCGAGCGTCGCGGCAGCGGGTGCGGTCCGCCCGTCGGCTCGGCATCGATCTCGACGCCCGCTAGCCACCGGGAATCCCCGGGCCCCCCGCGCCGTTGTACCGTTCCTTGAGCGGTTCCCCGGGACCGGAGGTGCGCCATGGCGACGACAACGGTTGAACTTGCCGTATCGGGGATGACCTGCGCGACCTGTGCCTCGCGCATCGAGCGAAAGCTCAACAAGATGCCCGGGGTGACGGCGACGGTCAACTACGCCACCGAGAGCGCCCACGTAGATTACGAGCCGGGGATCGAAGTCTCCGATCTGCTGCGCACCATCGAGCAGACCGGCTACTCCGCATCCCCCGTGGCCGAAGCCGCCATCGATTCCCGCGAGGTGGACTCGCTGCGACTGCGCTTCTGGGTGTCCCTGGCCCTGGCCCTGCCCGTCGTCCTCCTCGCCATGGTCCCGCCACTGCAGTTCCCCGGTTGGCAGTGGGCCTCACTCCTGTTGGCGACCGGTGTCGTTGCCTGGGGCGCCTGGCCGTTCCACCGTGCAGCCGCGCTCAACGCGCGCCACGGCGCGGCCACCATGGACACGCTGGTGAGCCTGGGGGTCCTCGCGGCCTACTTCTGGAGCGTCTGGGCGTTGCTGTTCGGGGGCGCCGGCGCCATCGGCTTCACGATGACCGACGGCATGGCCATGCAATCCGAGGGCGGCACCCCGGACATCTACTTCGAGGTCGCCGCCGCCGTCCCCGTCTTCATCCTCGCGGGCCGCTGGTTCGAGGCCCGGGCCAAGCGCAATTCCACGCAGGCGCTGCGCGCTCTGGCGAACCTGGCGGCACCCGATGCCGCCGTCGTGATCGACGGTGCCGAGACCCGCGTGCCCGTGTCGCAGTTGAGGATTGGGGACGCCTTCGTCGTCCGGCCCGGCGAGCGCATCGCCACGGACGGAGTCGTGGAGTCGGGCGAGAGTGCCGTGGACACATCTCTCCTCACCGGAGAGCCGGTGCCGGTCGACGTGGGCGTCGGCGATGCGGTCACGGGGGCGACGGTGAACGTCGACGGAACCCTCGTCGTGCGTGCTACCCGCGTGGGTGCCGATACGCACCTCGCCCAGATCACCCGACTGGTGAGCGAGGCGCAGTCCGGCAAGGCGCCCGTACAGCGCCTCGCGGACCGGATCGCCTCGGTATTCGTTCCCATCGTGCTCGTCATCGCCGCCGTCACGCTCGTGGCCTGGATCCTCCTCACGGGGGACGTCGAGTGGGCCTTCACCGCCGCGGTCGCCGTGCTCATCATCGCCTGCCCCTGCGCCCTGGGCCTTGCCACGCCGACGGCGCTCCTCGTGGGAACCGGCCGCGGTGCCCAGCTCGGCATCCTCATCAAGGGCCCGCAGATCCTGGAGGACACGCGTCGCGTGGACACGATCGTCCTCGATAAGACCGGCACGGTCACGACCGGCCGGATGACGCTCCGCGAAGTCATCCCCGCCGAGGGTGAGGATTCGGTCGTTGTCGGCTTCATGGCAGCCTCGGTCGAGTCGCCCAGCGAGCACCCCATCGCGCGCGCCATCGCCGCCGGACTAGACGTGCCGCCGGCCGCTGACTTCCGCAACGAGCGCGGACTCGGCGTGCGGGGCGTCGTCGACGGGACCTTGGTGGCGGCCGGGCGCCCCGACTGGGTGGCCGAGACGATCGGAGCGGCAAAGGTCTCGCAAGAGCTCAGGGCCCGCATCGATGCGGCCGAGGGCAGGGGAGAGACGGTGGTCGCCGTCGGCTGGGCAGGTGCCGTGCGTGGCGCCCTGGTCGTCTCGGACGCGGTGCGACCTAGCAGCGCCCAGGCCATCGGGCTGATGCGCGATATGGGACTGGAGCCCGTGCTCGTGACGGGGGACAACCTGCGGACCGCGGAGGCGGTGGCGAGCGCCGTGGGCATCAGCACCGGGGCCCAGGATTCCGTTCACGCAGGCGTGCTCCCGGCGGAGAAGGTTGACATCGTCCGGTCCCTGCAGGCCAAGGGCCGCGTCGTGGCCGTCGTGGGGGATGGCGTCAATGACGCGGCCGCCCTCGCGCAGGCAGATCTCGGCATAGCCATGGGCACGGGAACGGACGCCGCCATCGAGGCGAGTGACCTCACGCTCGTGCGCGCCGACCTGCTCACCGCCGTGGACGCCATCCGGCTGTCACGGCGCACCCTGCGCACGATCAAGGGCAATCTCTTCTGGGCTTTCGCCTACAACGTCGCCATGATCCCGCTCGCTGCGTTCGGCCTGCTCAACCCGATGCTCGCCGGTGCGGCCATGGCCCTGTCGTCCGTGTTCGTCGTCGGCAACAGCCTCCTCCTGCGCCGCTTCAAGCCGAGCGCACCCGTGGCAGGGGGCGCACCCGCAGCAGTGGGAGCGTGACGCGGCGTCACACGGCGAGGTCTCGTCGCTCGAAGACTGTGATCCCGATCGCGGCCACGGCCACCGTCAGGGCCACGGGCAGCGCGAGGGAGATCCATCCCGGCGCCTGCGTGAGCGGGTCGTTCCCGAGGAACCAGTACCACGGCGAGATCGTCTGGAGGAACTCCAGCGGCTCGGCGAGGGAGGCGAAGACCTGGCCGAGGAAGCCGATGACGGCCAGCGCCGAGCCGGCCGCGAGCGCCCAGGTCCTGTGTCCTGTCGCGGCACCCACCGCGAAGACGACCGCGGTGTAGACCATCACCAGGCCCCACATCGTGAGTCCCGCGGCCCAGACCCCCCAGCCCGGCAGTCCCACGTCGAGATCGAAGAAGGGCGAACTCAGGGCGAGAACCCCGGAGGAGACGGCGATGACCGCGAGGGCCGCCAGTGCGATCCC
>JAPOJD010000114.1 GCA_029978585.1 Actinomycetota bacterium
CGTTCGGGATCATGCAGGCCATGCTGGCAACGGCCGAGGTCGTCTGGGGCGAGGCCTCGCTCGAGGGGCGCCGGATCGGCATCTCCGGGGCCGGCAAGGTCGGCGGCCGGCTCGCCGTGCACCTCGTCGAGGAGCAGGGCGCCGAGGTGTTCATCACCGATCCCCTGGACGCCACCCTGCAGGCGGTGCGCGATCGCGTGCCGGTCACGATCGTGGACTCGGCAGACGCGCTGGTCGACATGCCGCTGGACGTGTACTCGCCGAATGCCCTCGGCCACGCGCTCACGATGGACGTCGCCGAGCGGCTGCAGTCCACGATCGTGTGCGGAGCGGCGAACAACCAGCTCGCCCGGCCGGAGGTGGCCGACATCCTGGCCGACCGGGGCATCCTCTACGCGCCGGACTACCTGGTCAACTGCGGCGTGGTCGTGCAGGCCGCCGAGGAGATCCCGGGGTTCGACATGGACCGGGCTCGGGCGCGCGTGGCGAAGGTGTACGACACGACGCTGCGGGTGCTGCGCCGCGCGGAGGCCGAGGGGATCACCCCCGAGAAGGCCGCGGCGGAGGAGGCGCAGGAGCGCATCGCGGCGGGTGCGGAGGCCTTCCGCAGGTTCTAGCCGACGGCCATTCGGCTATCGGGCGGGCGGGACGCCGTTCGTGCCCGTGAAGCAGCCGAGCAGGTAGGGGAACTCCTGCGTCACCACGTAGTGGTAGATCCGCTGCATCTTGCCGTTCCACTTCACTCGCGCGGTGCGGCCGTGGCAGGCGTCGAGGTCGTCGTTGCTGAGCAGGTCGCCGTTCGCGTCGCGGACGACGTAGATCCCGAACCCATCGAAGGCGTAGCCGAACAGAACCGCGGAGTTCGGACCCGCATCCGCGCCGACGGCGCAGGCCGAGCCTGCGTGGTAGTGGTACTCCGCGAAGTTCGGATGGCCCTCGCAGGAGTCGTGCATCTCATGGGCCCGGGCGTCCATGTTGCGGGCGTCGAGGGCGTTGTAGAGCATCACCCCGTTCTTGGCGACGCCGATGGCGCCCATGGGCAGGCACGAGTGCTTCGCCGCCTTGGTGGGGTCCCTGGGGATGGTGACGCTCTTCGACTTCGGTGTCACCGAGGACGGGTTGCGGTCGTACTCGTAGGCCGGGTCGGTTCGTTGGATCGGGAAGGTCCCGGTGGTGCCGACAGTGGGCACGCGCATCGTGGTGATCGTCCGCGACCGCGGGCTCCCCGTGGACGTGGTCTCGGAGTACGCGGCCACGTGCGTCCACGACACCGAACCCCCCACGGCGAACTTCGCGGTGATGTCCCAGGTGTTGCCCTGGATCCATGGGCCGCTGTGGATCGCGCCGGGTGCGTTGGGGTTGCCGGCGGTGCATGCCCACGTCCAGCCGCGCTGGGGCCCGGTGAGGGACACGTAGGCGTCCCCGAGCGGGAGTTCGGTGAGGTCGACGCCCGGCTTCGGCATGAGCTGGATCGGGGTGCCGGTCGCCCGGGTCTGGGCGCCTGGTCCCGGGGTGGGCATTCCCCAGGCTGGGGCTGCCGTGAGGGAGATTCCCGCGGCCACGGCGGCGGTGAGGGTGGTCACGAGGGCGGCGCGTCGGCGCATGGGGCCAGGCATGGGGCCAGGGGGGCGTAAAGCCACCCCCGATGCAGGCTGAACGGCCTGGTCCTTCCCCTGGGGATGCCGGCCCAGGGGGGGCCGGGGTAGTCTTCTCCGGTCGGCGACCCCCTGAGCGGTCGGCCGAGCAGGGTCCCGCGAGGTAGGAGCGTGCCATGGGGCGCGGTCGCGCTAAGGCGAAGCAGACGAAGGTGGCACGAGCCCTCAAGTACGGGGGCCCGCAGACCGATCTTGACCGCCTGCAGGCGGAACTCGCCGGCGGCGGCCAGGGCGGGGCGCACGAGGAGATCGACGGCGCCGAGGAGACGGTGGTCGACGAGCCCGTCGAGGACCCCTACGCGGTGGATCCCTACGCGAAGTACTACGACGACGAGGACGACGAGTCCGCCGCCCGATAGCGCCGTTCGCCGGTTCTTTGGGCGGATTGCGCCACCCGGTAGCGCATTTCGCCCAAAGAAGGCCTCAGCCCGGGTACTCGCCCACCAGGCGCACGGCGCCGCCGCTGCCGCCCTTAGCCTCCGCGTCGCCGACCTCACCGTCGCGGCGTTCGCGGACGATGCCGCAGATCCAGGCGTCGACATCGCGGTCGCGCAGGTGCGCCATCGCGTCGGAGACGGCCGAGGCATCGACGACGGCAACCATTCCGATGCCCATGTTGAACGTCCGCTCCATCTCCGCCTGCTCTACGCCGCCGGAGGAGATGAGGCCGAAGATCGGCTGCGGGGTCCACGTAGACCGGTCGACGTCGAGGGCCAGGTGCGCGGGCAGCACGCGCGCGATGTTTGCTGCGATGCCGCCGCCGGTGATGTGGCTGAAGGCGTGGACGTCGACGTTGTCGGCGAGGTAGAGGCAGTCCTGCGCGTAGATGCGCGTCGGCTCGAGCATCTCCTCGCCCACCGAACGGTCCAGCTCCGGGACGAAGACGCCGAGGCCGGGCCCGCCCTCGCCGAGGAGGACGCGCCGCGCCAGCGAGTATCCGTTGGAATGCAGTCCTGACGACCGCAGGGCGATAGCCACGTCGGAAGCCCGCACCCGCTCTGCGCCGAGCAGGCGATCGGCCTCCACAACGCCCACTCCGGCGCCGGCGACGTCGTACTCCTCCGGCTCGAGGAGCCCCGGGTGCTCCGCGGTCTCGCCGCCGAGCAGGGCGCAGCCGGCGATCTCGCACCCGCGGGCGATGCCCGCGACGATGGCCGCGATCCGCTCGGGCACGACCCTGCCCGTGGCGATGTAGTCGGTCATGAAAAGCGGCTCGGCTCCACACACGACGAGGTCGTCGACGACCATCGCGACGAGGTCGATGCCGATCGTGTCGTGGATGTCCATCGCCTGCGCGACCGCGACCTTCGTCCCGACGCCATCGGTCGATGTCGCCAGCAGGGGTCGCGCATATCCCGTGAGGTTGGTCGCGTCGAAGAGGCCCGCGAAGCCACCGAAGCCGCCGAACACCTCGGGTCGCGTGGCGCGCCCGACGGCCTCGCGCATGAGGGCGACTGCGCGCTCGCCTGCCTCGACGTCGACGCCGGAGTCGGAGTAGCTGACCATCAGGGCCGCTCGAGCGCGTCGGCCGCACCCACTCCGGCCGAGGACGTCACCCGCTTCTCCAGTCCCTCGAGCAGGTGCTTGCCGAGGATCTCGGGCTCGGGGACGTCGATGGGGTAGACGCCGTCGAAGCAGGCGCGGCACAGGCGGTCCTTGGGCACCGTCGTGGCCTCGACGAGCTCGTCGAGCGAGACGTAGCCGAGGGAGTCGGCGCCGATCGAGCGGCAGATCTCCTCCACGGACAGGCCGTTGGCGATGAGTTCGGCGCGCGAGGCGAAGTCGATGCCGTAGAAGCAGGGCCACTGCACGGGCGGGGATGAGATGCGCACGTGCACCTCGCGGGCGCCGGCCTCGCGGAGCATGCGCACCAGTGCGCGCTGGGTGTTGCCGCGCACGATCGAGTCGTCCACCACGACGAGGCGCTGATCGGCGATGACCTCGCGCAGCGGGTTCAGCTTGAGGCGGATGCCAAGCTGGCGGATGGTCTGCGACGGCTGGATGAACGTGCGGCCGACGTAGGCGTTCTTCACCAGGCCCTCGGCGAACGGGATGCCGGACTCCTGCGCGTATCCGATCGCGCCATAGCGGCCCGACTCAGGCACGGGAATGACGAGGTCGGCGTCCGCTGGATGCTCACGGGCCAGCCGACGGCCGATCTCCACGCGCGTGGCCTGCACGCTGCGGCCGGAGATCGCGGTGTCGGGGCGCGCGAGGTAGACGTACTCGAAGAGGCAGCCCTTCGGCTCCGGCCGGGCGAAGCAGTGCGCGCGCAGGCCGTGCTCGTCGATCGCGATGAGCTCGCCCGGCTCGATCTCGCGGACGTACGACGCGCCCACGATGTCCAGTGCCGCCGTCTCCGAGGCCACCACCCAGCCCCGCTCCAGGCGGCCCAGGACCAGAGGCCGGATGCCGAGCGGATCGCGGGCAGCGTAGAGCGTGGTCTCGTCCATGAACACCAGCGAGTAGGCCCCGGCCAGCTTGGGCAGTTCCTTCATCGCCGCGACTTCCATGGACTCATCGGGGTGCGCGGCGATGAGGGCGGTGACGAGCTCGGTATCGGAGGTGGCCCGCGACGGCTTCGCGGTGCCGAGCGGCAGTTCGCCGCGGCTCTCCTCCAGCGCCGCGACGCGCTCGGCGAGATCGACGGTATTGATGAGGTTGCCGTTGTGGGCCAGCGCGAGGTGACCGGTCGCGGTGGCCCGGAAGGTCGGCTGGGCGTTCTCCCAGGAACTCGAGCCGGTCGTGGAGTAGCGGGTGTGGCCGATGGCGACGTGCCCCCGCAATGACTCGAGGCTCGCCTCGGTGAACACCTGGGAGACCAGCCCCATGTCCTTGTAGACGACGATGTGGTTGCCGTCGCTCACGGCGATGCCCGCGGACTCCTGGCCGCGATGCTGGAGCGCGTACAACCCGAAATAGGTCAGCTTGGCGACTTCCTCGCCGGGCGCCCAGACCCCGAAGACACCGCAGGCGTCCTGGGGGGCGCGGTCGTCGCCGAGGTCGCCGCCGACCTGGAACTCATGGGTGAGAGTGCCGTCGCCGCGCGCCACGAGGGGAGTCTACGGGGCTACTCCTCGCTCCCCCGGCAGGAAGCACCCGTGGTGGGGGCCGACGGGGGGTACGGTCCCCACCACGGGTGGATCTGGGCCTTACGCGGCAGGTGCGGGTGCCGGGGCAAGAGCCGCTTCGAGGGCGCTGCGGGCGGCCTCGACCGCGGCGTTGAAGTCGGCCCGTGCCTGCGAGCGCGCCTCCACGTAGGCGTCCTTGGCGGCATTCAGGGCATCGCGGTAGGCCTCTGCAGCGGCCCTGCGCTCCTCGGGCGTGGTCGCCGCCTGCATCGCGGCGCGGAACGCGTCGCGGGCCTCGGTACGCGAGGTGCGGAAGTCGTCACGCGCCACCTCCTCGGATAGGGCACGCATCTCGACGGCATCGCCCATGGCGTCGCGGTAGGCACCGACAGGCGCGACCTGATCGGCGGGAAGCGTCGCGGCGTCGAAGGCGTCCACGGCCGCGCGCATATCGGCGGCGAACTGGGCTCGGGCAGCCTCCTCGGCGGCCTCATCGTCCTCCGCGGCCTCCTTGGCCGCCTCGTAGGCCTCCTTGGCGGCCTCGCGCGCGTCCTTGTAGGCGTCCTTGGCCTCGTCTGTCACGGTGCGGTCGACCTGCTCCTCGAGCCAGCGGTCCGCGGTGGGCAACGAGGGCCGGTCGGGACGGCCGTGATCGCCGTGAGACGGACCGTGGCCTCCGCCGTTGCCGTGGGCCTGCGCCGCTCCGACGCCAACTGTGGCGCCGCCTACGAGGATGGCTCCCGCAGCGAGGGCAGCGAGCGTGCGCGCGAGCTTGCGGTTGGTCATCGATCCGCTGCTGATGGATCCGCTGTTCATCGGTCCTCCTAGAACCGGCCGATGCCCGAGTTGGCGTTCGGCTCCTGTATCAGGTGTATCGGACTGCAGGGCCCGCATGCGCGCTGCAAACGAGGTACCTCAGGCAACTCCCAGGGCTTTTACTCTCCCTTCACGTTCCCCTGAGAAAACTCTGATGGTCCTGCGGAATCTCTGATGGTCCACAGAAGGCTCTGAGAATCCCCAAAGGATGGGGGTATCGCGGTGAGATTCCCGAATACCCCTCGGCCGTTCGGCTGATGCCCCCGTGTGAATTGCGTCAGAAAGGCGATCTCGGGTCGCCTCGAGGGGAACCGAGCCGAAAGCCTGGAAGTCGTAGCAGTAAGTCCGGTAGGCCCGCACCCGCGGGACTGCCGCGTTGAGGGGTTTGTGGTTCGCGGTGATCCGCGCTGTGCGGGGATCCATGCTGCGCGCCGTGATTCCTCGACACACCCGTGCTCGACGTGCACGAACTTTCGTGCGGAGCAAGAGAACCTGGAGGTCTCACGTGTCCACCGCGTCATTCGCCCGGCGCGCCACCCTCGCCCTCGTCGGATCGGTCAGCCTCCTCGGCGGCATGATCACGACCGTCGGCATTGCCGCGGGGCCGGCCCAGGCACACGGCACCATGTCCAATCCCCCGTCGCGCATCTGGGAGTGCTTCTACGGCGACCGCAGCTCGGCCATGTGCGCCGATGCCTGGACGGCCAACCCCCAGGCCCTGTACGACTGGAACGAGATCAATCAGGGGGCCGCGAACGGACAGCATCAGTCGGTCGTGCCCGACGGCCAGCTGTGCAGTGCAGGCCGGGAGAAGTACGCCTTCTTCGACACGCCCTCCACGAAGTGGAAGGCGACCGCGCTGCGTCCGGATACCGACGGCAAGTACACCCTCACGTGGACGTCGTCGGCACCCCACGCGACGTCGTACTTCCGCGTCTACATCACCAAGGCGACATACGACGCCACCAAGCCGCTGAAGTGGTCTGACCTCGAGCTCGTGCACGACTCCGGTGCCCGTGCCCGAGAGGCGACCACGACCCTGCGCATGAACCTGCCTGCCCGCACGGGACGTCAGATCCTCTACACCGTCTGGCAGCGCAGCGATTCCCCCGAGGCGTTCTACTCCTGCGCGGACGTGACCCTGGACGGCTCGACGCCGACCCCCACGCCGACTCCGACTCCGACTCCCACGCCGACCCCCACGCCGACTCCGACCCCGACTCCGACTCCGACGCCGACACCGTCCCCGACGATGCCCTCCCCGACGATGCCCGGCGTGACCGAGGGCATCACGGCCACCAGCGTCATCACCAGCGACTGGGGCGCCGGCTACTGCAGCGACGTCGCCGTGAGCACCACCTCCACCAGCGACAAGCACTGGCGCGTCGACCTGCCCAAGGCCATCACCGTCACCAGCCTGTGGAACGGCATACGCACCACCCAGCCCGACGGCACCATCAGCGTCAG
>JAPOJD010000042.1 GCA_029978585.1 Actinomycetota bacterium
ATATTGAGGAAGTAGGAGCGGCCCTCCTCGCGTCCCGTGCGCTCGGCCACCTTCTTCGCCAAGGAGTGCGCCACCGCCTTGGCTATGAGCGTCTTGCCGCAGCCCGGCGGGCCGTACAGCAGGATTCCCTTGGGCGGCGCCAGCCGATGCTCGAGGAACAGGTCGGGGTGCAGGAACGGGAGTTCCACCGCGTCGCGGATCTGGTCGATTTGCCTCCCGAGGCCCCCGATGTCGGCGTAGTCGACGTCCGGCACCTCCTCGAGCACGAGCTCCTCGACCTCCGACTTGGGAATCACCTCGAAGACGTAGCCCGAGCGAGGCTCCATGAGCAGGGAGTCGCCCGCGCGGATAACGCGATCGCGCAGGGGCTCTGCCAGGCAGACCACGCGCTCCTCGTCAGCCCGGCCGATCACCAGGGCGCGCTCGCCGTCGGACAGGAGCTCCTTCAGCATGACGATCTCGCCGAGCCTCTCGAAGTCGCGCACTCCCACGACGTTCAGCGACTCGTTCAGCATGACTTCCTGGCCGGGCCGCAGCGTGGCAGTCTCCAGCCCCGGCATCGCCACGAGTCGCATCTTGCGCCCGGACACGGCCACGTCGAGGGATCCGTCGGGCAAGGCGGCGAGGAACACCCCGTAGCTGCCGGGCGGCTCCGCGAGCTTGTCGACCTCGGCCTTGAGGGTGACGATCTGCTCGCGCGCATCCCGCAGGGTGGCGACGAGCCGGGCGTTGTGCGCCTGCGCCGACGCCAACTCGGACTCCAGCACGCGCAGCCGCTCCGGGTCGCCATCGGGCCGCCCCGATGGGCGACCGGTGCCGGACTGCGGGACCGGCCCGGGCATGCCCGGGCGCTCTCCTCCGTCGTCGGACCGCGGTGGCTCGTGGATCGCCATCGTTCACCTCCGTCCCCGACCCTACCCACGGCTGGCGTCCGGGGCGCGCTACGACGAGCTGTCCGGCCCCGGCGCCGTCGGGTAGGCGCCCTTCGCGGGCCGGCGGCGACGGGGCGGGGCCTGGACACCCGGCGCTAGTCGGCGAGTCGCGAGGAGGAACCCGGTGTGACCGATCATGCGGTGGTCGGGGCGCACCGCCAGGCCTTCGAGGTGCCAGGTGCGCACGAGGGATTCCTCCGCTCGCGGCTCGGTCCAGCCGCCCATGGCGCGCACGTCCTCGGCGACCCGGGACAGCTGAGTCGTCGTCGCGACGTAGACGACGAGCACGCCTCCCGGCCGCAGGACCGTGGCTGCGGCTCCCAGGCACTCCCAAGGATCGAGCATGTCCCACACCACCGCGTCGAACTGCGAGGCGGGAATCCTCCCGTCGGCCACGGCATCGCGAACGTCACCGATGCCCAGCTCCCAGTTCGCCGGCGGCGCGCCGAACCACCGTTCGACATTCGTCCGCGCCACTTCGGCAAAGTCCGGACGACGCTCCCAGGACACGACGAAGCCCTCACCGCCGACCGCCGTCAGGAGGGTGCAGGTCAGGGCACCCGATCCGCCGCCGGCCTCCAGGACCCGCGACCCGGGGCCGAGACCCGCGGACATGACGATGCGCGCGGCGTCCTTGGGGTAGATCACCGCGGCACCGCGGGGCATGGACAGGATGAAGTCCTCCAGCAGCGATCGGAGAACGACGTAGGTCGTGCCGCCGGCCGAGGTCACCACGCAGCCGTCGGGCATGCCGAGGATCTCGTCGTGGGAGATGCCGCCGCGGTGGGTGTGAAAGACCTTCCCCGGCTCCAGTTGCAGCGTGTGGCGGTGCCCGCGCGGATCAGTGATTTGCACGATGTCCCCGGGGCCCAGGACCCCGAACGCGCGAGATGTCACCGCGCTGAGGCTACCCAACGGGCCGGGCGCGCGCGGGGGACGGCCTACGACGTCTGGGTGACCCATTCCCCGAGTTGCGCGAGCGTGACCCCCTCGAGGCTTCCGAGCACCACGCGTCGCGGTGCGGCCGGGATGCTCACGATGTGCGGTACGGCCACGACGAGGGCTCCGCTGGCCTGCCCGGAGGCCACGCCCGTCGGCGAGTCCTCCACCACCACGCACTGCTCGATGGCAACTCCGAGGAGGCGGGCCGCGGCACGGTACGGCTCGGGGTGAGGTTTGGAATCGCTCACCTCGTCCCCGGCCACCGTCGCCTCGAATATCCCGTCGACCGGCAGCCCCAGGTCGCGGGCGACGCCTTCGGCGACCGCCATGACCAGCGGCCGATGGGATGCTGACACCAGCGCGGTCGGGCATCCCGCGGCCCGGCACTCGCGCAGGAGTTCCGCCGCCCCGGGGCGCCAGGCCAGGGGCTCGCCGCGCATCAGCCGCTCCACGGTCCCGAGCAGGGCGTCCCCGATCTCCCGCTCCGAGGCGATGCCTCCCGTTCGCTCGCGCATGTAGGCGGTCACCCGCTCCAAGGGGCCGCCCAGGCAGACGGCCTGGTCCTCGCGGGTCCATGTCACGCCGAACCCGGACATGACCTCGCACTCCCCGCGCCACCACAGTTCCTCGGTGTCCACGAGGGTGCCGTCCATGTCGAACAGAACGGCCGCGGGCGCCGGCGCGGGGGTTGCCATGGTGGGACCAGCCTAGGGCGCTGTCCTGCCGTAGGGTGGCGACGTCCGCGGAGTGAGCGGGTCCAGGTCACCCGGGTCAGGTCACCGGGTCCAGGGCGCACGAGGAGCCTGCATGATCGAGTACGAGTCGCTGCCCGAGCTCGTCGATCCGGTCCTCGTGGCGGCATTCGAGGGCTGGAACGACGCCGGCGACGCGGCCAGTGACGCCATCGACCACCTCTGCGAGGCGTGGGGCGCGCAGCCGCTCGCGGAGATGGACTCCGAGGACTACCACGACTACCAGGTCAACCGCCCGACGATCTCCTTCGACGACAGCGGGGTGCGACGACTGACCTGGCCCGCGACTCGCCTCTACGTCGCCCGCCCGCCCCTCGCCGCGCGCGACATCGTCCTCGTGCACGGAGTCGAGCCCAACATGCGGTGGCGCCAGTTCACCGACGAGTTGCTCGGAGTCAGCGCCGACCTGGGCATCATGATGGCCGTGACTCTCGGGGCCCTGCTGTCCGATAGCCCGCACACCCGACCCGTGCCCATCACGGGCACGGCGACCGAGTCCGCGATCGCGCGAGAGTTGGGCATGGAGCCATCCCGCTACGAGGGCCCGACCGGGATCGTGGGCGTCCTCCAGGAGGCGTGCTCGCGTCGCGGCCTGCCCGCAGTGTCGCTGTGGGCGGCTGTCCCCCACTACGTGGCGCAGGCGCCCTCCCCCAAGGCGACGCTGGCGCTGGTGCGTCGTGTAGAGGACCTCCTCGACGTCCCTGTGCCGCTCGGCGATCTCGTCGAGGACGCGCGCGCCTGGGAACTAGGCGTCGACGAACTCGCTGCCGAGGACGAGGAAGTGGCCGACTACGTCCGGCAACTGGAGGAGGCGCGGGATACGACCGACCTCCCCGAGGCGAGCGGAGAGGCCATCGCTCGGGAGTTCGAGCGCTACCTCCGACGTCGCGGAGTCGACGGCCCGTGACTCCCCCGCCACAAGCGCATTCGACCTGCTACGTCGCCGGGGTGGCCCGCATCGCCCGGTAGGCCTCGATGAGCGCGTCGGTCGACGAGTCGCGGTCCAGCGGACGGCTCGGATCCTGGAGGTCGGGCAGGATCGAGTTGGCCATCGCCTTGCCCAGTTCGACCCCCCACTGGTCGAAACTGTCGATGCCCCACACAGCGCCCTGGACGAAAACGCTGTGCTCGTACGCCGCAATGAGCGCGCCTAGGATTCCGGGGTCGAGTCGCTCGGTGATGATGAACGTCGAAGGCCGGTTGCCCGGCATCACCTTGTGCGGGACAAGGGCCTCGGGTGTCCCATCGGCCCGCACCTCCTCTGCGGTGCGGCCGAATGCCAGGACCGCCGCCTGGGCGAGGGCGTTGGCGGCCAGCATGTCCTGCATGTCGAAGACGGGCTCCAGTGCCTGCGCGAAGAGGATGAAGTCGCACGACACGATCTCCGTGCCCTGATGGAGCAGCTGGTAGAAGGAATGCTGGCCGTTGGTGCCGGGCTCCCCCCAGTAGATGGCCCCGGTGTTGTAGTCCACTGGACTGCCGTCGAGACGGACGGACTTGCCGTTGCTCTCCATCGTGAGCTGCTGGAGGTAGGCGGGGAATCGTGAGAGGAATTGCGCGTACGGGAGCACAGCATTCGTGGGGATATCCAGGAAGTCGCGGTTCCACACGGCGATGAGTCCCATGAGCAGAGGGATATTGCGCTCCGGCTCCGCCTCCTGGAAGTGCCGGTCCATGGCGTGGAAGCCCGCGAGCATCTGGTCGAAGCCCTCCGGGCCGATCGCGATCATGGTGCTCAGGCCGATGGCGCTGTCCATCGAGTAGCGGCCGCCCACCCAGTCCCAGAAGCCGAACATGTTGGCGGTGTCGATCCCGAAGGCGGCCACGCGATCCGCGTTGGTCGACACCGCCACGAAGTGGTGCTCCACGGCGCCCTCCCCCAGCGAGCCGACCAGCCAGTCGCGAGCCGCGCGGGCGTTGGTGAGGGTCTCCTGGGTACCGAAGGTCTTCGACGCGACGATGAAGAGCGTCTCCGCCGGATCAAGGCCCCTCAGCGCCTCGCTGATGTCGGTGGGGTCCACGTTCGAGACGAACCGGAACAGCATGTCCCGATCCGAGTAGTAGCGCAGGGCGACATAGGTCATGGCGGGCCCGAGGTCGGAGCCGCCGATCCCGATGTTGATCACGTTGCGCATCCGCTTGCCCGTGGCGCCCGTCCACTCCCCGTCCCGAACCCGGGTGGAGAAGTTCGCCATCCGCTGGAGGACATCGTGGACCTCGGCACCCACGTCGACGCCGTCGACCTCGCACACCACCCCCTGGGGAAGCCGAAGCGCCGTATGCAGCACCGCACGGTCCTCCGTGACGTTGATGTGGGCGCCCGCGAACATGGCGTCGCGCCGCGCGTAGACGCCGCGCTCATCGGCGAGGTCCAGCAGTGCGGAGAGGACCTCGTGCGTCACCCGCTGCTTGCTGAAGTCCACGCGCAGGCCGGCGCCATCCCGGGTCCACGTCGGTTCACGGCCGGGCTCCGCTGCGAAGATGTCGCGCAGCGTGCGCTCCCGCATGGTGGGAGCGAGGAGCGCCAGTCGCCCCCATGCGGGGGCCTTCGTGGGGTCACCGGCTTCCGGAAGAGTCATGGCCGCAGCCTTGCACTAGCGTGGTGCCCTCGTACAGCAGTCAGTTCGATTCCGCACAAGTCCAGGCGACCCACCGCGGGCGTCGTGGCAGGGAGGGGACCGCAATGGCCACGTCGAAGCCGATGCAGTTGGGCATGGTGGGTCTCGGCCGCATGGGAGCCAACATCGTGCGTCGGATCATGCGCGACGGTCACACGGCCGTCGTGTACGACCGCGACCCCGCCACCGTCGCCGCCCTCGTCGCCGAGGGCGCCATCGGGGCGGCCAGCCTCGAGGAGCTCGCCGCGGCCATGACGCCGCCGCGTTCGGTCTGGGCCATGGTGCCGGCAGGAGCCATCACCGAAGCGGTGGTCGACGACCTCGCGAAGGTGCTCCAGCCGGGCGACTCGATCATCGACGGCGGCAACTCCTACTACCGGGACGACATCCGTCGCGCGGCCAAGGTCAAGCCCCTCGGGCTGCACTACATCGACTGCGGCACGTCGGGCGGCGTGTGGGGGCTCGAACGCGGCTACTCCCTCATGATCGGCGGCGAGGACGAGCCGGTGGCCCGACTCGATGCGATCTGGGAGTCCATCGCGCCCGGGGTCTCGACGGCCGAGCGCACCGGGGATCGCACCGGGCCTCTGGTCGCGGGTGAGGCGGGCTGGCTGCACTGCGGGCCCAGCGGAGCCGGTCACTTCGTCAAGATGGTCCACAACGGCATCGAGTACGGGATCATGGCGGCTTTCGCCGAGGGCCTCAACATCCTCAAGCACGCCGACACGGGACTGCGGACGCGGGAGCAGGACGCCGAGACCGCCCCCCTGGAGCACCCCGAGTACTACCAGTACCGCTTCGACCTGCCGGCGATCACCGAGGTGTGGCGCCGCGGGAGCGTCATCGGATCGTGGCTTCTCGATCTCACGGCCCTGGCACTCAGCAAGTCGCCCGAGCTCGCGGAGTTCAGCGGTCGGGTCTCGGACTCCGGCGAGGGTCGGTGGACGTCGATCGCCGCCATCGAGGAGGGCGTTCCCGCACCGGTCCTCACCGCGGCCGTCTACGAGCGGTTCGAGTCGCAGGGCATGGGCGACTTCGCCAATCGGGTGCTGTCGGCCCAGCGCAAGGAGTTCGGCGGCCATGACGAGAAGAAGGCCTGAGGGGCCCTTCCCCCTTCGAGGCCGGCGGGACCGGCGCCGGCCCTAGGCGCCCGGTCCGGTCAGGTCGACGCCGAGCAGGGCGTCGCACGCCTCGGCCACGACCCGGCCATCCGCTGCGGCACCCCCACTCCGGAGAGCCTCCTGCGCCCATCGGTCGATGGCCGCGAGGGCGCCGGGAGTGTCCAGGTCATCGGAGAGCCGGTCGCGCATGACATCGAGCGTACGCAGCGCAGAACTCTCGCCGGCGGCCCCATCGGCCTCAGCGGCAGCCGCCCGCCACCGGGCCAGTCTGTCCTCGGCGCCCGCGAGGACCTGGGGTGTCCACTCCCAATCCGATCGATAGTGCTGGCCGAGCAGGGCGAGTCGAATGGCCCCGGGGTCGACGCCGGCCTGGAGCAATCGCGAGACGAACACGAGATTGCCCCGCGACTTGCTCATCTTCTCGCCGTCGAGTCCGACCATGCCGCCGTGAACGTAGTGTCGGGCAAAGGGCCAGTCGGCCGTCATCACCTCGGCGTGCGAGGCCCCCATCTCGTGATGAGGGAACACCAGGTCGCGCCCACCCCCCTGCACGTCGAAGCCCATCCCGAGCGTGTCCAGCGCGATGGCGACGCACTCGATATGCCAGCCGGGTCGCCCGTGTCCCAACGCCGTGTCCCAGGCCGGCTCGTCGGGGCGGGCCGCGCGCCACAGCAGGGGGTCGAGCGCGTGGCGCTTGCCCGGTCGCCCGGGGTCGCCCCCGCGCTCGCCGAAGAGGCGGAGCATCTCGCTCTCGTCCAGGTGAGATACCTCGCCAAACAGGCGGTCCGACGTGACATCGAAATACAGGTCCCCGTCGAGCTCGTACACGGCACCGCGCTCACGCAGGCGCTGGACGCAGTCGACCACCCACGGAATCGACTCCACCGCTCCGATGAAGTCCCTCGGCGGGATGACGCGAAGCGCCTCCATGTCACGGCTGAACAGTTCAGTCTCGCGACGCGCGATATCGCGCCAGTCCTGGCCGGTGGCGGCCGCTCGCTCGAGCAGGGGATCGTCGATGTCCGTGACGTTTTGGACGTAGTGCACGGTGTGGCCGGCATCAAGCCAGTAGCGCTGCACCATGTCGAAGGCGACATACGTCGCCGCGTGGCCCATGTGCGTGGCGTCGTAGGGGGTGATGCCGCAGACATAGATGCGCGCCTCGGCCGCGGGGGCCGTGGGCCGGATCTGCTCGGTGGCGGAGTCGAAGAGGCGCAGCGGCGGTCCGCCACCCGGCAGGCGGGGCACGTCGGGGGCGGGCCACGATTGCACCCGGGCAGCCTAGGCGACCTCCCCGGTGGTTCCGAGGGCCGCCGGCCCGGGGGCTACCTGGGCCCGGGGCTAGGGGCTACATGGCCGGCCAGGGCAGCGCCGGCCAACCGCCGTACGGGACGGGGAACGCACCCCCCGCCAGCAGGTGATCGAGTCGCTCCAGGACCGAGCGAACCTCGGCGCGGCTGAGGCGGGCCAACCCGGGAGCCGCCTCGGCAAGGGCGATCTCATCAGCGGCGGGACCGCGGCGGAACCGCTCGAGGGACTCGCGTTCGGCAGACGTCAGGGGCTCCCCGGCCCAGCCCCACAGCACTGTGCGGACCTTGTCCTCCACGTGGAATGTCAGCCCGTGGTCGATCCCGGCGAGCCGGCCCCCGGGGTCGCGCAGCACGTGGCCGCCCTTGCGGTCGGTGTTGTTGGCGATGAGATCGAACAGCGACAGTCTCCGCAGGTCCTCGGCATCCTCGTGGGCGAGGCACACTGATTCCCCGTCCATCCCCTCCCCCTCGGCGACCACGCGCCACCCGCGCGGCACGTCGCGCTCGGAGAGCACCTGCACCGGATCGACCTCACCGGTGTCGCGCCACGCCTGGCACATCCCCGGTCCCAGGGGTGCGTCGTCGCGCCAGATCGTCGTGGGCACGAGGTCCCACGCAAGCGCACGCGTCACGTCGAATGCGGCGACCTCGCGGTAGCCCAGGGTGCCCGTGGGGAAGTCCCACAGCGGGCGTTCGCCCTTGCGCGGCTTGTAGACGCAGCGCACGCTCACTCCGTCGAGGGTGGCCGTGCACAGCAGGGTCGTGTTCGAGGCGGCTCGAAGGCGTCCCTCAACGTGCACCTCACCGCGCTCGAGGACCGCCGCCTCGTCGGCCGAATCCATCACGTCCGGCGCCGGTATCCGTTCGCGCGCGGGCAGACGTGACCGGTGGGATCGAGTGGCTGGAGGCAGAACGGGCAGGGCGGCCTGCCCGCTGCCACGAGGGCGCGGGCGCGCCTGACGAACGCGCGTGCCGCAGCCGGGTCCAGGCTCACGCGCAGCGTGTCGACGGCATCGGGGTCGTTCTCCCCGATCTCGGCGGTCTCGCCCTCCTCGTCGAGCGCATGGGCTTCGACCACCACCTGGCCGCGGTCTTCATCCCACCCCAGGGCGAGCACGCCGACCCGGAACGCCTCCTCGAGCGGGACGGTGAGGGGGTCGTTGTCGTCCAGCGCGGGAGCGACGACGTCCTCGTCGGCCGACACCCGGTCGAGGAGTTCCGAAACTCGATCCGCGAGCATCGACACCTGGGCCTTCTCGAGCAGGACGGTCGTCAGTGAGCTGTCCGATTGGGCCTGCAGGTAGAACGCGCGCTCACCGGGCAGGCCGACGGTGCCCGCGACGAACCGCCGCGGCGACGGATACTCATGGATGGTTCGGGCCACGCCAGCACCGTACCTAGGGCGTCCCGGCGCCGCCGCCGACGGGCGCGTCGGGTGACCGTCGCTGCCGGCCGGGACGAGGCGCTAGCCCGCTGAGATCCCCTCCGGTGTCGTTCGATCGCATGACGAAGGGCCGCGTGTCCGTGTAGGTGACCACCGAGACCGAGCCGGGATCGACCTGGATGCGCTGGAATTGGTCCAGGTGCATGCCCAGGGCGTCGGCAAGGATGGACTTGATGACATCCCCGTGGCTCACAACCGCATAGATGCCGCGCTCTCCAACCTGGGCGTTCCAGGCACGGATCCCGGCCACCGCCCGCGCCTGCATCTGCGCCATCGCCTCGCCCTCGGGGAAGACGGCCGCGCTGGGATGCGTCTGCACCACCTTCCACAGCGGCTCGCGCGACAGCCGCTTCAGCTCCTCGCCGGTCCAGGCGCCGTAGTCGCACTCGATGAATCGGTCGTCGAGGTGGATCTGGCTCGCCTTGCGCGCGGAGCGGCGCCCCCCCGGCGCCCCACTCTGCCCGGCGAGGATCGCCTCCGCGGTCTCCACGGTGCGCTCGAGCGGACTGCTCACGATGGCGTCCAGCCGTAGCGCCGCGATCCGCTCGGCCGCTCGGGCCGCCTGATCGATGCCCTTCTCGTCCAGGCCTACGCCGGGCGATCTACCCGCGAGGGTCCCCGAGGCGTTGGACGCAGTGCGGCCATGGCGCACGAGCAGCACCGTGGTCATGGGGCGAGCCTACGGCCATGGGGCACAATGAGCGGGGCTGAGGAGCGGGGCTGAGGAGCGGGGAAGGGAGCGAGATGATTCGCTGCTTCGGCGTGTTTCAGGACGGCACGCCGATCCCCGACACCCGCGACGTGGAGCTGGGCGCACCGGGCTCCGTCGGAATCGCCGCCGACGTCAAGCATCTCCTCGATCAGGTTCGGCCGGAGTCCAACGATTTCGTGTGGCTGGCCCTCGACAATCCCGAGCACGACATCGTCACGTCGCTGGCCGACACCCTGGGCCTGGACCCACTGCTCGTCGATGACTCACTGTCGCGCCAGCAGCGCGCCAAGCTGGAGACCTCGGGGTCCCAGGTGTTCGTGCTCCTCAAGGTCCTGGAGTGGGTCGATGAGTCCTCGGACGTGGAGACCGGGCAGGTGGCCTGCTTTGTCGGGCCGGGGTTCGCGATCACCCTCCACCAGGGGTCGAGCCTGGACACCCAGCAGGCGCGGGACCGCATGGCCCAGCAGCCCCAGCTTGCGGCCGAGGGTCCGATGTCGGTCCTGTGGGCGGTGACGGATTGCGTGGTCGACGGCTATCTCGTGGTGGGCGAGGCGATCCAGGACGACATCGAGGAGATCGAGCAGCAGGTGTTCTCCCCCAAGCCCGCCGGGGCCGCGACCCGGATCTACCGGCTGAACCGGGAGAACATCGAGATGCGGCGGGCCGTTCGACCTCTCGTGGGCGAGGCCGCCCGCCTCTCGCGTGACGATACCCAGGAGATTCCCCCCGGGCTGCGTCCCTACTTCCGCGATATCGGCGACCACGTGCTGCGCGCCAACGACATGGTCGACGGCTTCGACAGCACTCTGATGACGATGCTGATGGCGAGCACCGCCCGCCAGGACCTCATGCAGAACCGCGACATGCGCAAGATCTCGGCCTGGGCGGCCATCATCGCCGTCCCCACGGCGATCGCGGGCATCTACGGCATGAACTTCGACGACATGCCCGAGTTGCACTGGGCCTTCGGCTATCCGGCGGTCCTGCTCATCATGGGAACCATCTGCCTGCTCCTGTACCGCGGCTTCAAGAAGTCCGGATGGCTGTGAGCCTGCCTACGCGGTGATCCAGCCCGCCAGGAGCATGAGCACGATGACCGCCGCGAGCGCGAGCCGGTACACCACGAAGGGCAGGTAGGAGTTGCTGGCCAGGTAGCGCAGCAACCAAGCGATCACGGCGTACCCCACCCCGAACGCAATCACGGTGGCGAGGATGGTCTGGGCCCACGGCGGCGTGGATTCGCCGTCGATCTTCGTCGCCTCGTACAGACCTGATGCGAGAACGGCCGGTATGGCCAGCAGGAAGGCGTAGCGCGCGGCGGCCTCGCGGGTGAGCCCTCGGGCGAGACCCATCGAGATCGTCGCCCCGGACCGGGAGACCCCGGGGATGAGAGCCGCCGCCTGCGCGAGGCCGAGAAGCGCGGCGTCCCTCGCCCGCAGCGTCTCGATGTCGCGGTCCTTGCGACCGTAGCGATCGGCGAGGCCCAGGATCACGCCGAACACGGCGAGCATAGTCGCGGTGAGCCACAGGTTGCGGGCCACGGTCTCGATCTGGTCGGCGAACAGCAGACCCAGCACCGCGATGGGGATGCTGCCGAGAATGACGTACCACCCCATCCGGGCATCGAAGCTGCTCCTCAACTCCGGTCGGAACAGGGATCTGCTCCACGTCGAGATGATCCGCGCCAGGTCATGGCGGAAGTAGACGATCACGGCCATCTCGGTGCCGATCTGCGTCACGGCAGTGAAAGCGGCCCCGGGGTCCCCCCAGCCGAAGATCTGGGACAGCACCAGCACATGGGCGCTGGATGAGATGGGCAGGAACTCGGTGAGCCCCTGGATGAGACCGAGTACGACGGCCTCGAACCACGTCACGAGGCGGCCCCGCGATCAGCCGTCACGTGTCCAGGCCGGCGTCGGCGAGGATCTCGCGCATCTGGCGCACCGTGTCCAGCCGCTGCTGGAGGTCCCCGGCGTACACCGCGATCGTGAGGGTGGTGGCCCCGGACGCGGCATAAGCCTGCAGTCGCTCGCGGATTCGCTCGCGGGGTCCGATGAGCGAGGTGCGGTCGATGAACTCGAAGGGGACTGCCTCGGCCGCGCCGACATAGTCCCTGGCAAGGTAGCGGTCCTGGACCTCCGCTGCCGCCGTGTCGTAGCCCATCCGAACGGCGAGGGCGTTGTAGAAGTTCTGCTCGCGCGAGCCCATCCCCCCGATGTACAGGGCGGCGTAGGCCCTCACTGGTCCCGCACATGCCTCGACGTCATCGCCGATCACGACGGGAACGGTCGGCACCACGTCGAAGCCGCTCATGTCCTTGCCAGCCTTGGCCCGGCCCGCTGCCACGGATGCGAGGAGCTCGGAGGCGAACTCAGGCGCGTAGAAGATCGCCAGCCACCCATCGGCGATCTCACCAGCAAGTTCGAGGTTCTTGGGGCCGACCGCCGCCAGGTAGATGGGGATGCGCTCCCGCGCGGGATGCACGGTGAGCGTGAGCGCCTTGCCGGGCCCATCGGGCAGAGGGAGGGTGAAGAACTCCCCCTCGTAGGTGAGGCGCTCTCGGGCCAGTGCCTTGCGCACGATGTCGACGTACTCCCGTGTCCGCTGCAGTGGCTTGGCGAATCGCACTCCGTGCCAGCCCTCCGAGACCTGGGGCCCCGACACACCGAGCCCGAGCCGGAATCGGCCCCCGGAGAGGGTGTCGAGGGTGGCGGCAGTCATCGCCGTGTTCGCCGGGGTGCGACCGGGGATCTGGAAGACCGCGGAGCCCACGTCGATGGTCTCCGTTTGAGCTGCCACCCAGGCGAGCACCGTCGCCGCGTCGGATCCGTAGGCCTCCGCGGCCCACACGACGGAGTCCCCGAGCCGATCTGCCTCGCGGGCCAGGGCAAGGTTGTCGGCATCGTTGCCGGCACCCCAGTACCCGAGATTGAGTCCCAGTCGCACTGCGTTCCCCTTACTGTCCGGCCACCCCTCGCGTGTCTGGCGAGCCTATCCGCCCTCGCTGCCGGATAGGTTGGGCGACGTGCAGGCGCGGCCGCTGGGTCCGACAGGAGCGTCGGTGGGGCGCCTCGGCCTGGGGACGATGACGTGGGGGCGGGCCACGGATCCCGTCGAAGCCGAACGCCAGCTCCTCGACTTCGTCACGGCCGGTGGCACGCTCGTCGACACCGCCGACGTCTACGGGGACGGTGCCGCGGAGGAGATCCTCGGAGCGCTGCTCAAGGACCCTGGGCTCAGCCGCGATCTCGTCATCGCGACCAAGTCCGGCCTGCGTCGCACGGAGCAGCCACGGGGGCGCCGGCACGACCTGTCCCGCCGGCACCTCATGGCCGCGCTCGAGGACTCCCTGCGACGCCTGGGCGTGAGCCACGTGGACGTGTGGCAGCTCCACGTGTGGGACCCGGGCACGCCCCTCGACGAGACGCTCTCGGTCCTGAAGTGGGCTGTCGACACCGGTCGGGCCCGCTACGCCGGTGTCTCGAACTTCTCCGGCTGGCAAGTGGGCGCCACGGTGTCGCAGGCCCGAGCGATGGGCCTCGCGGTGGCGACCGCGCAGGTCGAGTACTCCCTGCTGCAGCGGGGAGCGGAGCGGGAGGTCGTCCCGGCAGCAGAGGCGCTGGGCGTCGGCCTCCTCCCGTGGGCGCCGCTCGGGCGCGGGGTGCTCACGGGGAAGTACCGCCACGGGACTCCCCCGGTGTCGCGCGGCGCGAGCGAGACCCTGGGCGCGACGGTGCGGGAGTATCTCGATGCCGATCACCGGCGCATCGTGGATGCCGTCGTCCTCGCCGCGGAGGGGCTCGGTGTCTCGGCGACCGAGGTCGCCCTGGCGTGGGTACGCGACCGGCCCGGGGTGGTGGCCCCCATCGTCGGCGCGCGCACCGCGCAGCAACTGGGCGCCGCCCTGGCCAGTGACTCGCTCGACCTCCCCGAGGAGATCCGCGAGGCCCTGGACGATGTGTCGGCGCCTATCCTGGGATATCCGGACCATGGCTGGCACCAGATCGGGTCCGGTCCGAGCACGGGGTAGCCGCGGAGGGCAGATGGCCGCCACCTACGAGTACCGCGAGATCGCGCTGCCCCGCGGCCTGTCGCGCGCCGCGGCCTGCGCGGTTCTCACCGAGATGGCGGAGTACGGAACCTGGGAGCTTGCTCGCCTACGCCTGTACCCGGACGGGCGGCGTCGGGTGTGGCTGCGGCGCCGGATCATGCGCGTCGCGAGAACCGCCTAGCGCCCGTCCCCGCTCAGGCGAGGCGAAGGAATCGGTCGAGGACTCGGACGCCGAACCTCACCGAATCGATGGGGACCCGTTCGTCAACGCCGTGGAAGAGGGTCGGGAAGTCCAGGTCGGGGGGAAGCCGGAGCGGTGCGAACCCGTATCCGGCGATCCCCAGCCGGGAGAAGGCCTTCGCATCGGTTCCCGCCGACAGCACGTACGGCGTCATCAGGCATCCCGGGTCCTCGGCGTCCAAGGCGGTGCGCATCGCGTCAACGAGCGGTACGTCGTACGGCGACTCCAGGGCGACATCGTGGTTGATGAACTCCCGTCGGACCTTCGCGCCGAGAAGCCGGTCGATGTCCGCGAGGAACTCCGTCTCGCGCCCGGGCACGAAGCGCCCGTCGATGGCACCGGAGGCCTCCCCGGGGATCACATTCGCCTTGTAGCCCGCGTCGAGCATGGTGGGGTTCGCGACATGGCGCATGCCGGCTCCGATGAGCCGAGCGAACGGGCCGAGTTGGCGCGCCAAGGCGTCGGGGTCCTCGAGGTCCAGTTCCAGTCCGAAGGCCTCCTCGAGGGCGGCCACCATGCGTTTCGCGGTGGGCGTGAGCTCGGTGGGCCATCGATGGCGCCCCACGCGGCTGATCGCTTCCGCCACCTCGGTCACCGCGTTGTCGGGCTGGATCATCGAGCCGTGGCCCGCGGTGCCCTCGGCGATGACTCGCATCCACGCGATGCCCTTCTCAGCGGTCTGGATGAGGTACATGCGCCGCTGGTCGGGCGTGGTCATCGAGAAGCCGCCCACCTCGCTGACGCCTTCGCTGACGCCCGCCAGGATGTCTGGCCGGTGATCGACGATCCAGTGCGAGCCGTGGTGACCGCCCGCTTCCTCGTCGGGGAGGAAGAGCAGTAGGAGGTCGCGCCTGGGTCGCCCGCCGGCACGCGCCCAG
>JAPOJD010000192.1 GCA_029978585.1 Actinomycetota bacterium
CACCAGGGCGGGGCGTCCCGACTCGGCGATGATGTTCGCCATGGTGAAGGTCTTGCCCGATCCCGTCACGCCGAGCAGCGTCTGGAAGCGCTCGCCCGCGACGAGCCCCTCGCCAATCGACGCAATTGCCTGTGGCTGGTCCCCGGTGGGCGGATGGGCCTCGGAGATCGTGTAGTTCGCGGGCTCCATCCCCGGGGATAGTACGTCCACGGCAGCAGGTACCCGCGACGAACCTCGGGGTCCCTATCCCACGTCCGCCAGCTCGACCAGGGGCGCCGGTCGCCCGAAGTAGAAGCCCTGGCCGAGGTCAACCCCCAGTTCAGCCATCTCGCGTGCAACGGCGCCATCCTCAATCCATTCGGCGACGAGAGGGATCCCGAAGGCCGCAGCCATGGCGACGGCACCGCTCACGAACGCCCGGTCCACCCGCGATCCACGTGCACCGACGACGAAGCTTCCGTCCAGCTTGAGCATGTCCACCTCGAGCGCCTTGAGGTACTCGTAGCTCGACGCACCGGCGCCGAAGTCGTCGATGGCGAACCGCGCCCCGCGCTGGCGCAGGGCTGCGACGTTCACTCTCAGCTGCGTGGTGTCGTCGACCAACTCCGTCTCCACCATCTCGACCGTGAGGCACCCGAGGTCGGTGCCGTGCCGGGACGCCATGTCCTCGACCATCGGAATCAGCCCGGGCTCCCCGAGCGTGCGCGGCGTCAGGTTGACGGCGACGCGACGAAGACCGAGCCAGTCTGCGTGGTGAGCCGCCCAGCGCAGGGCCTCATCGAGAACCCACCTGTCAATGAGCGAGGACATCCCCAGCGCCGTCACCGCCGGCATGAACTCACCGGCGGCGATCACCCGGTCGCCCTCGCGAAGGCGGATCAGCAGTTCGAAGCTATGGACCTCGAGCGACCTGAGGTCGACGATCGGCTGGGCCATCAACTCGAGGCCGCCCTCATCGAGCGCCCGCCGCACTCTCGCACCCCAGCGCAGCCGTGTTGCCACCGACTCACGATGGGCCGCGAGGTTCATGTCCAGTGCTGCCACACCCACCCGTGTGCGCTTCGCCGCGCGCAGGGCGATGTCAAGACTGCCCAGCACCTCGGCTTCATCGGCCCCGGGCGGCACCATCGTGTATCCGGCCGCCACCGTCACCTGCGTCTCGAAGCGGTTACCGATGCAGGCAAACTCGGCGCGCTCGATGCGTTCCTTGATCTGCTCCGCCACCGCGATGGTCTGCGCTTCCGCGATCCCCGGAAGCAGGACGGCGAACTTGTCCCCGGCAATTCGGGTGAGCAGGGCGCCAGGGGGCACCTCACGGCGCAGGAGGTCGGCGAGTTCCTTGAGCAGGGTGTCGCCCGCCTCATAGCCGTAGACGTCGTTGATCACCTGGAACCCGGCGATGTCGAGGGCGACGAGTCCGGAGACCCACGACCTGCGTGCCGTGTCCCCGCGAAGATCTCCGATGGCGCGCATGAGCCCCTGCCGGTTCCCGACCCCCGTCAGCGGGTCGATCACGACCTCCGCGCTGCGCTGCTCGGTGACGTCGATCTCCATGGCGGTGACCACCCGCTCGGCGCCGAATCCGTCCGGGCCGGGGTCCGCGCTGCCACGCGTGAGCAGGATGCGGGTCGAGCCGTCGCGCGCGCGGATGCGGTACTCGATGTCGAAGGTGCCGCCTGTGGGGGTGCCCGTGATCACCTGCCGGACCTTGTCGCGGTCCTCCGGCAACACCATGTCCAGCATGAAGTCGAGCGTGGCCGACCACTCGGTGCTGTCGCCGGCCTCGTAGCCGCGATGGGTGCGGGTCTGCTCATTCGACAGGGTCGCCCCGCCCGGCAGGGTGACCTCCCACACGCCGATGTCCGCGGCGCTGACCGCGCTCTCGAGCCTGCGACTGAGCGTCGCGTTGAGGGCCGCCTGGCCCGCGATCTCGGTGACGTCGCGGTTGACCCCGCGAAGGCCGATGACCGCTCCATCCTCATCGCGCCGGGTCACGTAGGTGACGTCCAGCAGGCCCTCGGAGCCATCGGCGCGGAAGAACCGGTGCACGATCCTGCCCTGGAAGTCCGGGTCGGTGCTGGTGATGGCGGTGGCAAGGCCGGCGCTCACGATGTCGATTTCGTCCGGGTGCACCACCTTCATCGCGTAGTCGGCCGGGGAGACGGCGTATCCGCCGAAGGCATCCGCGCTCCACCCGATGGCCGCATAGAAGGCTTTGGTGAAGGTGAACTCGTCGCGCTCGACCGAGTACGCCCAGCCGCCTGCGCCCGAGAGCTGGAGAGCGGCGTCCGCGTCGATTTCCCGGTCGGTGACGTCCGTGATCACGCCGACCACGCCGTCAATCACACCCATCGCGTTGCGGCGAGGACCCGCGTGCAGCTCGAACACCCTCTGCTCCCCACCGAGTGAGATCTCCAGAAGGTCGTCCGCATCAGCGCCGGAGGTCACTACAGGCGCAACACAAGCCTCGATGCGCTGTCCTGCCTCGGGTCCGACGAGGTCACTGATCGCCACGGCCGACCCGCCCTCGGGAATCGCTGCCGGGCTGTTGAGCGCCCAGTCAACCCGGAGATCGGCGTCGAGGGCGAACGCCGTGACATGACTCCCCATGAGGGCACGACGCATCTGCTCATCGCGTGTTTCCACGTGGGCGTGCTCCGTAGCCCATTCATCCTCGCTGACGACGACCTGCACCACCTCGGAGAGCGGGTCGTCGTCAGGACCGATGCAGGCCCACGAGAAACGACTCGCGAGGCGACGACCCGACGCATCCAGCAGGCGCAGGCGCGCACCACCCCGCATGCCCCCGGAGAGGGCATCCAGCAGCATGCCCGCGACCTCGTGCAGTTGGTCGTGTGGCACGCCCACCAGCATGTCGGCGGGGTGCGCATCCGGGAGGCCGTATCGCTCTACCGCGGCGCTGTTCCATGCTCGGGGAACGACCTCGCGGTACAGGAGCATCACGAGGGACGGGTCCCCCGCGACGGCGGCGGCAAGGTCGCCGCCCTGCACCAGCGTGTCTGCCAGCGCGCGTGCCGGACGGGCATCACCGACCCATACGGCCCCCGGTATGGCCTCGAGCAGTCCGGCAAACCGGTCATCGCGCGGTGCTGGGGCCATGACGCAAGTCTAGTGTTCCGGGCGATACCGAACGAACGAGGGGTCGCGGCATGCCACGGGCGCTCATCCATACGATGCTCAGGATCCTCGACGAGGAACGGTCCCTCGCCTTCTACCGATGCCTCGGCTTCCAGGAGACGAGCCGCAAGAGAGTGGGAGGAGATACGGCGACGGTGATCTTCCTCGCGCTTCCCGGGGACGGCGAGCG
>JAPOJD010000102.1 GCA_029978585.1 Actinomycetota bacterium
GAGGTAGAACTCCACCTCTGGGTGCGTGTAGAACGAGAAACCGAGATCCGCGGCACGGGAGAGAGTCCGCTTGAGCACCCAGCGCGGATCGGCGTACGAAGGGGTCCCGTCGGGCATGAGGATGTCGCAGAACATGCGTGCGACACCGGGCGACTCCGAGCGCCAGGGCAGCACCGCGAACGTCGCGGGATCGGGCTTTGCCAGCATGTCCGACTCGTAGACGCGGGCGAAGCCCTGGATCGCGGATCCGTCGAAACCCAAGCCCTCGGCGAACGCCCCCTCCAACTCGGCAGGTGCCACCGCCACCGACTTCAAGGTCCCCAGGACGTCGGTGAACCACAGCCGGACGAACCTGATGTCGCGCTCCTCGATCGTCCGGAGCACGAAGTCGCTCTGCTTGTCCATGGGGCCATCATCCCGTGACCCATGTTTCCGGCGCGTTACGCACCGCAGGCTAGCCTCGACCCGTGCCCTCCATCAGGCTCGCCCTGGCCCAGGCAAACCCCGTCGTGGGCGACCTCGCCGGCAACGCCTCACGCGCCCTCGCCGCCGTCTCCGCCGCAGCGAAGCAGGGGGCCGACCTCGTCGCCCTTCCCGAGATGTTCCTCACGGGCTACCCCATCGAGGACCTCGCCCTGCGCCCGTCCTTCCAGGAAGCCTCCCGCGCAACGCTGGAGAGACTCGCCGCCGACCTGGCGGCCGCGGGACTGGGCGACATCGCCGTCGTGGTGGGGTACCTGGATCACGAGGGTGCCGGGGCCGCACGACTCGGGCGTCCACGCGGCGGCCCCGTGAATGTCGCGGCCGTCGTGCACCGCGGAGAGATCGTCGCGCGGTACGCGAAGCACCACCTGCCCAACTACGGGGTGTTCGACGAGTACCGCTACTTCGTCCCCGGCGACTCCCCAACCATGATCCGTGTCGCGGGCGTCGACGTGGCCCTGGCCATCTGCGAGGACCTGTGGCAGGAGGGCGGTCCGGTGACCTGGGCGAAGGGCGCCGGACTCCTGATCGTGATCAATGGTTCGCCATACGAGCGCAACAAGGACGACGTTCGCCTCGACCTGTGCCAGCGCCGTGCGCGAGAGGCCGGGTGCGCGCTCGCCTATGTGAACATGGTCGGCGGCCAGGACGAGCTCGTCTTCGACGGCGACTCCCTCGTGGTCGGCGCAGACGGCAGCCTCCTCGCGCGCGCCGGGCAGTACGACGAGGAACTCCTCGTCGTGGACCTGGACCTGCCCGAAGGCACGAGTCCCTCGGCCGTGCCCGTGTCATCACGCTCCGACGGTGCACGCCCGACCCTCGAAGCCCGGGTGGCCCCGCGGCTCGCCGACGAAGCCGAGGTCTACGGGGCCCTGGTGCTCGGCCTGCGCGACTACGTCGACAAGAACGGATTCCGCAGCGTCATCCTGGGGCTGTCCGGCGGGATCGACTCCGCACTCGTGGCCGCCATCGCCTGCGACGCCCTGGGCCCGGACCGCGTCCACGGTGTCTCGCTGCCGAGCGCCTACTCCTCCGGGCATTCGCGCGAGGACGCTGCCGATCTCGCACAGCGCACCGGCCTCGCCTTCCGCACCGTCGAGATCGCCCCAATGGTCGACGCATTCCAGTCGAGCCTTGCCCTGTCCGGCCTCGCGGAGGAGAACCTCCAGGCGCGAGTGCGCGGGGTGACGCTCATGGCACTGTCGAATGCAGAGGGACACCTCGTCCTCGCGACGGGCAACAAGAGCGAGATCTCCGTCGGCTACTCCACGATCTACGGCGATGCCGTGGGCGGCTTCGCGCCGATCAAGGACGTGCCCAAGACCCTGGTGTGGCAGTTGGCGCGATGGCGCAATGCGCGGGCCGAAGAGGCGGGCGAACTGCCTCCGATCCCGCCGAGGAGCATCGAGAAGCCGCCGAGCGCCGAACTGCGACCCGGGCAGGTCGACCAGGACTCCCTCCCGCCCTACGACGTGCTCGACGACATCCTCGATGATTACGTGGAACACGACCGCGGGGTGCGCGACCTGGCCCGCGAGGGCTACGACAGCGCGCTCGTCGAGGAGGTCCTCCGGCTCACCGACGCGGCTGAGTACAAGCGCCGGCAGTACCCGCCGGGCACCAAGATCTCACTGCGCGCCTTCGGCCGCGACCGGCGGCTCCCGGTCACGAATCGCTGGCGGGAGCGCGGGGACTGACGCCCGAGGGCCTTTCGGCCGCGCCGGCCTCCCCGGGGCCGAACTCCCCCGCATCGACCTCCTCGGCGTACTGCTGCTCGTAGGCCGCCTCCTCCACCGCGACGCGATCGTCGACGGGACTGTCCATCGGGACCGTGCGGCCCTTCTGGGGCGGGGTGATCTGGGGCAGGAGGAGGCCCACGACGAGAGCGGCGACGACCACGAGGGCAACCGAGATCAGGTAGGTCACGTGAGAAGCGGTGATGAACGCATCGAAGGCTCCCTGGCGGATGGTCGACACCAGGTCCGCCGGGGCGCCGTTGGCCTGCATCGCCGAGAGCACCGCGTCGGTGGCGACGATCGACTCCGAGGCCGCCTTCCTGGCCTCCTCGGGCACCTGCGGCGGCAGCGAGGTGAGCGAGGGCGCGACCCGCGTGGCGTACTGCGTCGCGAGGACCGTGCCGATGATCGCGACACCGAGCGCCCCACCCACCTGCCGGACCGTGTTCTGGACTGCCGAGCCGGCTCCGGCCCGCTCCAGGGGCAGGACGTTCTGCATGACGGTCGATGCTGGCGCGATGACGCACCCCATCCCGAATCCGAAGAAGAAGAAGGCGATGAGGACAACCCACACCGGCGTGGTCAGAGTCACCAGAACGAGCGAGGCCATCGAGATCGCCACGAAGACCAGTCCGGTCGTCATCACCGCCCGGTATCCGAAGCGCACCACGAACTTCGCGCTCCTCGGGGCGGACAGGATCTGGCCGATGGCAAACGGCAGGAAGCACAGGCCCGCCTGCAGGGTGGAGTATCCGCGCAGGATCTGGAAGTAGAACGGCAGGGTGAACGTGATTCCCGAGAGGGCGAAGAAGGCCAGTGTCACGGCCGTGAGACTCACGGCGTACCCGCGGTTCCTGAACAGCGAGACATCGAAGCTCTTGTGGTCGCTCCGGGACTCCAACCACAGGAAGAGCGCGATGACCGCTATGCCCGCGGCCATCGGTCCGAGCACCGAGCCCGCGATCCAGGAGAGGGTCTGCGAGGCATTGATGATGCCGTAGATGAGCAGCGTGAGACCGACGATGGAGAGCAGCAGCCCCAGGATGTCGAGCCGCTGGGGATTCGGATTGCGGGTCTCGGGCACCACGGCCCACACCCCGACGAGCCCCGCGATGACGATCGGCACATTGATAAGGAAGACCGCGCCCCAGTCGTTGCCGGTCAGCCAGCTCGACCATTCCGGATGCTCGAGCAGCAGGCCGCCCAGAACGGGGCCGAGCGCGACCGCCGCGCCGACCGCGCCAGCCCAGGCGCCGATTGCCTTCCCTCGCTCGTGCGGTGGGAACACCACGGTGATGATGGCGAGGGTCGTGGGCATGACTGCGGCGCCGCCGACCCCCATGATGGCCCGGAAGCCGATGAGCATCCCGGGGCTGGACGCGAAGGCGCAGGCGGCCGAGCCCAGCATGAAGACGATGAGGCCGATCGTGAGGATGCGCTTGCGGCCGTAGCGATCGCCGAGGACTCCCCAGGTGAAGAGGAGGGAGGCGAAGACGAGGATGTAGCTGTCCACAGCCCAGACCAGTTGGCCCGGCGTTGCATCGAGGTCCGCCTGAATGGTCGGGAGCGCGATGTTGAGGACCGTGTTGTCCAGCACCACGATGAGCAGGCTGACCACGAGGACCGCGAGGATCGTCCAGCGTCTCGGGTGCCCTTCGGTCGTTGCGGTCCAAGGGGCACTGGCCATGCGGTCCTCCGATGATTCCCCACGGAGGCTCCGCGGGCTCGCCCACGGTACTCCCTGTGCCCGCCCCACCAGAGAGCCAGGAGCCGGCCCGACTGCGGCCGCCCTCAATGCGCGCGAGCGCCCGTCGGCGCGGCCGCCGCGCAGCGCGACAAGGGATATGCCACGATATGCGCGTCCGGGGACTCCGCACGGGAGCCTCGAGATGGGAGATCCGCCATGTCTCACGCGTCCCCTGTCCGACGCATCACCGTCCATGACCTGCAGCAGATGACCCTTCGGGGCGAGCGCTGGTCCATGCTCACGGCCTACGACGCCACCACCGCCCGCATCTTCGACGAAGCCGGGATTCCCGTGCTGCTCGTCGGTGACTCCGCCGCGCAGGTCGTCTATGGCTTCGACTCAACCCTCCCGGTGACTGTGGACGACCTGGTTCCACTCGTCGCCGCGGTCGTCCGGGGTTCGACTCACGCCATGGTCGTCGCCGACATGCCCTTCGGCTCGTACCAAGCCTCCGCGGCCCGAGCACTGGACTCCGCGGTCCGCTTCCTCCAGCAGGGTGGCGCGCACGCGGTCAAGTTGGAGGGCGGCCAGCGGGTCCTCCCGCAGGTCGAGGCCCTCGTCTCCGCGGGCATCCCCGTCGTGGGGCACCTCGGGCTCACGCCGCAGTCGGTCAACGCCCTCGGGGGATATCGCGTCCAGGGGCGCGGCGAAGCGGGCGATCTGCTGCTCCGCGACGCCAAGGCACTCGAGGCCGCCGGTGCATGTGCCGTCGTGCTCGAAGTCGTGCCCGCGGAGCTCGCCGCCCACGTCTCGGAGATCCTCACCATCCCGACGATCGGTATCGGCGCCGGCGCCGCGACCGACGCCCAGGTGCTGGTCTGGCAGGACCTGGCCGGACTCACAGAGGGTCCGCGGCCGCGCTTCGTCAAGCAGTACGCCGACCTGCGCTCGGAGTTGACACGCGCCGTGCAGGCCTGGGACGGGGAAGTTCGCTCGGGGGCCTACCCGGGCCCGGAGCACGAGTACGCGTAACCGCGCGGGGCTCCTCGCCCGCCCTCAGACGTCGGTGATGCGGATGCCCGCGTGCGCCTTGTAGCGCCGGTTCACCGAGATGAGGTTGGCCGTGAGCCCCTCGACCTGGCCGGCATTGCGCAGCCGCCCGCCGTACACCCCGCGCATCCCGGGAATCAGGCTCGCCAGGCCCTGGGTGATGTCGGTGGCCTCTCGATCGTCCCCGAGGACAAGCACGTCCGTGTCGATGGAGTCCACCTGGTCATCCAGCAGCAGTACGGCGGATACATGGTGGAACGCGGCCACGACCCGCGAGTCCGGCAGGAGTTGCCCTGCCTGCTGCGCCGCAGAGCCCTCGGGCACATCGAGCGCAAAGGCACCCTGCTTGTCGAAGCCCAGCGGATTGACGCAGTCGACCACGATCTTGCCCCGCAACTCCTCCCGAAGTCCCTCGAGCAGGGCGGCGTGACCATCCCAGGGCACCGCGACCACGAGCACATCTGCCGCGCGGGCGCACTCGGCGTTCATCATTCCGCGAACAGACGCGCCGGGCACCCCCGCGGCCAGTTCGGCCGCCACGGCCGCCGCGCGCTCCGCGTCCCGTGAGCCGATGATCACTGAGCTCCCCGCCATCGCGAGGCGGCGGGCCAGCCCTCGGCCCTGCTCGCCCGTCCCGCCGAGGAACCCGACGGTGAGTGCGGCGACATCGGGGACAGGGTCACGGTCGGTGGGCGCGGAGGTCATGACCGCATCCTGGCAGCCGACCGACGACTGCGCCCACGGGGTTGCTTTCGCCGTGCCAGCGGTGCGGCACACTCGGCGGGTGCACAGGCCCGGACTGGCTCTCGACCTGACACCCCTGAGGGAGAACCGGCAGTTCCGCCTGCTGTTCGCCGGCGGCCTCGTCACCTCGCTCGGCTCGATGGTGACCTACGTCGCCATCCCGTTCCAGGTGGCGCAGATCACCGGTTCCTACGTGGCCGTCGGCCTCATCGGCCTGGCTGAGCTGGTCCCCCTCGTGGTGTTCGGGCTCTACGGCGGGTCGCTCGCCGATCGTCTCGACAAGAGGCGTGTCGTCCTCGCCGGCGAGGCGGCCGCCCTGGTCCTCGCGGCCATGCTCGCGGCGAACTCGCTGTTGGTCGCGCCCTCCCTGCCCGTGATCTACGTCGTGGCCATGCTCTTCGCCGCGGTGGACGGCCTTCAGCGCCCCTCTCTCGATGCGATCCTCCCGCGGGTCGTGAACCACGACGAGCTGTCCGCGGCCGGAGCCCTCAATTCGCTGCGCGGCAACCTCTCGTCGATCGCAGGCCCCGCCATCGGAGGGCTCGTCCTCGCCATCGCGGGCCCGGCCGCGGCGTACGGCCTCGACGCGGCCAGCTTCGTCGTGAGCCTCGCCATTCTCTGGCGCTTGCGTCCCGTTCCGCCCGTGACGGCCGAAGCGATGGAGAGCGGGGTCCGACACATCGCATCAGGGCTGAGGTACGCGTGGAGTCGCAAGGACATCATGGGGACGTACGCCGTCGACCTTGCCGCGATGACATTCGCCTTCCCATTCGCCCTCTTCCCCTTCATCGCCGAGGACTACGACGCACCCTGGGCTCTGGGATTGCTGTACTCAGCGGGGTTCGTGGGGGGCGCCCTCTTCGGGCTCACCAGCGGCTGGACGCCCCGGATCCGGCACCATGGCAGGGCCATCGCGCTCGCCGCCGCCTGCTGGGGCGCGGCCATCGGCCTCGCGGGGATCGCTCCCTCGATCTGGTGGGTCCTCGGGATGCTGGCGATCGCAGGCTATTTCGACATGATGAGCGGTCACTTCCGGCAACTCATGTGGAATCAGTCCATCCCGGATGACGTGCGCGGACGCATGGCCGGAATGGAGTTGCTCAGCTATTCGATCGGCCCGCTCCTCGGCCAGGTGCGCAGCACCACGGCCGCCCAACTCACCGGGCTACGCACCTCGCTGATCACCGGCGGAATCGCGTGCGTCGCCGCTGTCGGGATCGCCTGCGTGGCCTTCCCCGCGATGTGGAGGTACGACGCCCACAGCGACGCGCACAACGCCCGCGGGCGCCGGGAACAGCAGCGCGACGACCCTCGCACGGGGGACACGCAGCCGCGACATCATCCCGGCGAACCGAGTGACGACCCCTGACGGCGGCGCCAGCGGTTGTCACATGCGTCACTGGAGATGTGCGTAGCACGCTCGTGTGACGAATGTGGTGTGCGACACACGGAGGCGTTGAAATGCGCGGATGTCGCGAAATGGGTGCTACATCTGCAAGAGTTGTCTCCGTACAGCCCTGCCACAGGGCAGGGAACGACCAACAGGAGGCACCGTGGCGGTCGCGAAGAAGACCACCGCGCGCAAGGCAACGGCCAAGAAGGCCCCCGCCAAGCGCGCAGCCAAGAAGGCCCCTGCCAAGCGCACAGCCAGGAAGGCTCCCGCGCGCAAGGCAGCGGCAAAGAAGGCTCCAGCCCGCAAGGCAGCCGCAAAGAAGGCTCCCGCGCGCAGGGCAGCCGCAAAGAAGGCCCCGGCGCGCAAGCGCGCCACCGCCAAGCGCGCTCCGGCTCGCAAGGCAGCCGCGAAGAAGGCTCCAGCCCGCAAGGCAGCCGCAAAGAAGGCTCCCGCGCGCAAGGCAGCCGCAAAGAAGGCCCCGGCGCGCAAGCGCGCCACCGCCAAGCGCGCTCCGGCTCGCAAGGCAGCCGCAAAGAAGGCTCCAGCCCGCAAGGCAGCCGCAAAGAAGGCTCCCGCGCGCAAGGCAGCCGCAAAGAAGGC
>JAPOJD010000166.1 GCA_029978585.1 Actinomycetota bacterium
GTCCTGCCTCGCGCTGCTGGACTCGCTGCGCTGGCTCGGCCTGGACTGGGACGAGGGGCCTGAGGTGGGCGGTCCCTACGCGCCCTACCGTCAGTCCGAGCGCTTGGAGACGTACGCCGACGTCGCACGCGGGCTCGTCGATGCCGGGTACGCATACCTCTGCTACTGCACGCCGGAGGAGTTGGAGGAGCGCCGCGAGGCCGCTCGCCGCGAGGGACGCACTCCCGGCTACGACGGACACTGCCGCGACCTCACCGCCGAGCAGCGCGCGGCGTACGAGGCCGAGGGGCGCCTGCCCGCGACCCGCTTCCGCATGCCCGACCGCGACTTCGCCTGGGACGACCTGGTGCGCGGCGAGGTGACGTTCGCCCGCGAGCACGTCCCCGACTACGTCATCGTGCGCGCCAACGGGGAGCCCCTCTACACGCTGGTGAACCCCGTCGACGACGCACTCATGCGCATCACCCACGTGCTGCGTGGGGAGGACCTGCTGTCCTCGACCCCGCGCCAGCTCGCGATGTACGACGCCCTGGCTGCGATCGGGGTGAGCGACGGGACGACGCCGCGATTCGGGCACCTGCCCTATGTCATGGGTGAGGGCAACCGCAAGCTGTCCAAGCGGGACCCGGAGTCCGCCCTGCTCATGTACCGGGAGGAGGGCTACCTGCCGGAGGCCCTGCTCAACTACCTCGCCCTGCTGGGCTGGTCGATGGGGGAGGACCGCGAGTTCTTCTCCCTGTCGGAGATGGCCGAGGCGTTCGAGATCACCAGGGTCAGCCAGAACCCCGCGCGCTTCGACCTCAAGAAGTGCACCGCGATCAACGGCGACTGGATCCGCAGCCTGGACTCCGAGGACCTGGCCCGGCGCATCGAGCCGTTCCTACGCGCGGCGGGCCTGGTCGGCGCGGAGTTGACTCCCCGGCAGCGCGACCTGCTGAGCGCTGCGGTGCCCCTCGTTCAGGAGCGCATGGAGACCCTGTCGCAGGCCGCGGGCATGCTCGGCTTCCTCTTCGTCGACGATGCCGCGTTCGCCATCGACGCCGGTGAGGACCTGAGCGGGGACGACGCCCGGGCCGTGCTTTCGGCTGCCCTGACGGCCCTGGAGGCCGTCGCGACCTGGGATGCGCCGAGCATCGAGTCCGCCCTGCGCGCGGCCCTCGTCGACGGGCTGGGGCTGAAGCCGAAGGTGGCCTTCGGCGCGGTGCGGATCGCGGTCACGGGCCGGCGGGTGTCGCCGCCGCTGTTCGAGTCCATGGAACTGCTCGGCCGCGAGCGCACGCTTGCCCGCGTCAGCGCGGCGTGACCCCGCTGGCTACACTGGTCGGGCCACACGGCACCCATGGGGTATGGGGTAATTGGCAGCCCGGCGGATTCTGGCTCCGCTAGTCTAGGTTCGAGTCCTGGTACCCCAGCGAGTCCACATGCTCTCTCATGTGCGCACGGCCCCGTTGTGTAGCGGCCTAGCACGCCGCCCTCTCAAGGCGGTAGCGCGGGTTCGAATCCCGTCGGGGCTACGCGAGTGACGCGGCAGGCCACCTCGCCAGGTGGCAGCCGCCGTCTGCGAGACGGCCCGATCCCCTCCCCGGGGGTCGGGCCGTCTCGCGATCCTCGTTACCCTGGGCCGGCGAAGGCCCACCACCGAAGGAGCGTCCATGGGCAAGACGATGGCCGAGAAGGTGTGGGAGGCGCACGTCGTGCGCCGGGCCGAGGGCGAGCCCGATCTGCTCTACATCGACCTGCACCTGGTCCACGAGGTCACGAGCCCCCAGGCGTTCGACGCGCTCCGGTCGACCGGCCGGGTCGTCCGCCGGCCCGACCTCACGCTCGCCACCGAGGACCACAACGTCCCCACCCTGGACATCGACAAGCCCATCGCCGACCCGATCTCGCGCGCCCAGGTCGAGGCACTGCGTCGGAACTGCGACGAGTTCGGAGTCCCGCTGTTCCCGCTGGGCAGCGAGGACCAGGGCATCGTGCACGTCGTGGGACCTCAGCTCGGCCTCACCCAGCCGGGGATGACCGTGGTCTGCGGTGACTCGCACACCTCCACCCACGGCGCCTTCGGGGCCCTGGCCTTCGGCATCGGAACGAGCGAGGTCGAGCACGTGCTGGCCACGCAGACACTGCCGCTCAAGCCCTTCAAGACCATGGCGATCACGGTCAACGGCCCGCTGCCCGAAGGAGTCACCGCGAAGGACCTCATCCTCGCCGTGATCGCCCAAATCGGCACCGGCGGCGGCCAGGGCTACGTCCTGGAGTACCGCGGCGAGGGGGTGCGGGGACTGTCGATGGAAGGCCGGATGACGCTGTGCAATATGTCGATCGAGGCCGGGGCCCGCGCGGGGATGGTGGCCCCGGACGACACGACCCTCGAGTACCTCCGCGGCAGGCCGCATGCCCCGCATGGCGCCGAGTGGGACGAGGCCGTCGCCTACTGGAGCACGCTGTCGACGGATCCTGACGCCACATTCGACGCCGAGGTGGTCATCGACGCGGCAGAACTCAGCCCCTTCGTCACCTGGGGTACCAATCCCGGGCAGGGCGTGCCCCTCGCCAGCGTCGTTCCCTCGCCCGACGACGCGAGCGACGACGTGGAGCGCATGGCCATCGAGCGCGCCCTGGAGTACATGGACCTCGCGCCGGGCACACCGATCCGCGAGATCCCCGTCGACACCGTCTTCGTGGGCTCGTGCACCAATGGCCGCATCGAGGATCTGCGTGCCGCGGCCTCGGTGCTCCAAGGCCGCAAGGTTGCCGACGGCGTTCGCATGCTCGTGGTGCCGGGTTCGGTCAAGGTGCGGCTCCAGGCGATCTCCGAGGGCCTCGACCAGGTCTTCGTCGGCGCGGGCGCCGAGTGGCGCGAGGCCGGCTGCTCGATGTGCCTGGCGATGAACCCGGACAAGTTGGCGCCGGGGGAGCGCAGTGCGTCGACCTCCAACCGCAACTTCGAGGGCCGTCAGGGCCCCGGTGGGCGGACCCACCTGGTCTCGCCGCAGGTGGCCGCGGCCACCGCCGTCACCGGCCGCTTCGCCTCACCCGCCGACCTGGCCTGACCCGGACCCGCCCAACAAGGAGCCTGCGATGGACGCCTTCACCGTGCACACGGGCACTGCAGCGCCGCTGCGCCGCAGTAATGTCGACACCGACCAGATCATCCCCGCGGAGTACCTCAAGCGGATCACGCGCCACGGGTTCGAGGACGGCCTGTTCAAGGCATGGCGCGACGATCCGGCCTTCGTGCTGAACCTCCCCGAGTATCAGGGCGCCACGATCCTCGTCGCCGGCCCGGACTTCGGTACCGGCTCATCACGTGAGCACGCCGTGTGGGCCCTGCAGGACTACGGCTTCATGGTCGTCATCTCATCGCGGTTCGCCGACATCTTCCGTGGCAATTCCGGCAAGGCTGGCCTGGTCACGGCGCTCGTGGATCAGGATGTGGTGGAGCGACTGTGGGAGATCGTCGAGGCGGATCCCAGTACCGAGGTGACCGTCGACCTCGACGCCCAGGAGATCAGTGCCGGGGACATCGTCGCCGGGTTCGACATCGATCCCTACGTTCGCTGGCGTTTGCTCCAGGGGCTGGATGACATCGGGATCACCCTGCAGAACGAGGCCGCGATTGCGGACTTCGAGGCGCGCCGTCCCGCATTCGCCCCGACCACCGCCTGACCGATTCCCGGGCGTGCCTCCGCTGTCGCGCTGCGTCGCGGCGTACTAGGGTGATGCCGTTGCCGGTCACGGGACCGGCCCGATATCCCTCCGGAGGGGACCTCAGTGAACAAGCAGGAACTCATCGATAACGTCAGCCAGCAGTTGGGCCACAGCAAGCGCGATGTCGCCAATGTCATCGAGGCCGCCCTCGACGAGTTGAAGCGCGCCGTCGCGCGCGGCGAGAAGGTCGCGCTCAGCGGCTTCGGCATCTTCCACCGTCAGGAGCGCGCTGCGCGCACCGGTCGCAACCCGCAGACGGGCGAGGAAGTGAAGATCAAGGCCACCAAGCTGCCGAAGTTCCGCCCCGGCGCGGAGTTCAAGGCTGTGGTGTCCGGTGCCAAGAAGGTCGCACCGGCGAAGAAGGCTGCACCGGCGAAGAAGGCTGCACCGGCGAAGAAGGCTGCACCGGCGAAGAAGGCGCCCGCTA
>JAPOJD010000244.1 GCA_029978585.1 Actinomycetota bacterium
ATTCGCGACGTACAACGGGATCGCCTGGATCTCCCCGCCGACGTACGGCGTCGCGGGCGACGACATCCCGCCGGAGGAAACAGGCGCAGCGGAGGAGACCTACTCCGCGAGCACGCGCGTGACGGTGGGCGTCGGGCTGCCCGGTCAGTGGGTGCCGGTGCCGCAGCGCGTCGACCAGGTGCTCTCGCCCGTTGCCACGCGCGCGGATCCCGCGACGGGGATCGTCGCCGCGGTCTCCTCGCCCATCGACTACTCGTTCGACATCCGCTACTCGCTCGCGGTGGCCGACCGCGAGACGGTGCGCGACGCCGAACCCGGGCTCAGCACCGACCTCGACCCCGCGGTCGCGATCCCCGGCCCTCTCACCGGCACCATGGCCGAGCTCGCCGACCTCGTCGCCGATCAGGAGGAGGGCACCTGGCAGCGCCTGAGCCTGCTGAGCGAGAAGCTGCGCGATCCGCGCTACGCCGCGGCACCCCCGCAGGCGCTTGCCGCCGGCCCGCCCGACCGTTCCTACGCCGGCCTCAACCGGGTGCTCGCGGAAGGAGTGGGCTTCCAGGAGCAGTACGCCGCGATCTGGGCCCTCATCGCGCGATCGTGGGGCGTGCCCACGCGCATCGCCATCGGCTTCCCGCCCGCGACCGACGCCCCATCCGAGGGCGTGCGCACGGTGCTCGCATCCGAGGCCAGCATCTGGCCCGAGGCGCGACTGGAGGGACTCGGCTGGGTTGCCTTCCAGCCCAGTCCTCAGGATGTGGCCGCGGGTCGACCCGCCGTGGTCCGTCCCCTCACTCCTGACGAGGTGCCGCAGCGGCCGACGCCCGAGCCGACGCCGTCACCCTCGGGCAGCACCTCCGACGGAGGCTCCGGTGGCGATGCCGCGGGAGGCGCAGCGGACGCGCAGGAGGGCCTGTCGATCCCGTGGCCGATCGTCGTGCCGGTAGCCGTCGTCGTGCTTGCCCTCGCGTGGATCGTCTACGTCGCCCTCCGCCGCCGCGGCATCCGGCGAAGGCTGCGCGACGCGGGGAATCCGCAGGCAGACGTGGCGGGCGCGTGGAGGGGGACGCGACTGCTCCTCGCCGAGTCGTGGCTGCCGCTGCCGATCTCCTATGCCCCCGCTCCCGATGCGGCGTACCCGCCCGACCTGCCCGATGACGTGCAGTGGCACGTCGTCACGCTCGCGCGCCTCGCGGGCCCCGCGTTGTACGCTCCCGGGCCGGTCGAGCCGGCCGTCGCCGACGAGGCCTGGCGGGCGGCGGGTCAGGTCGACCGGGCGATCCGCAAGGCGACCGGCTGGCGGGGTGCGATGCGCCGATTGATCACCCCGCTGGACCCGCATCGGACGACCGCTCCCGGCCTGACCGCGGCGGCACGTACTCTCCGGGGATGACCACACCGGCTCCCCCCTCCGGCACGTTCGCCTTCGGCACCTACCTGACCCCGGCCGAGCGCACGGCCCGAGGCAAGGCCGCCCGCGAGTCGCTCGCGCGCAAGGCCCAGAGTGTCTATGCACCCGCCGCGCACCGCCCGGATCCCATCGCGCTGCTCGAGGACCAGGAGCAGACCCGCGTGCCCAGCCTGCTGCCGCTGCGACATGAGCGGATGGGGGTGAGTGCCTTCACCTTCTACCGCGGCACCGCCATCATCATGGCGAGCGATCTCGGCGCGCAGCCCTCGAGCGGCCTGCAGGTGCAACTCTGCGGTGACGCCCACCTGTCGAACTTCGGGCTGTTCGCGGCGCCTGATCGCGTTCCCGTCTTCGATGTCAACGACTTCGACGAGACCAATCCGGGTCCCTTCGAGTGGGATGTGAAGCGACTGGCGACGTCATTCGTGCTCGCGGCGCGCGACAACGGCTTCCCCGACGATGTCGTCGCGGATGCGGCGCTCGCCAGTGCCCGGCAGTACCGCCAGTCCATGGCGGAGTACGCCGCCATGAAGGAGATCGACATTTGGTACGACCGTGTCGACGCC
>JAPOJD010000083.1 GCA_029978585.1 Actinomycetota bacterium
GCCCGCATGGGACCTCCTGGTCGCCCACTCCTGCACGTGGGGCGGTCCGTCTGGAATGGGCGTCATCGCGGTGCGGCCCGGTACCCGGTGGCGCGGTCCCTCTGGAGACGGCCGTCGCATCGGCGATTCCGGCCCGGTGAGCATCCCCCTGGCCGGTGCGTCCGCCCGCGGCCTGGAGTGGGCGCAGGGCGCCCGCTCCTCCGATGCGTTACGAGCCAGAGCCCTCACCGAACGCATTCGCGAGACGACGGCCGCTGAGGTGCCCGACGTCGCCCTGCTCGGGGACCCCGTGGCGAGGCTGCCGTACCTCACGGCGTTCTCCTGTCTGTACGTCGACGGCGAGACCCTCGTGCTCGAACTCGACCGAGCCGGATATGCCATCTCCAGCGGCTCCTCGTGCGTGGCCGACACGCGACGCCCCAGCCATGTCCTGGCGGCCATGGGCGTCCTCACCCAGGGCAATGTCCGGGTGTCCCTGCCCTTCGGCGTCACCGATGAGACGATCGACGGCTTCCTCGCTACCCTCCCCGGAGTGGTCGCGAAAGCGCGGGCATGGGTTGGGGCACCCGACGACGATCCGGAGGAGGGCCGACCGTGAAGGCCGACATCCGGCTCAACGAGCGCGGACATCGCTGTCCGATGCCGGTGGTCTCGGTGGCCCGGGCGGCGAAGGCGGCCGCAAGCGGCACCGTCATCGCCGTCGTGTGCACCGATCCGGGCGCGGCGTCCGATATCCCGGCGTGGTGCGAGATGAAGCGCGTGGAGTTCCTCGGCTCGGAGCCGGAGAGCGACGGCGCCATCACGTACTTCGTGCGCGTCCCGTGATCCCCCGTCCGTGATCTGACAGGCGCGGAGCGAGGCGCAGCGCCGAGTTCAGGCGCGCAAGGTAGTCCGCACGCGAGACCTCCACGACTCCGAGACTGGCGAGGTGCGGCGTACGCCACTGGACGTCGAACAGCCGCCCCTCGGCCGCTGCCGGAGAGCCCCCCAGGGCCGCTACTGCCGCGGCAAGGGCCACTTTCGACGCGTCGCGGGCGCGGTGGAACATCGACTCCCCCGCGAACAGACCGCCGATCTCCACTCCGTACAGCCCGCCGACGAGCGCACCATCGTCGTCCCACACCTCGAAGGAATGGGCCCAGCCAAGCCGGTGCAGCTCGCCGTACGCCTCCCGGAACTGCGCGGTGATCCAGGCGTCGGGTCGCTTCTCAGCGCATCCCTGCATGACCGCGTCGAACGCGGAGTCGACGCTCGTGGAGTAGTGCCGCGCGGACCGACGCAGCGAGCGACTCATGTGCAGGCCGTCGAGGGGCAGCACCCCGCGAGGGTCCGGGGACCACCAGCCGAGGGTGCCGTGGTCATCCACCTCCATGGGGAACAGCCCGCGGGAGTAAGCCTCCACGAGGGTCCCGGGCGCAAGGTCCGCCCCCAGTACGACGAGGTCCTGCCCCGGTGGGGCATCCGCCGGATCGGGGAAGTCCCACGCGCACGCGGGGACCCGCCCAGGCGTCACGGCATCGGGCAGCTGAGGTGCTCGGAGATGTCGGCGGCCGCCTCGTCGCCGTAGGCCTCGGCAATCCGATCCAGGAAACGCTGCCGGCCGAGGTCGTACTCCTGGGTCCCCACCGTCTCGATGACGTAGGTGGCGAGCATGGATCCGACCTGCGCGCAGCGCTCGTCGGAAAGCCCCCAGGCCAGGCCGGCGACGTACCCGGCCCGAAATGCGTCCCCCACCCCGGTGGGGTCGACCTTCGCCTCTTCCCGAGGGCAGCCGACGATCACTTCGGGCTGGCCCTTGCGTTCAACCCGGGCTCCCTGCGGGCCGAGCGTGGTGACGCGGCAGCCCACCCGCGACAGGATCTCGTCGGCCGACCAGCCGGTCTTCTGCTCCGTCAAGGCCGCCTCGTACTCATTCGTGAAGAGGTACGCCGCGCCATCGACGAGGAGGCGAATTTCATCGCCGTCCATTCGGGCCAACTGCTGGGAGGGATCAGCGGCGAACGGGAATCCGCGCTCACGGCACTCGTCCGTGTGGCGCACCATGGCCTCCGGATCGGACGGGCCGATGATCACCACCTCGGGTTCGCCGACACGCACCACCACGGGGCTGAGTTCGATCTCGCGGGCTTCGCTCATGGCACCGGGATAGAACGACGCCAGTTGGTTGGCGTCCAGGTCAGTCGTGCACACGAAGCGGGCGGTGTGGTGGACGTCGCTGACGTGGACGGAGGCCGTGTCGACGCCATGGCGCTCCAGCCACGAGCGATAGTCGTCGAAGTCGGCCCCCACGGCATCAACGAGCACGGGACGCAGGCCAAGGCACCCGAGGCCGAAGCAGATGTTCGCGGCCACGCCGCCCCTGCGTACCTCGAGGGAGTCGACAAGGAACGACAGGGACACCCGGTCGAGCTTGTCGGCGACGAGCGAGTCCGAGAACCGCCCGGGGAAGGTCATCAGGTGGTCGGTTGCGATCGAACCCGTCACGATGATGGACACGGTCGGACCTTACCGGCATCCCACCCCGGTCAAGGATCGGCAGCCCGGGGCCCCCACGCGAGGGCGCGTCCGCGGAACCTCGCCTCAGTGGAACGTCGCGTCAGTGGAACGAGTCGCCGCAGGCGCAGGAGCCCGTGGCGTTGGGGTTGTCGATCGTGAAGCCCTGCTTCTCGATGGTGTCGACGAAGTCGATGGTGGCGCCGGAGAGGTAGGGGGCGCTCATGCGATCGGTGACCACGCCGACGCCCTCGAAGTCCTTTATCACGTCACCGTCGAGCGAGCGGTCATCGAAGAAGAGCTGGTAGCGCAGACCCGAGCAACCGCCGGGCTGAACCGCGATCCTCAGGGTGAGGTCTTCGCGACCCTCCGCCTCGAGCAGGGCCTTCACCTTGGACGCAGCGGCATCGGTGAGAAGTACTCCGTCGCCCGTCGTCGTCTCCGCGGTCATGTCTGCCTCCTCATGAACGGGTGCGAACCACCCTCTGTCCGAGAACCACCTCGGTCCCCGTAGCCAACGTGACGCGGGAGCCTGGCATTCCCGATGTGCGCGTCTTCAGCATGGCACAGGGATCCGGGCACGGCCACCGCGCGGGCGGCGACGCGCCACGGCCGGTGGGTCCCTGGGACAATGGCGGCATGGCCTTCACCGAGCCTGACGCGACACCACTGGCACTCCTGCTGCTCGGGCATGGCGCGGACCCCGACAGCGAGCGGGGAGTGGAATGCCCCGGCGCCCTGCCTCCTGCCTCCGACCCCGGCCTGGTGGACAGGGTTGCCACCGCCAAGGCGGCGCTGGGCGACCGGCTCTACGTCCTGGGACACCACTATCAGCGCGACGAGGTCATTCAGTTCGCGGACACCACAGGTGACTCCTTCAAGCTGTCGCAGCAGGCGGCAGCCCATCCTGAAGCAGAGTTCATCGTCTTCTGCGGAGTCCACTTCATGGCCGAGAGCGCCGACATCCTCACGGCCGATCACCAGCAGGTGATCCTCCCTGATCTCGCGGCCGGCTGCTCGATGGCCGACATGGCCGCGCTCGCCCAGGTCGAGGCCGCGTGGGAAGCCATCAGCGCCGCCGGACTGGACAGTTCGACCATCCCCATCACGTACATGAACTCCGCCGCGGACATCAAGGCCTTCACCGGTCGCCACAACGGGGCCATCTGCACATCGAGCAACGCGCGCCGGTCCCTCGAATGGGCCTTCGAGCGCGGCGAGCGCGTGCTCTTCCTGCCCGATCAGCACCTCGGCCGCAACACCGCCGTGCGGGACCTCGGACTGTCGCTCGATGACTGCGTCGTGTGGGATCCGCATCGAGCGACCCTCACGCCCGACCAACTGCGCGACGCGCGGATGATCCTGTGGCGCGGGCACTGCTCGGTCCACGGCCGCTTCACCGCCGAGAGCGTCGATGACGTGCGTGAGCGGGTGCCGGGTGTCACGGTGCTGGTCCATCCCGAGTGCCGCTACGAGGTGGTGGAGAGCGCGGACCTCGTCGGGTCCACGGAGTTCATCATCAAGGCGATCGCGGATGCCCCGCCCGGAAGTTCCTGGGCGGTGGGCACCGAACTCAACCTCGTGCGCAGGCTGGCATTGCGCCACCCCGACAAGACGGTGGTGTTCCTCGATCGCGACGTGTGCTTCTGCTCGACCATGAACCGCATCGACCTCCCGCACCTGGTGTGGGCCCTGGAGAACCTCGTCGAGGGCCGCGTCGTGAACCGCATCACGGTGGATGAGGACACCGCCCATTGGGCCAGGGTCGCCCTGGACCGCATGCTGGCCCTGCCCGGTGTGGGAGCGCGCGACTGAGCCGTTGCCGAGGATGCGACCGCTACGACCATGCGACGTGTGCGCTGACATCCAGTGACTTCGTCGGCGGGATATTCACCGACAGCAGAACCGTTCGCGATCCGGTGAGGTAGCGAAGATCGCTGGGCACCTCGACGATGCTCACGCTTGAGCCCGGGGGAAGTCCCGACCAGGTGATCGTGACGACGCGCCCGCCCTTGGACAGGGTGGCCGAGGACCCGGAGATCGTGACCTGCGCATCGGTCATCCATCCCCAGTGGAACTCCTGCGCCTTGCTCGCCGACATGACATCGCGCACCGTCATCCCCTGGGTCGTCACCTCGACTGCACGGGAGGCACGCGAGACGCCTGGCAGGACAGACGACAGGTCTACCGACGCGGAGGATGCGCCCCCGGCAACCGCTGCCGTGGCGCCCACCGTCTGACCCAGCCCGGGGCCCACGCGCACGGTGCTGTGCCAGCGAGGCTGGGTCTGGGCGTACGTCCACCTCCGGCCCCCCGGCGCGTTATCGGAGTAGCCCGGGTAGTCGATCTTCGGCCCGTACCCCGGGTCCATGGTGAACTCCACGTCCCCCAGGGACAGGCCCACCGTGCCCGCATCCAACTGGGTGTGGGCCGTGAGCGGCGCCTGGCCCTTAAGCCACGCGGTCACGGATCCGGCGTGCACGACGGCGAGGCCCGTTGACGGGAAGACTTGTGAGGTCTGTGTCGCCGGGGTCGTGGTCTCGGTGGGCCACCACAGAAGCTCGACCCCGAGGCGGATGCGGCCGGCCAGGGCCACCGCGGTCGCCTCGGCACCGCCCCAGCGACCGGCGATCCAGGCGGGAAGGGTGCAGCGCAATTCACCCGTGTCGGTGTCGGAGTACCGCGTGACCTGTCCCCCGGTCGACGGTGCCAGGAAGGCGAAGACGCCGGTACGCCGGAAGTCCGGGACACCCGGGAGCGCGCGGCCGCCGAGGACGGAATCGAGCGAGGAGAGCATGCCCGCAAGAGGAACGGTCTGGAAGTTCCAGTACGTCGGCCCTTCGGGGGTGCCGCCGTCGGCGGCGAGGGCAGCGAGCCCTCCCTTGCCCATGCGCACGGCCGCCGCCACCAGCGCTGCGGCTGCCGCGGGATGCTCTGCGGCCACGGCCAGCGCCGCCGTGGTCGCCGACCCTGCCACGACGACGGCCTTGTTGAGGTAGGCGTAGAGGACATCCTCTTTTAGCGCGATCGCGCAGGAGATCTGGCCGAGGGATCGCACGAGGATGACCTCGCGAGCCCTGCGGAGCTCCTGCGCTAGCGAGGGATCCGCTCCCGGCGACAGCCAGTCCACATTCGTCGCGGTCGCCAATGCGATCTTCGCCTCGTCCGGCAGATCCTGGACGGGAACCCCGGAACGGGACACGGCCGCGACATCGGCCCGCATGGCTGCGGCGAACTCCGGGCGCTGCGTCGAAAGCCAGGCGTACCCGATGCGCAGCGCCCGAGTGGTGAGGTCGCCGCCGGATGTGGGATCCGCCGGCTGCTTCGCGAGTTCGGAGGCGAGAGCCACCACCCTCTTCTGCGCCGAGGCGAGCGTCGGCGACGGCGATTGCAGTCGGGCCCGCGCCGCCGCCACCTGCGCGTCGGAAGTCCACAGGTGCAGGCCGGGCTCGCGCGCGCGGCCGAGGTAGGTCGCCGGGTCGGCGTCCGGCAAGGCGCAGCCGCCCGGGACCGGAGTCATGCCGGGGACCGCCGCGGGCGTCTTCCCGGCGCGGGCCAGTCGGATGGCCTCCGGCGCTGTCGATGCCGGAGGAGGCGTCAGCGTCCGGATCGCCGCCAGGGCGCGTTCATGGTCGCGAGTCGCGTGCGCCCCCGCGAGCGCCCACTGGGACTGCGCCCGCAGGTAGTCGGCTGTCGGCAGCGACCCGCTCAGCCACGACGCGAGCAGGTCAGCGGCCCGCTGGCGCGTCACGGCGAGGTCCGACAGGGCCTGGGACCCCGAGAGCGTGGCCTCGAGGAGCCCCTTCGACCGCGAGGACAGTCGCCGAACCTGCGAGCCCACCCGGGTGAGTTCCGCCTGCCCCCTCGCGGCGCTGAGTGCATCCGATGCCTTGGTCGCGTCCGCGCGCAGGCGCTCGATCTGCGGGCGTACGACGCGCCTGTCGACCTTCGTCAGCCCGTCAAGCGCCGCAGCCGTCGCCCGGAGATCGGTCCGGGAGTCGGAGATCATCGCCCGCAGTTGCGCTCGATCCTCGGCCGCGAGGGACGGGGGCGCGGCGGCGAGGGGAAGGAGGCACGCCAGCGCGATCGCCAGGATGAGGCACCTCACGCGGAGGACGCGCGCTGCTCCGATGCCCTCCACCCTGCCACTGTCGCAGGGAATCCCCGTGGGTCGCCACCGCTGGGCGGCCTAGGTCGTTCCGGGAGCACCCCAGACCGGGAACCAGCGCGACAGGTCCTCCTCCCATGGGATCTCCCCGCGCAGCAGGTCCCGGACATGGAGTTCGCGCACCGAGTCCCGCCGCTGGTTCCCGTGGGGATCGCTGCCCTGGGGATCGCTGCCCTGGGGGGCAAACGGGTAGAAGGTGCCGCGCTTGTACAGGTACACCAGCGCCACGAGGCCCCCCCGGGGGTCGCGGAAGGGGACGAGAGTGCACAGCAGTTGCGGTCCGAAGCCGTTCTCGGTGAGGGTGACGTTGACGGCGTGCAGGTCGGTCACCACGGCCGAGAGGTCCGGTGGATCGGTGGACACGACGAGCCAGGTGTAGCCGTAGGAGTCGCTCTCGAGGCGCACTCTCGGGCCGCCGCCCGCTTCGAGCAGTGCCGTGACCTCGGCCTCCACATCGGCGAAGGCGCGCCCTTCAGCAGCCCGGAACGCGACCGCGCCCTGGCCGGTGGGCATGAGATCCAGCGATACCTGAAGCGAGATGGCCGCCGTCGGCAGTGCGAAGAGCGCATCGAGGTTGGGGCGGGTCGGCTTCCGGCGGCCGAGCAACCCGTCGAGGAACCCCATCAGAGCAGCGCCATCAGCGCTGGCCGAGTTCGGCGGCGATGCGCGCGAGCTGCTCGAGGCGCTTCTGCAGGGGCGGGTGAGTCGAGAAGAGCGTCTCGAGCCCGAAGCCCCCGCGACCCCGGGCGAAGGCGGGCACGAAGGCGAACGAACTGATCGGCTCCATCTGACGGAGGTCACGGGTGGGGATGGCCGCCATCTCCCCCGACACCTTCTGCAACGCGTTCGCGAGCGCCGTGGGGCGTCCGGTGACGTACGCCGCTCCCCGGTCCGCACCGAGTTCGCGGTAGCGGGAAAGCGCGCGAATGAGGAGGAAGGAGACGAAGTAGACCAGGACGCTCACGAGCATCACGGCCGCGAAGACGAGGAACGTGTTGCTGTCACGACGGTCCCTGACCATGGATCCCCACATGGCCGAGCGCACCATGAATCCGGCGAGGATCGCCGTGAAGGACGCGATGGTCATGACGGTGACGTCACGGTGGGCGACGTGCGACAACTCATGGGCGAGCACGCCCTCGAGCTCGTCGCGATCCAGTCGCCGCAGCAAGCCGGTTGTCACCACGATCACCGATCGCTTGGACGTCCGTCCGGTTGCGAAAGCATTGGGCGCCTCGCTGTCGGCGATGGCAACCCGCGGCTTCTCCATATCGGCCATGGCGCACAGGCGATCCACCAGCGCATGCAATTGGGGCGCCTGCTCGGGAGTGACGACGTGCGCCCGCATCGCGGACATGGCCAGGGAGTCGGAGAACCACCACTGGGCGAAGAGCAATGCGCCGCTGATCCCGAGCACCAGGATCGCGCTGAAGCCCAGCGCGTACAGGGCCGCGGCCAGGATGACGTAGAGCAGGCCCAGCCCGAACATCGTGAGGAACATCCGGGCTGTCAGGCCGCGATCGACTCCAAATCGCGTGCGTGCCATGTTGGGAGGCGAGCCCCCTCAGGCCTTGTCCTGCTCGATGGCGGGCTTCTCCGCTGTGCCGAGCTCGAGGCGGAGGGCGGCGAGATCGTTGTCGACCTGCGACTGGTTGGCCATGCGCTCCAACTCGAGCGTCAGGTTGTCCTTGCCCACGTTGGAGACATCCTCCAACGCGCCCGACGCCACGAGTTCATCGATCGCCCCCGCGCGGGCCTGCATTTGAGCCGTCTTGTCCTCGGCACGCTGCACGGCAAGGCCGACGTCGCCGAGCTCGTCCGAGATGCCCGCGAAGGCCTCGTTGATCTTGGTCTGGGCCTCGGCTGCCGAGTATGTGGCCTTGATGGTCTCCTTCTTGGTCCGGAAGGCCTCGACCTTCGCCTGCAATTGCTGCGAGGCGGCCACGAGCTTGTCCTCCTGGTCCTGGAGCTGCGCGAGCTGGACCTGGAGGTCGGCGATCTGGTTCTGCAGCCCGCTCTTGCGCGTCAGGGCCTCACGGGCAAGGTCCTCGCGGCCACCGGCGAGTGCCGCCTTCGCCTGCTCCTGGAGCTTCGCGGTCTGCTGGTCGAGGCTCGCGATCTGCAATTCGATGCGCTTGCGGCTGGTGGCGACGTCGGCCACCCCCCGCCGGACCTTCTGCAGGAGTTCCAACTGCTTCTCATAGGAGTAGTCCAGGGTCTCGCGCGGATCCTCAGCCTTGTCCAGAGCCTTGTTCGCCTTGGACTTGAAGATCATCGTGAATCGCTGCCAAAGCCCCATGGTCCCTCCTGCCGAGGGCGTCGTCCTGACCAGCCTACGGGCACGACGCCCGGGGACGCCACGGGCCGGCGAGCTCCTGCCCTGGATTGGCCGCATGTTCGGACGTCGATCGCCCGAGGTGCCCCCGACCCC
>JAPOJD010000136.1 GCA_029978585.1 Actinomycetota bacterium
CGCCGCGGTCAGCGTCGTCTTGCCATGGTCGATGTGCCCGATGGTGCCGATGTTCACGTGCGGCTTGGTCCGCTCGAACTTCGCCTTCGCCACGGTGGGCTCCTCTTCGTTTCGGTCCGTCCGGCTGTCGCGGATCGGGGTGCTTGTCTTGGTTTATTCGTTGTTCTTCGATCCGCGACTATTCGCCGCGAGCTTTCGCGATGATCTCCGTTGCCACGTTCTGCGGAACCTGGGCGTAGGAGTCGAACTGCATGGTGTAACTCGCTCGGCCCTGGGTCCTGCTGCGCAGATCGCCCACGTAACCGAACATCTCGGAGAGCGGCACCAGGGCGCGCACTACGCGCGCCCCCGCACGCTCATCCATGGCCTGGATCTGGCCACGGCGGGAGTTGAGGTCGCCGATGACGTCGCCCATGAAGTCCTCGGGCGTGATGACCTCAACGGCCATCATCGGCTCCAGCAGGACGGGGTTGGCCTTGCGGGCGGCCTCCTTGAAGGCCATCGAGCCGGCGATCTTGAACGCCAACTCCGAGGAGTCGACCTCGTGGTACTGCCCGTCCAGCAGCGTCACCTTGAGATCGACCATGGGGTAGCCGGCCAGTACGCCGTACTCCATGGCCTCCTGGCAGCCTGCGTCGACCGAGGTGATGTACTCGCGCGGGACGCGGCCGCCGGTCACCTTGTTGGAGAACTCGTAGCCGCCGTCGGCGCCGCCCGTCGGCTCCAGGGAGATGATGACGCGGGCGTACTGTCCGGAGCCGCCGGTCTGCTTCTTGTGGGTGTACTCGACCTTGTCGACGGCCTTGGTGACCGTCTCGCGGTAGGCAACCTGGGGCTTGCCCACGTTGGCCTCGACCTTGAACTCCCGGCGCATCCGGTCGACGAGCACCTCGAGGTGCAGCTCGCCCATGCCCGAGATGATCGTCTGCCCGGTCTCCTCGTCCGTGCGGACCTGGAAGGTCGGGTCCTCCTCCGCGAGGCGCTGGATGGCGGTCGACAGCTTCTCCTGGTCGCTCTTCGTCTTCGGCTCGATGGCCACCGAGATGACCGGAGCGGGGAAGGTCATCGACTCCAGGACGACGGGCTTGGCGGGGTCGCAGATGGTCTCGCCGGTCGTGGTGTCCTTGAGGCCCATGACGGCCACGATCTGCCCGGCGCCGGCGCTGGGGATCTCCTCGCGCTTATTGGCGTGCATCCGGTAGATCTTGCCGATGCGCTCCTTGCGGTCCTTGACACTGTTGAGCACCGCGGAGCCGGACTCCAGCACGCCGGAGTAGATGCGGACGTAGGTGAGCTTGCCCAGGTGCGGGTCGCTCATGATCTTGAACGCGAGTCCCGAGAAGGGCTCGGCCTCAGACGGCTTGCGCTCGATGACCTCCTCCTCCTTGCCCGGAGCGTGGCCCTCGATTGCCGCCACGTCGAGGGGGGAGGGGAGGTAGGCGACAACGGCGTCGAGCATCGGCTGGACGCCCTTGTTCTTGAACGCCGAGCCGCACAGGACGGGGGTGAGCTTGTCGGCAATCGTCGCGCGCCGGATGGCCGCCTCGAGCTCATCGACCGACGGCTCCACGCCCTCGAGGTACTTCTCCATCATGGCGTCGTCTGCCTCGGCGATGGTCTCGAGCAGGCGGTCACGCCACTCCTGCGCGGCCTCGGCGTGAGACGCGGGGATCTCCTCGACGATGTAGTCCTCGCCCTTCTGGGTCTCCCCGGGCCACACGAGAGCGCGCATGCGGACGAGATCGATGACGCCTTTGAAGTCGCCCTCGGCCCCGATGGGGATCTGGAGGACCAGCGGGGTGGCGTTGAGGCGGCTGACGATCATGTCGACGCAGCGGTGGAACTCCGCCCCGACGCGGTCGAGCTTGTTGACGAAGCAGATCCGGGGGACCTTGTAGCGGTCGGCCTGGCGCCACACGGTCTCGGACTGGGGCTCGACGCCGGCGACCCCGTCGAAGACCGCTACCGCACCGTCGAGGACACGCAGGGACCGCTCGACCTCCACCGTGAAGTCCACGTGACCGGGGGTGTCGATGATGTTGATCTGGTGGCCCTTCCATTCGCAGGTCGTCGCGGCCGACGTGATCGTGATTCCGCGCTCCTGCTCCTGCTCCATCCAGTCCATCGTCGCCGCGCCCTCGTGAACCTCACCGATTTTGTAGTTGATGCCGGTGTAGAAGAGGATGCGCTCCGTCGTCGTGGTCTTGCCCGCGTCGATGTGGGCCATGATCCCGATATTGCGGACCTTGGCCAGATCGATGCCGGTCGCGATAGCCACTGTCGAACCTTCCGTCGTCTCTCGTCGTCTGTCTTCGAGGTGCTCTTTGGTGTGCCGCCTACCAGCGGTAGTTGGCGAAAGCCTTGTTGGACTCGGCCATCTTGTGGGTGTCCTCGCGCTTCTTGACGCTGGCGCCCAGGCCGTTCGAGGCGTCGAGGATCTCGTTCATGAGCCGCTCGGTCATGGTCTTCTCACGACGCTGCCGGGAGTAGCCCACCAGCCAGCGCAGGGCCAGCGTGGTGCTGCGACCGGGCTTGACCTCGACGGGGACCTGGTACGTCGCTCCACCCACTCGGCGGGAGCGCACCTCAAGGGTGGGCTTGACGTTGTCGAGGGCGCGCTTGAGCGTCGCCACCGGGTCTGTGCCCGTCTTGTCGCGGCAACCCTCGAGGGCGCCGTACACGATGCTCTCGGCCGTGGACCGCTTGCCGCTGAGCAGGATCTTGTTGATCAGCTGGGTGACGATGGGCGAGCTGTAGACGGGGTCGATGATGACCGGCCGCTTGCCCGCGGGCCCCTTGCGCGGCATCAGCCCTTCTCCTTCTTCGCTCCGTAGCGCGAGCGCGCCTGCTTGCGGTTCTTCACGCCCTGCGTGTCGAGGGCGCCGCGGATGATCTTGTAGCGGACCCCGGGGAGGTCCTTCACGCGGCCGCCGCGCACCAGCACGATCGAGTGCTCCTGGAGGTTGTGCCCGACGCCGGGGATGTAGGCCGTGACCTCGACGCCCGACGACAGGCGCACACGGGCGACCTTGCGCAGGGCGGAGTTCGGCTTCTTGGGGGTTGTCGTGTAGACGCGGGTGCAGACGCCGCGCCGCTGCGGGCTGCCCTTGAGGGCCGGCGTCTTGTTCTTCGCGATCTTGTCCTGCCGGCCCTTGCGGACCAGCTGCTGGATCGTGGGCACTGCATCTCCGTTTCGTGCGGTGAGCGACGGTCCGTGCGTTGAACTCCGTGCGTTGAACGAGCGTCCGCATGTCCGTTTTTACCGATTCATCCCGCACCCGCGGTCGGGTGTGTCGCAATCCCCGCAGGGATGGCGACCGACAAGATCGCAGACGGGAGACCGGGTCCGGTCGCCTTGCGGCGGCCCGGCGCACGCGGGCACCCGGGGACGGGCCCCGGGCACAAGGGAAGAGGCTACCCGACTGGCCCGAGGGGTCCAAATCGGGGGTCGGGCCCGCTCAGGGCACCTCGGATCGGGGCACCACCGCGGTCAGGGAGACGTGGCCAGGCCGAGGATCACGAACATCAGGGTGAAGGCCGCGAAGATGAGGAGGGCCGCCCCCCAGGCGGCGATGTTGATCCAGGAGATGATCCGGGTGGCCGTGTTGAGGCCATCCCCTCCCACGGTGCCCCCCGACTCCTCGATCTCGCGCGAGGACGAGTGGGCGAGGAAGAGGGCAATGATCGCGGGGACGATCGGGCAGATGGCCCACGACAGGATCGCGAGGACGAGGCCCACGATCGCGTTGGTCGAGGTGCGCGGAGACGGGGGGTAGACGGGGGCGTAGGAGACCGGGTAGCCCGGGTACGCGGCTAGTGCGGCCGGCGGGTACCCCTCCGGGGCGGGCGGATACGCCGTCGTCGGGTACGCCGGCGGGGCGGCCGGGTAGCCCGTGGGAGCGGGGGCGCCCGGCGGGGGCCAGACCGGTGGCGGCGCGTACGTCGCGCGAGGGGGTTCCGGCAGGACCTGGGTGGGATGCTCCTCGGCGGCGGGGGGCGGCGTTTGGGGCGCGCCGACACCCTCGGCGTCCGGCACCTCGGGGGTCACAGGGGCGTTCTCACTGCCGCCCGGGACCTCACTGCCGCCCGGGACCTCACTGCCGCTCGTGGACTGGGGACTGTCCGGGACCCCACTGCCGCCCGGGACCTCACTGCCGCTCGTCGACTGGGGACTGTCCGGGATCTCGGCGCTCATGGAAGCACCCTACGCGCGACGTGCTGATCCACGCGCGGTGTCCATGGGAAGCACTCGCGCCCGGCACCCCGAATCGGGGTGCCGGGCGCGCGGCGAACTGAGTGGTGGACTAGCGGGAGTAGCCGCCGTAGTCGAACTCCTCCAGCGGGACGGCCGGCCCGGAGACCGAGCCGAACCCGGCGTAGTCGAAGTCGTCGTATCCGGTGAAGCTCGCGTACATCGCGGCCTTGGCCTCCTCCGTGGGCTCCACCCGCACGTTGCGGTACACCGGCATGCCGGTGCCCGCCGGGATGAGCTTGCCGAGGATGACGTTCTCCTTCAGGCCGAGCAGGGGGTCGCTCTTCGCGTGGATGGCAGCGTCGGTGAGCACCCGCGTGGTCTCCTGGAAGGAGGCCGCGGACAGCCACGACTCGGTGGCCAGTGACGCCTTCGTGATCCCCATGAGCTCGGGCCGGCCGGCAGCGGGGGTCCCGCCCTCGGCCACGACGCGACGGTTCTCCGCCTCGAACAGGCCCCGCTCGACGAGTTCGCCGGTGAGGAAGTCCGAGTCGCCGGAGTCGATGATCGTCACCCGCTTGAGCATCTGGCGAACGATCACCTCGATGTGCTTGTCGTGGATCGACACGCCCTGGGAGCGGTAGACCTCCTGCACCTGGTCGACCAGGTGCAACTGGACCTGCCGCTGGCCGAGGATGCGCAGCACCTGCTTGGGGTCCACCGCGCCGACCGTGAGCTGCTCACCGACGCCGACATGACTGCCGTCCTCGACGAGCAGCCGAACGCGCTTGGAGACCGTGTAGGCGATCTCCTCCGACCCGTCATCGGGGACGACGACAACCTTGCGGGCCTTGTCGGACTCCTCGATGCGCACGCGGCCGGCGACCTCGCTGATGGGAGCGACGCCCTTGGGGGTACGCGCCTCGAAGAGCTCCACGACGCGGGGAAGACCGTGCGTGATGTCCTCGCCGGCGACGCCGCCGGTGTGGAAGGTGCGCATCGTGAGCTGGGTGCCGGGCTCGCCGATGGACTGGGCCGCGATGATGCCGATGGCCTCGCCGACGTCCACGAGCTTGCCGGTCGCCAGGGAACGCCCGTAGCACATGCCACAGGTGCCCACCTTGCTCTCGCAGGTGAGGACCGACCGCACGCGGATCTCGTCGACTCCCGCCTCCGCGATCCGCTCGAGGACCTCCAAGTCCAGGTCCGCCCCCGCGGCCGCGACGACGCGGCCGTCCACCTCGACATCACGGGCGAGGACTCGGGTCGCCACCGCGGTGTCGAGATTGTCCAGCAGGCGCAGCCCGCCGTCGCCGGGCTCGGCGATGGTCACCGCGAGGCCACGGTCGGTGCCGCAATCCACCTCGCGAACGATGACGTCCTGCGACACGTCCACCAGACGGCGGGTGAGGTACCCGGAGTCCGCGGTGCGCAGCGCGGTGTCGGCGAGGCCCTTGCGGGCACCGTGGGTCGAGATGAAGTACTCGAGCACCGACAGGCCCTCGCGGAAATTCGACTTGATGGGGCGGGGGATGATCTCGCCCTTCGGGTTGGCCACTAGGCCGCGCATGCCGGCGATCTGACGTACCTGCATGAAGTTACCCCGGGCACCGGAGTCGACCATCATGAAGACGGGGTTCTCGCGGGGGAAGTTGTCCTGCATCGCCC
>JAPOJD010000011.1 GCA_029978585.1 Actinomycetota bacterium
GAGCGCATCGAGATCGACGGCGAGCCGATCTCGGTGGAGGCATTCCTCGACGTGGCCCGGGACATCGCTCCCTACATCGCGGCTGTCGATGAGCGATCTGAGAGCGAGGGGGGATCTCCGGTCACGTTCTTCGAGACCATGACCGCCATGGCGTATGCCGCCTTCGCCGATGCGCCCGTGGACGTCGCGGTCATGGAGGTGGGACTCGGCGGGACCTGGGATGCCACATCCGTGGCCACCCCGCAGGTGTGCGTGATCACGACGGTCGACATGGACCACGCCGAGTACCTCGGCGACACGATCGAGCTCATCGCGGCGGAGAAGGCGGGCATCATCAAGGAGGACGCCTTCGTCGTCTGCGGCCGCCAGCAGCCCGGCGCAGAGGAGGTCATCCGCGATCGAGCCCTCGAGATGCGCGCCACTACGGCGTGGCAGGGCGCTGACTTCTGGGTCGAGGATCGAGTCGTGGCCGTTGGCGGACAGGTGCTCAACCTGCGCGGCCTCGCGGCTGCCTACGACGAGGTATTCGTCCCGCTCTTCGGCTCCTTCCAGGCGGACAACGCCGCGGTGGCACTGGCCGCGGTCGAGGCGTTCCTCGGCGGGGGTGCGCTTGCCCTGGACGCGGATGCCGTCCGCGAGGGCTTCTCCACCGTCACGTCGCCGGGGCGGCTGGAGATCGTGCGAAGCGGACCGACCGTCATCGTGGACGCCGCCCACAACCCGGCGGGTGCCCGGGCGCTCGCGGACGCGCTGGGCGACTCCTTCGCCTTCTCGCACCTCGTGGGCGTGGTCGCGATCCTGGCGGACAAGGACGTCGCCGGGATCCTCGAGGCGCTCGAACCCGCTCTCGATCAGATTGTCGTGTCGGAGACCACGTCTCCGCGCCGCATGCCCGTGGACCAACTGGCCGCCCTCGCCATCGAGGTGTTCGGGGAGGAGCGCGTGGAGGTGTGCCTGCGCCTGGACGACGCCATCGATGCGGGGATCCGGCTCGCAGAGGAAGCGGATACCTACGCCGCGTCCGGGGTACTGGTCACGGGCAGCGTGGTCACGGCAGGGCAGGCGAGGGTCCTGCTGTCGGGGGGTCGCGAGTGAGGGTCCTCGGCGGATCGGTCCTTGCCCTCGAAGCCATCGTCGTGATCCTCGCCATCCCCGTTGTCGCGGTGGTGGGCACCGTTTCCGTGCCCGCCTGGCTGGCGATTGCCGGGGGCGTCGCGCTCGCCCTCGCCCTCGTCGTCGTGGCCCGCTACGTGACGCGGCCGTGGGCCATTCCGGTGGGTTGGGCGCTTCAGGCCCTCGTCATCGCCTGCGGGCTACTCGCGCCCCCGCTCCTCATCGTGGGCGGGATCTTCGCGATCCTGTGGGGTGTTGCCATCCGGCTCGGGCGACAGGCGGACGAGGCTCGCGCGGCGGGCGCGGAGTAGGCTGCAGGGTCATTCAGCAGGTCCAGTTCCATTCGATAGGCCCAGTTCCGTTTCATAGGCACCGGGACCTCGCGAAGTCGACGGTCCCGGTGCGCCCGCGGGTGCCCTCTGCCCGCGGTTGGCGCACACCCGAGGAGAGCACGTGAGCGAACGCACGCTGGTACTCGTCAAGCCCGATGGCGTCGCCCGGGGCCTCGTCGGAGAGGTGCTGGGCCGCATCGAGCGCAAGGGCTTCCGCATCGTCGCCCTGGAGATGCGCACGCTGACCGTGGAGGTCGCCGAGGCGCACTACGGAGAGCACCGCGACAAGCCCTTCTTCGGGGATCTGGTGGCCTTCATCACGTCTGCCCCCCTGGTGGCGGCCGTTATCGAAGGGCCCGAGGCAATCGTGTCGTGGCGCACGATGATGGGCGCAACCAACCCGGTCAACGCCGCCCCCGGAACCATCCGCGGCGACCTCGCCACGGAGACGCAGAACAACGTGACGCACGGCTCGGACTCACCGGAGTCTGCCGCGCGTGAGATTGCGCTCTTCTTCCCCGGGCTGGCGTAGCCATGGCGCTGGGCCGAGCCGGGATCGCAGCCCGTCTGGCGATCGCCGCCGCGGCAGGTGCCGGCGCGGCGTACATTGCATCGCGTCCCACGCTGGTGCCGTGGCCCGCGAAGGTGCGCCCGGCGTTCATCGGCCTCGTCGGAACGAAGGGTGCCGGCCTGGCATGGCTGGCCGCGGGCGCCGTGGGCGTGCGCGGTGGCCCGGGCCCGAGCCTGACCCGCCGGGCCGTGCGCAGTGCGGCGGTCGCAGCGGCGGTCACCGGCGCGGTCGTGGGAGGCAACGCGGCGCTGCCCCGGGTCTCCCGCCGCCTCGAGGGGGGCGGCCGGACCCTCGATGAGGGCTTCTCCGAGCCTCCTGCCGATCCCCACGTGTCCGGCAGCCCCGCCTCCCTGGTCGCCCATGACACCCTGGGCCGGGAGGGCGCCCGCCTTGTCGGGGACGTGGTCCCCGCGGAGACGATCGAGTACGTCACGGGCAGGCCTGCGCATCGCGGTGGCGTTCGCGTGTTCGTCGGGATCGACTCCGCGGACAGCGTCGAGGAGCGAGTCGAGCTCGCGATCGCGGAGTTGCATCGCACCGGTGGCTTCGATCGCGCGCATCTTCTCGTGGAGTCTCCCGCGGGCAGCGGTTATGCCAATCCCAATCCCGTCGACATCCTCGAGATCCTTTCACTCGGTGACAGTGCCGTTGTCGTCGTCGGCTACGGATTGCTTCCGTCATTCCTGTCGCTGGACCGAGTGGAACTCGCGGCACGCACTCAGAAGCTGCTGCTCGATCGCATTCGGGAAGAACTGTCCGGCCGCGAGCGACGCCCGCGACTGCTCCTGTACGGCGAGAGCCTCGGTGCCCGAGTGCAGCAGGCGGCGATCCCCGGAGGCTCGGCCGACCTCGATGCGTACGGCGTCGACGGAGCGCTGTGGGTGGGGACCCCCGGTGGTCGGGCCTCGGTGGCGTTCCACGAGGCCGTGGCGGGGGAGTCGCTCACGATCGACCGGCCCGATCAGATCCCCGATCCCCTCCCGCAGCCGCGTCCGCGGGTCTGGTTCCTCGAGCACGATGGCGACCCGGTCGTGCGCTTCGAGCCGAGCATCTCCCGGCGGCGACCGGGATGGCTGGCCCAGCGCCCGCGCGGGAGGAACGTCCCCGAGGGGATGGTGTGGTTCCCCGGCATCACCTGGGCGCAGGTCCTCGTCGACACGGTCTTCGCCACCAACATTCGTCCGGGCAAGTTCGAGAGTCGCGGCCATGACTATCGAGCCGATCTCGGGGGCACCGTTCCGCTCGCCCTGGGCTTCGATGTCGATGAAGGCGTGTCGAGACGCCTGGAGGAGACCCTGCGCGAGCGTGAAATCGCCCGCGCGCAAAGGCTGGGAGAGGCATAACTCCGAGTCGTCGTGGTGCTGGTGACAAGCGCTGATTCGGCGCTGGGCCGGGTCGGCCGTACCATAGGTGAACGTTCCTCCGCGGGCCCACGGTCCGCCCCCCAAGGAAGGCGGATGGCGTGTCCAACACGATGTCCTTCGTCGGCCGCGACATGGCTGTCGATCTCGGGACCGCCAACACCCTGGTGTACGTGCGGGGCCGGGGCATCGTCCTCAACGAGCCGTCCGTCGTCGCGATCAACCAGAACACCGGTGGCATCCTCGCGGTGGGGGCCGACGCCAAGAAGATGATCGGCCGCACCCCGGGCAACATCGTGGCCATCCGCCCTCTGAAGGACGGGGTCATCGCCGACTTCGACACGACCGAGCGGATGCTGCGCTACTTCATCCAGAAGGTCCACCGGCGCCGTCACCTGGCGAAGCCGCGCCTGGTCATCTGCGTGCCCTCGGGCATCACCGGCGTCGAGCAGCGCGCAGTCAAGGACGCCGGCTACGCGGCAGGCGCACGCAAGGTGTACATCATCGAGGAGCCGATGGCTGCGGCGATCGGCGCGAACCTGCCCGTGCACGAGCCCACCGGCAACATGGTCGTCGACATCGGTGGCGGCACGACGGAGGTTGCCGTCATCTCCCTCGGTGGCATCGTGACGTCAATCTCGATTCGTGTGGGTGGCGACGAACTCGACAACGCGATCATTCAGTACATCAAGAAGGAGTACTCGCTGCTGCTCGGCGAGCGCACCGCAGAAGAGATCAAGGTCGCGATTGGCAGCGCCTTCCCGATGCCCGATGAGCCGCACGCAGAGATCCGGGGGCGCGACCTGGTGAGCGGGCTCCCGCGGACCGTGATCGTGACGGCGGAGGAGATCCGGCGGGCCATCGACGAGCCGGTGAACGCCATCGTGGACGTCGTCAAGACGACCCTCGACCGGACCCCGCCGGAGCTCTCCGGCGACATCATGGACCGGGGGATCGTCCTCACGGGGGGTGGCGCCCTCCTCAAGGGCCTCGACGAGCGCCTCCGGCACGAGACCGGGATGCCGATCATCGTCGCCGAGGCCCCCCTGGACTGCGTGGCGCTGGGGTCGGGCAAGTGCGTGGAGGAGTTCGAGGCGCTCCAGCAGGTCCTCATCTCCGAGCCCCGCCACTAGGCGCCCGGCGGAGACGCCACCGAGACCATGAGGGACATCCAGCGCGGTCGCGTGGTCCTCGCCATCCTCGTCCTCATCTCCGTGACATTCATCCTGCTCGACCTCCGCGGCAGCGAGTCCGGGCCCCTGCGTCCGCTGCGTTCGCTCGGCGAGGTGGTCCTCGGGCCGCTCGAACGCGCGACGGCGACAGTCGTGGCACCCATGACCGACTTCTTCCAGGGACTCTCGGAACTCGGCGAGAAGGACGCGCAGATTGCTCAACTCGAAGCGGAACGCGATCGACTCACCGCGGAACTCGAGACGATGGAGTACGACCGCGACCGCGCCCGCGCACTCGACGAGCTGTACGGCCTGGCAAGCGCCAATGACTACGTGACCGTCCCCGCGCAGGTGATCGCGGTCGGGCCGGCCCAGGGATTCGCCTGGACTGTCACCATCGACGTCGGACAGCGCGACGGAGTGCAGCGCGATATGTCGGTGATCACGGGGCAGGGCCTGGTCGGCCGCGTGGTGTCCGCCGGTCCGTTCACCTCGACGGTCGTCCTCATCATCGATGCCACGTCCTCCGTCGGCGGACGACTGGCCGGAACCTCGCAGATCGGCATCGTCTCCGGCACCGGGCGCCAGGACGTGCTCCAGATGCAGCCACTTGACCCCCTCGCGCCCCTCGACATCGACGATGTGGTCGTGACCTTCGGGTCTGAGGCCGGTAGGCCCTACGCTCCGGGCATCCCTATCGGGCGCATCGCCGAGATCCGCGGCACCCAGGGACAGCTCACCCGGATGGCGATCCTGGAACCCTGGGTCGACATGTCGACCCTCGACATCGTGGGCGTCGTGCTCGATTCCTCCCAGCGCAATCCGCGCGAGCCGCTGGACGGCGCTCCGCTGCCCACCGCGAGCCCGAGCCCGACGGCGAGCCCGAGCCCCACCACCAGCCCTGTACCCACCACCAGCCCCGTACCCACGGACGCCGCGAGCTCGGCAGCTCCCACGGATTCCCCGGCGGTGCCGTGATGGACCTGCGCCGCTTCCTCCTCGTGGGCCTGCTCGTCGTGAGCGCCGTCATCATCGAGGTCACCGTGCTCGCCCCGCTGCCATTCCCCGGGGCGACTCCCGGACTGGTCCTCGTCGTCGTGGCGGGAATCGCCTTCGCCCTCGGGCCCGTGACCGGCTCAGCCGCGGGATTCGCCGCCGGGCTCCTCCTGGATCTAGCGCCCCCCGCCGCCGGCACGATCGGTGTCGGCGCCCTCACCCTCACCGTCGTGGGCTATGCCCTCGGACGGGTGTTCGAATCCGATGACCGGCCCGTGATCCTCACCACACTCCTCACCTCGGCCGCGGCCGCCCTCACCGTGATCGCCGTGGCCGCGCTGGGCGGGCTCCTCGGCAACCCCCGGATTCGCTGGGACGAGGTACTGTGGATGGTCATTACCTCGGCGCTGTACGCCGCCCTGCTGGCCCTGCCGCTGGTCCCCTTCATCAGGGCGCTGTGCCGTCGGGTCCTCCCGGAGGCCTTCCCCCGCTAGGAGGACTCAGGGAGTGCTGGCGCCGTACGGTGGTGGCGCGGGGGCCGGCAACGAGGAGCAGGTGAGGAGGGCGGGATGAGCGAGCGGTCCACCCTGCGGCTCATCGTCCTCGGCGTCCTGCTGGTGTCCCTCGTGGGGACCCTGCTGGCGCGACTGTTCTACCTGCAGATCGTGGCGGGCGAGGAGTATCGCGCGCAGGCCGCCAGCAACTCCACCCGCGAGGTGCTGACCCCGTCCGTACGCGGACTCATCCTCGATCAGCGCGGCCGCCCCCTCGTCGCCAACCGAACCTCCCTTGTCGTCTTCGTCGATCGGTCGGTCCTCATGAGGGAGCCCGACGACGGCGATGCTGTGCTCCTCCGCCTCGGTGACGCTCTCGGCAAGGACCCGAAGGACATCGGTGAGCGGCTCATGCCGTGCGGGTCGGAGGGCGCGCCGCCGCTCCCGGTCTGCTGGGACGGTTCGCCGTACCAGCCCGTCCCGATCGCCAAGGATGTCGCGCCCGAGACCGCGCTGAAGATCATGGAGCGCCGAGACGAGTTCCCCGGCGTGACCGCACAGCTCGAGGCCGTGCGCGAGTACCCCGCACCGTTCGATGCGAACCTCGCCCACGTGCTCGGTTACGTCGGACCGGTGTCGCAGGAGCAACTCGACGAGCAGGGCGACTCGGCCGATCCCGCGCGCCTGCGCGCCCGCGACCTCGTCGGCCGCAATGGCCTCGAGGCGGAGTACGACTCCGCCCTGAGGGGAGTTCCCGGCATCCTCACCCTGGCCATCGACCAGGCCGGCAGGGTTACCGGCACGGTGTCGGAGTCCGAGCCGGTTGCCGGGAACTACGTGGTCACCCATATCGACGCCCACCTCCAGGCAGTTGTCGAGCAGTCGCTGCAGGAAGCGGTGAAGCAGGCGCGCTCCGAGGGCAACAAGGCGCCCACCGGGGCGGCCGTGGTGGTGGATGTCCGCAACGGAGCGGTCCTGGCCATGGCGAGTTTCCCGACCTACGACCCGAAGATCTGGGTAGGGGGCATCTCCACCACGGACTACGAGCGCCTGCTGCGCACCAAGGCGCTGTCGTCCAACGCGGTCCAGGGCACCTTCCCACCGGGCTCGACCTTCAAGGTCGTGACCACGGCGGCCGCGGCACGCGAGGGCTACGACCTCTACGGAACCTACGACTGCCCTGCGGACTACACCGTGGGGTCGCAGCGCTTCCGCAACTTCGAGTCGGCGGGCTACGGGCCGATCTCCCTCGCCCAGGCACTCGAGGTCTCCTGTAACACGGTCTTCTACCGCATCGCCGACGAACTGTGGCTCAAGGCGGGCGGCCTCGCGGCCAACTCGCAGTCTCCCGATCCCGTCGCCGAGACCGCCGCCGAGTTGGGCCTCGGCCAGCAGAGCGGGCTCGATCTCCCGAACGAGGCCGCCGGCCTCGTCTCCGGTCGCCTCGAAAAGCTCCAGACGTGGGAGGAGCGCAGGGACGGCTGGGGCGCCGACGCGAAGTCGGGGTTCGCCGAGGTGCGCGCGAAGAACCCGCAACTCGCTGATTACTACACCGCCCTGGCCAAGGAGAACTGCGTCGACGGCTTCCGCTGGCGCAATGGTGACGCCATCAACGCGTCCATCGGGCAGGGCGACACCTCGATCACCCCGCTGCAGCTCGCCATGACGTACGCGGCGATCGCGAACGGAGGGACCCTCTATCAGCCGCAGATCGCCAAGGCCGTGCTCAGCAGTACGGGAGAGGTCGTTCAGGAGTTCGCGCCCGTGGTGCGACGGGAGATCGACGTGTCGGCCGAGGCGCTGGAGTTCCTGCGCGCATCGCTGTCCGGGGTGACATACGAGGGCACCGGCCGTATCCCGTTCGAGGGCTTCCCCCTGGATCGGATCCCGATCGCGTCCAAGACCGGTTCGGCCCAGGTGTTCGGCGAGAAGGCCACGACCGCGTGGTACGCCAGCTTCGCGCCCGCCGACAACCCCAAGTACGCGGTCGTGATGATGGTCACGCAGGGCGGCACCGGATCCGGCACGGTCGGACCGGGCGTGCGATCCATCTACGAGGCGCTCTTCGGTGTGTCGGGCGACACCGTCGACGTGACGCGCAGTGTGCTGGTCGGCGGCGAGCCATCGGACGCCCTGCCTGTGGTGCGCCCGGACGGCACCCCCGTCACGCCCGATCCGCAGCCAGGCGGCGTTCTCATCGATGACACCACCACGATGGACGACACCGCCCTGTCGGGCGCGGCTCCGGATGGCACCGCGGGAACCGAGGATCCGACGTCCGTCCTTGGCGACTACGACCCCTACGGGGACTGGGACGGCGACGGGATCGTCGACGAGCAGTTCGACCTGGATGGCGACGGAATCATCGACGAGCAGTTTGACCTCGACGGGGACGGACTCCTCGACGAGCAGGCGGCCGCGGCGGCCATGGGGGTGAGCCCGTGAGCTCCGACGCCGATATCCGCTCCGGCCAGCGCTTCATCGGCGCGCGCCAGGAGGTGCGCGAGTCCTACTGGCGACGCCTGGACTGGGTCCTGCTCATCAGCGCGCTCCTGCTCAGCGGTGCCGGCGCAGTGTTCGTGTGGTCGGCGAGCCGAGCGGACCTGGCCTCCGAAGACCCCCAGTACTTCCTGAATCGCCACCTGGTCAACATCGTCATCGGGCTCGGTCTCGCGCTTCTCGTGTCCAGGCTGGACTACCGGCTCCTGCGCGCGTACACGCCGCTCGTGTACGGCGCCTCGATCCTCGGCATCCTGCTGGTGTACACCCCCCTCGGGGCAACGATCGCCGGCGCTCGCGCCTGGATCCGCCTCCCCGGCGGGTTCACCCTGCAGCCCTCGGAACTCGCCAAGGTGGCGATCATCCTCGTGATGGCGCTGATCCTCGCGGAGAAGCGCGATGCGGAGGAGGAGCCGCGCGACAGGGATGTCCTGCTCTCCCTCGCCCTAGCCGCGATCCCCATCGGTCTGGTGCTCCTGCAGAACGACACCGGGACGGTCCTCATCATGGCCGCGGTCGTGATCACGATGGTCGCCGTGTCCGGGGCGCGCACGCGATGGATCCTCGGCCTGCTGGTCGCGGGGGCGACGGCCGCGGTCGTGGCCTGGCAGGTCGGGCTGCTCCGCGACTACCAGATCGCCCGGCTCACGTCGTTCCTCGATCCCGAATCCGATCCCACGGCGGCGGCGTACAACGCCACGCAGGCTCGCATCGCGATCGGCGGGGGTGGAATCTTCGGACGCGGCCTCTTCGAGGGTCCCCAGACGCAGGGGAACTTCGTCCCGGTCAACGAGAGTGACTTCATCTTCACGGTGGTCGGCGAGGAGCTCGGCTTCGTCGGCGGGGTGGTCATCATCCTGCTCCTCAGCCTGATCCTCTGGCGGGGCATGCGCATCGCCCTCAATGCCACGGACCTCTTCGGGCGCCTCGTGGCCACGGGAGTCGTCGCCTGGCTCGGCTTCCAGATGTTCGAGAACGTCGGAATGGCCCTCGGCATCATGCCCGTGACCGGAGTCCCGCTCCCGTTCGTGTCCTATGGCGGGACATCCATGTTCGCGTCGTGGATCGCCCTGGGGCTGCTTGAGAACGTCCGCGTTCACGAGCAGTCCTGACGGCCGCGCAGGTACCCTCTCCGCATGACCGTGGACATTGCTTCAGCGTCGGTGTTCCCCCGCTTGGAGCGGCTGCTTCCCCTAGTCCAGAAGCCCATCCAATACGTCGGGGGCGAGGTCAACGCAGTGCGCGTCGATTGGGATGCCGCCGAGGTGCGCTGGGTCCTGATGTACCCGGATGCCTACGAGGTCGGGGCCCCCAACCAGGGAGTGCAGATCCTCTACGAGGTCCTCAACGAGCAGGACGGCGTCCTCTGCGAGCGCACCTATGCCGTGTGGCCCGACCTCGAGGCCCTCATGCGCGAGCACGACGTCCCGCAGTTCACCGTGGACTCCCATCGGCCCGTGGGTGCCTTCGATGTCCTCGGCGTGTCCTTCTCCACGGAACTGGGCTACACCAACCTGCTCACCGCGCTGGACCTCGGCAGGATCCCGCTCCTGGCGGCCGACCGCGGCGATGACCATCCGCTGGTTATCGCCGGAGGCCACGCCGCGTTCAACCCGGAGCCGATTGCGGACTTCCTCGATGCTGCCGTCCTCGGCGACGGGGAGGAGGCCGTGCTGCGGATCACCGACATCCTCCGAGGATGGAAGGCCGAGGGGTGCCCGGGAGGACGCGCCGAGTCCCTGCGACGCTTGGCCGCTGCGGGCGTCGCGTACGTGCCGGCCTTCTACGACGTGGAATACCTCCCCGACGGGCGCATCCGTCGGGTAGTCCCGCTCCGTGACGACATCCCCTGGCGCGTGGCGAAGCACACCCTCATGGACCTCGACGAATGGCCCTATCCCAAGGCCCCGCTGGTCCCGCTCGCCGAGACCGTGCACGAGCGGATGAGCGTCGAGATCTTCCGCGGATGCACCCGTGGCTGCCGCTTCTGCCAGGCGGGCATGATCACTCGGCCGGTCCGGGAGCGCAGCCGGTCGGGCGTCGAGAGCATGGTGGCGCGGGGCCTGCAGGCCACGGGCTACGAGGAAGTCGGCCTTCTCTCACTGTCCAGTGCCGACCACTCGCAAATCGCCGAGCTCACGACGTCGCTCGCGGACTGCTACGAGGGAAGCCAGACGTCGCTGTCGCTACCGAGTACGCGCGTCGACGCGTTCAACGTCGATCTTGCCAACGAACTGTCGCGCAACGGCCGGCGAAGCGGGCTCACGTTCGCTCCTGAGGGCGGCAGCGAGCGGATGCGCAAGGTGATCAACAAGCAGGTGACCGAGGAGGACCTCATCCGCACGGTGGCAACCGCGTACGCCGCGGGCTGGCGGCAGGTGAAGCTCTACTTCATGTGCGGCCTCCCGACCGAGACCGACGAAGACGTGCTCCAGATCGCCAGACTTGCCCGCGAGGTCATCCGCGTCGGGCGCGAAGCCAGCGGACGGCGCGATATCCGCTGCACTGTGTCGATCGGCGGTTTCGTACCCAAGCCGCACACCCCTTTCCAATGGGCGGGTCAACTCGATCACGAGACAACGGACCGGCGCCTGGCCGCCCTGCGGGATGCGATCCGGGCCGACCGCGAGTACGGCAAGGCGATCGGGCTGCGCTATCACGATGGCAAGCCGGGCACCATCGAAGGACTGCTGTCGCGCGGCGATCGAAGGGTGGGTCGGGTCATCCTCGAGGCGTGGCGGCGGGGCGCGAGGTTCGACGGGTGGAGCGAGCACTTCGACTTCGGCCGCTGGGGGCAAGCGGCGAACGACGCGCTGGCGGACGAGCCCGTGGACCTCGACTGGTACACCACGCGAGAGCGTCATCACGCGGAGGTGCTGCCCTGGGACCACCTGGATTCAGGCCTGGACCGCGAGTGGCTCTGGGAGGACTGGCAGGACGCCCTGGACGAGGGCGGCGTCGAGGACTGCCGCTGGACGCCGTGCTTCGATTGCGGCGTCTGCGACCAGTTGGGCACGCACATCCAGGTCGCGGCCCCAGGATCGGGTGCGTGAGCCGACAGCCTCCCCGCGAGCACGTCCCTCCCGTCCAGCGCTTCCGGATTCGCTACGCCAAGCGCGGGCGCCTGAGGTTCGCCAGCCACCGGGACTTCCAGCGGGCCCTCGAGCGGGCCTTGCGACGAGCGGGCGTCCCCATGGCCTACAGCGCGGGCTTCACCCCGCACCCCAAGATCTCCTACGCCAACGCGGCACCCACCGGAACGGCCAGTGAGGCGGAGTACCTCGAGATCGGCGTCGCGGCGGAGTGCGACGCCGAGGACCTGCGCGAGCGGATCGATGCCGCGCTGCCACAGGGCTTCGACGTACTCGAGGTGGTCAGGGCCAGCACTCCGGACTTCGCCGCCAGGCTCCAGGCCAGTCGCTGGCGCATCGAACTCCCCGACGTCCCGGCGCACGAGGCACAGGAGGCACTGGACGCGCTCCTGGCCACCTCCTCGGCTCCCGTGGAGCGCCTGGTGAAGGACGGGAGGCGGACTATCGACGTGCGCCCGGCCATCCTTGCCGCCGGTGTGGCGTCGGAGCGACCCGGGCAGCCACCGTGTGCGATACTGACCGTGGTCGTGCAGACGGTTACCCCCTCCGTGCGGCCAGACGACATCCTCGCCGCTCTGCGCAGCGTGGCTGGCCTCATCCCCCCGGTCCCCGCCCAGGTGACCCGGGAGATGCAGGGACCGGTCGGGGTCGCTGATTCAGCGACCCAGGTCCCCGAGGGATTCCTCCTCGGCGACCCGCTCGCCGCGGACCGCGAGGCTGACCAGACTTGATGCCTCGGTTCGCCGGGGCAGACGAACGCAAGGCCGGGACGCCGAAGCCGACCCGGGCCGCAGTCAGCGGCCCCGTCCTCAGCGGCACGATCCGGCCGTGAAGGGATACGACCGAGATGGTCGACACATCAGGTACCGATTCATCAGGAACCGATTCATCAGGAACCGATTCATCAGGATCGGGGAGCACTACACCGGAGTCATCCTCCGCGCGGCGCGCACCGCGTAAGGCAGCCATGCGCCCCGCGGGCCCGCCCGAGCCCGCGTCGGCCAAGGGAACCGAAGCGAAGCCCAAGGCCACGGCGAAGAAGGCCGGCGCCAAGAAGTCCACCGAGAAGTCCGCGGAGCCGCTCGCCGATTCATCGGCGGCCACGAAGGCGACGGCCAAGAAGACCACAGCCAAGGCGACCGCCGCCACGAAGACTGCGGCCAAGAAGACCGCCGCCACGAAGACTGCGGCCAAGAAGACCGCGGACAAGGCCGCCCCGAAGAAGGCGGCGGCGACGAAGGCCGCGGCCAAGAAGGCTGCTGCAAAGGAGGCGACTGCAGGAACGCAGGAGTCCTCCGAGGCCCCGAAGGCAACCAAGAGGTCGGCGGCGAAGGATGCTGCTGCGGGGGACCCCTCGGCGCTGCCCCTGTTCCAGGCTCCGGATGCGGCCGCCGCAGCGCCTCGCCGGCCTTCGCGTTCGGAGGCCCCGGACGAGACACCGGACACCGCGACCCCGCCCGCCGGCGATTCAGGTGACGAGGGGGGCACGGGTTCACGCCGGCGCCGCCGCCGGGGGAGTCGTGGGCGGCGAGGATCGGCTGCCGGGTCGGAGATCTCCACGGGCGATGACGCGGCGCCGGGTGAGAGCGTGCCCCAGGACGTCGACGACGCCGATGCCGGCGACGAGGGAGGTTCTTCCTCCCGTCGCCGCAGGCGACGCCGGCGACGCGGGCAGGACACCGGGCCCGAGGCGGATGATCCGCCCCAGACGGTTGTGCGGGTGCGCGAGCCGCGCAGTCCCGCCAGCCCGGACTCCGGGTCGCTCAAGGGCAGCGTGCGTCTCGAGGCAAAGCGGCAGCGACGCCGCGAAGGTCGCGATGCGGGCCGGCGTCGTACCCCGATCCTCACCGAGGCGGAGTTCCTCGCGCGCCGGGAGTCGGTCGATCGCGTCATGGTGGTGCGGCAGTCGGGGTCTCGCGCCCAGGTCGCCGTGCTGGAAGATGGCATCCTCGTGGAGCACTACGTCGACAGGGGAACGTCGTCGTCGATGGTGGGCAATGTCTACCTGGGGCGGGTCCAGAACGTGCTGCCCTCGATGGAAGCCGCATTCGTCGACATCGGCCGCGGCCGCAATGCCGTGCTCTACGCCGGCGAGGTCAACTGGGATGCCGCCGGGCTTGAGGGTCAGCCGCGGCGCATCGAGATGGCGCTGAAGTCCGGGGACGCGGTCCTCGTCCAGGTCACCAAGGACCCCATGGGGCAGAAGGGTGCGCGCCTGACGAGCCAGGTCTCGCTGCCCGGGCGATTCCTCGTCTATGTTCCCGATGGCTCCATGACCGGCATCAGCCGCAAGTTGCCCGACACTGAGCGCACGCGCCTCAAGGGCATCCTCAAGCGGATCGTCCCCGAGGACGCCGGTGTGATCGTGCGCACCGCCGCGGAGGGTGCTAGCGAGGAGGAGTTGACGCACGACATCTCGCGGCTCACCGCGCAGTGGGACGAGATCGAGCGCAGGCGGGAGGGTGCGTCTCCACCTGCGTTGCTCAGCTCCGAGCCTGATCTTGCGATCAAGGTCGTTCGCGACATCTTCAACGAAGACTTCACCAAGCTGGTTGTCTCCGGCGGTGCCATCGGCGATGAGGTTCGTGAGTACGTCGGCTCCGTGGCACCGGACCTGCTCGAGCGCGTCGAGACTTGGGTCGAGCCCCAGGACGTCTTCACCGCCTATCGCGTCGAGGAGCAGTTGACCAAGGCTCTCGACCGAAAGGTGTGGCTCCCGTCCGGAGGCTCTCTCGTCATCGACCGCACCGAGGCGATGACCGTCATCGACGTGAACACGGGGAAGTTCACCGGCCAGGGTGGCAACCTCGAGGAGACGGTGACGAAGAACAACCTCGAGGCTGCCGAGGAGATCGTCCGCCAACTTCGCCTGCGGGACATCGGTGGCATCATCGTGGTCGACTTCATCGACATGGTGCTCGAAAGCAATCGGGATCTCGTCCTGCGCCGGCTCGTGGAATGCCTGGGGCGGGACCGCACGAAGCATCAGGTCGCGGAGGTTACATCGTTGGGCCTCGTGCAAATGACCCGCAAGCGCATCAGCCAGGGACTCCTGGAGTCCTTCTCCTCCACCTGCGAGCACTGCGGCGGCCGAGGCCTCCACGTCTCGCTCCAGGCAGATGGAGACGGGGCCAAGCCTGCCGTCGCCCGAGCCGGGCGCAAGCGGGGCAAGGGAGTGGATCCGGCGGACATCATGGCCGGGGCCCTCACGCGCGGAAGCGATGCGACGGAGCTCGACGAGTCATCGGCGGACCTGGCTGAGGTTGAGGCCGGGGTTGAGGCTGAGGTTGAGGCCGGGGTCGAGGCCGAGGCCGAGGTCGAGGCCGAAGTCGAGGCCGAGGTTGAGGCTGAGGCTGAGGCCGCGGCTGAGGCCGCGGAGGAGGACCTGGTGGAGGTCGTCCAAGGCGCGGCCGGCTAGTCCCCGTGTCCGGGGTGACGCTCCCCGGATTCGCCCCCGGCTCCCCCCATCGGGTAGCCTTGCCCGGCGGCGCTGAAGCGCCCGAATCCTCGGCCTCAGGGCCGGATAGCCCCAGGGAGCACCACGTGTACGCCATCGTCCGCGCCGGAGGCCGGCAGGAGAAGGTCGCCGTCGGCGACATCGTCGTCATGGACCGCCTTGCGGGCCAGCCGGGCGACTCGGTGGAGCTGCCCGTGCTCCTCGTCGTGTCGGACGGAGTAGTGACGTCCGATGCCGACGCTCTGGCCAAGGCGCGCGTCCAGGCCGAGGTCGTGGGTCACGAGCGTGGTCCCAAGATCCGCATCCTGCGCTACAAGAACAAGACCGGCTACCGGCGTCGCCAGGGCCACCGCCAGGACCTCACCCGGGTGAAGGTCACCACGATCGACACAGGGTCCGCGTCCACGAAGTCCACCGCGAAGGCAGAGGCCTGAACCATGGCTCACAAGAAGGGTGCTTCCAGCACCAGGAACGGTCGTGACTCGAACGCCCAGCGGCTCGGTGTCAAGCGCTTCGGTGGCCAGTTGGTCAATGCCGGCGAGATCATCGTGCGCCAGCGGGGGACGCACTTCCACCCCGGCAGCAATGTCGGTCGCGGCAGCGACGACACGCTCTTCGCCCTGAGCGCGGGGCGCGTTGAGTTCGGCACCGCGCGAGGTCGTCGCGTCGTGAACATCGTCGTCGACGCCTGACCTCCCGCGATTCGGCGGCTGTCGAGGCCCCGTGACCACCTTCGTCGACCACGTCACCCTCCACGCCTCCGGCGGGGATGGTGGGCACGGCTGTGCGTCGGTGCACCGAGAGCGCTTCAAGCCGCTGGGCGGCCCTGACGGGGGCAACGGAGGACACGGCGGCAGTGTCATCCTCGAGGTTGACCCGAGTGTCACCACGCTCATCGACTACCACCGGCGTCCCCATCACCGCGCTCCCAGCGGGCGTCCGGGACAGGGATCGAATCGCAATGGCGCCGATGGGCAGGACATCGTGCTGACGGTGCCCGATGGAACCGTCGTCACCGATCCACGTGGCGAGGTCCTCGCTGACCTCACCGGCGCGGGCACCAGATTCGTCGTGGCCCAGGGAGGCCGGGGCGGGCTGGGCAATGCGGCACTAGCCTCCACTCGGCGCAAGGCGCCCGGATTCGCACTGCTGGGTGAGCCGGGCGAGAGTCGTGACGTCGTCCTCGAGATCAAGTCGGTGGCTGACGTCGCACTCGTGGGCTACCCGAGCGCAGGCAAGTCGAGTCTCATTGCCGCCATGTCGCAGGCGCGTCCGAAGATCGCGGACTATCCGTTCACGACCCTCGTGCCGCAATTGGGAGTGGTCACTGCGGGCGAGACGACGTTCACCGTGGCTGACGTTCCCGGACTCATCCCGGGGGCTAGCGAGGGACGCGGGCTCGGACTGGAGTTCCTGCGCCATGTCGAGCGCTGTTCCGTCATCGTGCACGTGATTGATGCCGCGGCACTCGAGTCCGATCGCGAGCCCCTCGCCGACCTCGACACGATCGAGGCGGAGCTCGCCGCGTATGGAGGGCTGGGCGATCGTCCTCGCCTCGTGGCCCTCAACAAGGTGGACCTGCCGGACGGCCGACTCGTTGCCGACGAGGTGCGCCCTCTGCTCGAGCGACGCGGGCTGCAGGTCGTTGAGGTGTCAGCCGTGACGCACGAGGGGCTGCGCGAACTCGGCTTCGCCATGGCATCCCTCGTTCGGAGTCATCGGGAGAGCGAGGCCGTGCCCGTCGTGCCACGCGTCATCATCACGCCGCCCGCCGTCGACGACACAGGCTTCGAGGTGGTGCTGGAATCCGACCCTCGTACGGGCGAGTCGGTGTATCGCGTCCTGGGCTCCCGGCCGACCCGCTGGGTGCGTCAGACCGACTTCTCCAACGACGAGGCCGTCGGCTACCTCGCCGACCGGCTCGCCCGCCTCGGCGTGGAGGAGGAGTTGCTGCGGATGGGGGCCGCGGCCGGATGCACGGTGGCGATCGGCCCGGAGGACAACGCCGTGGTGTTCGACTGGGAGCCCACGATCGCCGCGGGAGGCCACGCGGCGCGCGGCCCGAGGGGGACCGACCGCCGCCTGGAGGAGCGATGAGCCCCGTGCGAGCGGGGCTAGTCCAGGGCCGGCGCCTCGTCATCAAGATCGGCTCGTCATCACTCACCCGACCGGAGGGCGGTGTCGATCCCGACCGCATCGTCGGGCTCGTCGATGCCCTGAGCGCCCGCGTGGCGCGGGGCGGGCAGGTCGTGCTCGTATCGAGCGGGGCCATTGCCACGGGCTTCCCGAAGTTGGGGCTGCGTCGTCGGCCTCGCGATCTAGCGACGCAGCAGGCCGCCGCGAGCGTCGGCCAGGGCGTTCTCCTCGCGCAGTACGCGCAGGCCTTTGCCGAACGTGGGCTGACCGTGGGCCAGGTCCTGCTCACCGCCGACGACATGACGCGTCGCACCCACTATCGCAACGCCCAGCAGACACTGGAGAAGCTGCTCGAACTCGGCGTCATTCCCATCGTCAATGAGAACGACACCGTCGCGACCGACGAGATCAGGCTGGGGGACAACGACCGGCTCGCTGCGCTGGTCGCCCACCTCGTGCGCTCGGACGGGCTCGTCCTGCTGTCCGATGTCGAGGGTCTGTACGACGGCCCTCCCGAGCGCGGCGACGCTCAACTCGTCCCCGAGGTCACCGACCCCGCGGACCTGGCCGACGTGTCGATCGGGGGCGTCGGGGCGGCCGGCGTGGGCCTGGGCGGCATGACGAGCAAGGTCGAGGCAGCGCGCATCGCCACGGCCGCCGGGATCCCCGTGGTGCTGGCCCATGCAGGGGCGGTGTCGCGCGTCCTGGAGGGCGAGCCGGTCGGCACTCTCTTCCATCCCACGGGACGCAGGGTTCCCACCCGCCTCCTGTGGCTCGGGCATGCCAGCACGCCGCAGGGACGGCTGCAGATCGATGCCGGAGCGGTGGATGCAGTCGTGCGCCGGCGCCTGTCCCTGCTCCCCGCGGGCCTCACCCGCGTGGAGGGCGACTTCGTGGCCGGCGATCCCGTGGACATTCTCGACGAAAACGGCCACACGATCGCCCGAGGACTGGTCAACTTTGACTCGGCGGAACTCCCCGGGCTCATGGGCCGCTCGACCCGGGACCTGGCACGGGAGTTCGGCCCCGCTTACGAACGCGAGGTAGTCCACCGCGACGACATCGCGCTCATCGCGGATGGTTCCGTCGATTCCGCGATCGACGGTGCCGAGATCGCGGAGGAGAGCGAACGCGGCTGACGCCAGCGGAGGGAGGCGCCCGGTGACCTTGGCCGAAGCAACGCGCCCACCCGTGTGGTTCGTGACCCTCACCGTAGCCGGCGATGCGGTCCCCCCCGACGAGATCAAGGGGGGGCTCGAGCGGCTCTCGCACGAGCATCCATTCCTGCTCTCTGGCCGCTACGCCGATGACCGGGCGGAGATCCGCTACTGGGAGGAGGCGGTCGACGCCCGTCTCGCGACGAACCTCGCGCTCGATCTCTGGGGCCAGCACCGCGAGACCGCGGGGCTTCCCGACTGGGATGTCGTCGCCGTCGAGGTGGTCGATCGCGAGACCTTCCACCGGCGCGGACGGCACCTCGGCCTGGGACCGGGCCTGGTGGTTGCCGGCGGCGTGAGCCCACTGTGACGCGGGTGATGCGGCGACAACTCTCCTGGGGCGCCGCTCTCCTATGGCGCCGTGCCCGAGTGACGTAGCCTTGGCCCATGTCCACGACGGATGCCGCTGATGACGGCAGCGCCGTTCTGGCGGTTGCGCAGCGTGCGCGTGACGCTGCCACCGTCCTGCGCACACTGACCCGAGAGCACAAGGACGCGGGCCTGATCGCCTGCGCAGCCGCGCTGCGTGCGCATGCCGATGCAATCGTGGCGGTGAACACCGAGGACGTCTCGCGAGCACGCGAGGCGGGCACCGATGAGGGGCTCCTCGATCGCCTCACGCTCGACCGCTCGAGGCTCGAGAGCATCGCCAGCGCCTTGGAGGATGTCGCGGATCTGCCCGATCCCGTGGGCGACGTCGTGCGGGGCTACACGCTGCCCAACGGCCTCGAGGTCCGCCAGGTCCGTGTGCCGCTCGGAGTGGTGGGCATCATCTACGAGGCCCGTCCCAACGTCACCGTCGACGCAGCCGGGCTGTGCCTCAAGAGCGGCAACGCTGTTCTCCTGCGGGGCTCCTCGTCCGCCTACGCCACGAACGCCATGCTCGTCGAAGTGATGCGCCGGGCACTGATGGAGACGGGTATCCCGGCGGACGCGGTTCAGCTCGTGCCCGGGATGACTCATGACTCCGTGAAGTACTTGATGACCGCGCGCGGGCTGGTGGACGTGCTCATTCCGCGCGGCGGCGAGGGACTCATCCGCAGCGTGGTGGAGGGATCGACCGTCCCGGTCATCGAGACGGGGGTCGGCAACTGCCATGTCTACGTCGACCGGGATGCCGACATCGACAAGGCGGTCCGCATCCTGGTCAATGCCAAGGCGCAGCGGTGCAGCGTGTGCAATGCTGCCGAGACCTTCCTCGTCCACGCCGACGTGGCCGGCAGGTTCCTGCCGGTCGCCATGGCCGCGCTCCGCGACGCGGGCGTCACGGTGCACGGGGATGACCGCATGCGTCCCTACGCGGAGGCGGCAGGTACGCCGTTCGTCCCGGTGACTGACGCGGACTGGGCGGCGGAGTACTACTCCCTCGACATTGCGGCGGGGGTCGTCGACAGCATGGACGACGCGCTGCGGCACATCCGCCGGTGGTCTTCCGGGCACACCGAGGCGATCATCACGGACTCGCAGTCTGCCGCTCGGGCCTTCGTCGCAGGCGTCGATGCCGCCGCGGTCATGGTCAATGCGTCCACCCGGTTCACCGACGGTGGCGAGTTCGGATTCGGTGCCGAGATCGGCATCTCCACCCAGAAGCTGCACGCCCGTGGGCCCATGGGACTGCCCGAACTCACGACGACGACGTACGTGGTCGTCGGCGACGGCCATATCCGGGAGTAGGGATCCAGGGCGCTACAGTGGGGTCGTCCCCGCTGTGGGGCGCACGCGTCGACGAGTGCAGGGAGGAAGTCCATGGGTCCGCTGAGTGGCGCGCTGGTCCTGTCGGAAGAGGCCGTGGAACATGCGGTCACTCCCGCGTGGGTGTTCGGCGCGACGGCCTTCGGCGTACTGATGCTCCTGCTCGTGATCACGCTGCTCATCAACGTGGACCGGTAGGCCGGCGTTAAGCGGTCGCGAGGCGTGGAGGCCGCATGCGCATCGGAGTGATGGGGGGGACCTTCGACCCCATCCACCTCGGCCACCTCGTCGCCGCCTCGGAGACCGCACACCACTTCGCCCTGGATCAGGTTGTCTTCGTGCCGACCGGCGAGCCCTGGCAGAAGGTCGATCGTCGGGTGTCCCCGGCGGAGGATCGCTATCTCATGACCGTGATCGCCACGGCTGCCGATCCGCGGTTCAGCGTCAGCCGGGTCGACCTGGACCGCCCGGGCCCCACCTACACGGTGGATACGCTGCGGGACCTTCGGGCACTGCATCCCGAGGCGGACCTGTACTTCATCACGGGCGCGGATGCGCTCGGGGACATCCTGAGTTGGCGTGACGCGGACGAGGTGCTCTCCATGGCTCACTTCGTCGGGGTGAGCCGGCCCGGGCACGCCCTGCTGGACCCGGGGCGGAAGGGAACCGTGACGCTGCTGGAAATTCCCGCCCTCGCCATCTCGTCAAGCGACTGCCGGGGGCGGGTGCGCCGTGGGGAACCCATCACCTACCTCGTGCCGCCAGGAGTGGAGAGCTTCGTCGCGAAGCGGGGGCTCTACCGGGATCAGCCGTGACCAGGGCGGTGCGATTCGTCGTCGTTGCCGTAGTCGGCGTCCTCATTGTCGTCCTGCTGGGAGTCATCTCCACGAACCGCAGCGGTGAGACTGCGACGCAGGATCGGACGATGGGCGAGGTCACGGCCTCGCCGTCCGATCCAGCACCTGCGCCGCCGGCGCCCGATGTCGGGGTGCTGCTCCTGCAGGTCCTCGACGCCACAGGCTATGCCAGCGTCAACGTCGCGATCGGGGTGACGCCGCCTGCCAAGCGGCCGCGCACGAGTCTCCTGGAGATCCCGCCAACCCTGCTCGTGCCTGCAGGCGAATCGACGGTCCCGCTGGGGAGGACTCCCCTCCAGCCCGACACTCTGGCCGCCGTCGACGGCGTACGCCGGGAACTGCGTCTCGACATCGATGCCGGGCTCGAGGTGGACCGACTCGCGTTCGCAGGGTGGGTGGACGGTGTCAACGGCGTGTGGCTGTTCGTGGACGACACCTTCGTCACGCGACCGACGAGTCCCGACGAGGAGCCCCGGACCGTGAGGCCGGGGTGGACGCGGCTCGACGGGCTGACGGCAACGGAGTACGTGCTGGCCACGCTGCCCGGGGAGACCGCGCAGGAGCGCCACGCGCGGGCTATGGAGGTTGTGGAGACGGTCATCGCGCGAATGCCGGAGACACCGGAGCGCATGCGCCAACTGGTGACGAGCCTCGGCTCCCTGGCCCAGTCCACGGTGCCCACGGATGACCTGGTTCCCTTCCTCCTGCGCGTACGCGCGGATATCCGCTTCGGCCGCGTGGATCGCGCGGTCCTTCCCGTGGAGGTCGTGCGAGGGGGAATCCGGGGCGCTTCGATCCCCGCCCCCCGCGCATGGGTCATGCTCAAGCGACTCTTCCCGGACTCCAGGATCGAGCCCGGAGCCGATGTGACAGGCTGACCGACGGCGGGCGGTTGCCATCGAGGAGACCCCGTCTCAACCGCGAGAATCGCAATCGAGGAGATGTTGAGTGTCGGCTTCTGACGAATCGATCGGTCTGGCCCGTCTCGCCGCCCAGGCGGCGTCGGACAAGCTCGCGACCGACCTCGTCGCCATCGATGTCAGCCAGTACCTCGTGATCACCGACATGTTCCTGCTGTGCACCGCGGCCAATGACCGCCAGGTGCGCGCTGTCGTCGACGCCGTCGAGGAGCGCCTTGGATCCGTTGGCGCCAAGCCCCTGAGGCGCGAGGGCGAGAAGGAAGGACGTTGGGTACTGCTCGACTTCGGGGACATTGTCGTGCACGTCCAGATGGCCGAGGAACGAGTGCACTACGCCCTCGAGCGACTCTGGAAGGACTGCCCCGAGGTCGACCTCGAACTGGACAGTCCGGCCGGCGGCGAGCCCGCATGAGGCGACTCGTCGTCTGGCGTCATGGGCGCACTGCCTGGAACGCAGAGCACCGGTTCCAGGGCCAGACCGACATCCCATTGGACCCCGAGGGTCATGCGCAGGCCCGCCGCTCGGCGGCGATGCTCGCGGCTCTCCCGCCCGATGTCATCGTGTGCTCGGACCTGCAACGCGCCCAGGAGACGGCGCAGCCCCTCTCGGAGTTGACCGGACTCGCCGTCAACCTCGATCCCGCCCTGCGCGAGACGGCAGCCGGGGAATGGGAGGGCAAGACCCGTCCGGAGCTTCTCGCGGAGTACGGCGACGGCCTCGCGCGATGGGCCGTGGACGCGAACATGCACGCAGGGGTCACCGGGGAGACCAGGGTCGAGGTCGCCGACCGGACCACCGCCGCCATCGAACGCGGTCTCGCCCGGACCCCGGCGGGCGGCGTACTCGTGGTCGTCACGCACGGCGGGTCCGCGCGCGCGGCCATCGGCCGGCTCCTCGGGTTGCCGCCCGAGCACTGGGCCGCCCTGGGCGTGCTGACCAACTGCTCCTGGACCGTGCTCATCGAGAACGATCGCTCCGCGTGGCGGGTCGCCGCGGAGGCGGACACGCCGTCCCGCTCGGCGACCTGGCCGGCGCCGCCCTGGCGGCTGCAGGAGTACAACGCGGGATCCCTGCCGGAGCCGGTGCCGGTCGACGGGGTCTGGCCGGCCGACGACCGCTAGGGCTCGCCCAGGACGGCCAGGCAGTGCCTGCCGGGCCACCCCGGGTATGCTTGCGGGGCCCTCGCGGGCGGCGGGGCTGTAGCGCAGCTGGTAGCGCACCTCCATGGCATGGAGGGGGTCAGGGGTTCGAGTCCCCTCAGCTCCACCCGATGCAACGCCATCTGCTTGTCCTCGGCGACTCCCTCGCCTTCCACGGCCCCGAGCGGGCTGAGCCTCCCTCGGATCCCCGGCTCTACCCGCAGGTCGCCGGCCGCATCCTCAGCGCCGACGTCGACGTCGTGGCGCGCCAGGGCTGGACGGCCCGGGACGGCTGGTGGGCCCTCACGAAGGACCCGGTCGTGTGGGGTACCTACCTGCCCCGAGCGGACTACCTCATCGTGGGCGTTGCGAGCAGCGACCAACTCCCGGCACCGGTCCCGACCTGGGTACGCGACTCGATTCCGTATATCCGCAACGCGCGGGTTCGGCGTACCGCCCGGGATGCGCTCGGCGCCGTGACCCCGAGATTGGCACGCTCGGTGAACGGGCCGTTCCGGATGCTGCCGCAGGCGGCTACCGACCGCTACCTCTCGCGCATCGTGCAGGGAGTGCGCTACCTGCGACCCGATCTGCCGATCGCCCTGCTCGGGCCCGCGCCGTGGACGGGCCCCTACTACCCTTCCTCGCGATCGCATCCGCCCGCGGTGATCGCGGCTCGTCGCTGGGCGGAGCGCGAGGGTGTCGCCTACGTCGACATCGAGGGGCTGGTAGCGCCGCGCCTGCCGACGTGCAATCCCGACGGAATGCACTGGTCGTGGGAGGTGCACGCCCTCGTAGGGGAGGCCGTAGCAAAGCGCCTGTCCACTCAACGATGGTGACCCTGTCCTAGAAACCGCCCGCGCATGGGCAGTGTCACGCGCCGGCGCGTGACACTGCCGTCATGCTGACGACCCCTTCGCGTCGAGTCGCCCTCCTCACGCTCGCGGCCGCCCTGCCCGCGGCCCTCCTCTTTGGTGCGCCGGCGGTCCCTGCCGCGCCAGGTGCTGCCGGCTGCACGCTGAAGCCCGGGGCGTCGTGCGCCGGCGCCGATCTGCGCGGCCGGGACCTCAGCGGCCGCGACCTGCACGGGATTGACCTCAGGCGCGCCAGACTCGACGGTACTGACCTGAGCGGGACCAACCTCCGTGGTGCGACGCTGCGCGGCGCTTCGCTGGTCGGCGCCGACCTGCGGACCGCGAACCTCATCGGGGCGGACCTGATCGGTGCTGACGCTCGGCAGGCCGACTTCGGAGGAGCCCGACTCGACTCCACGCTGCTGCGGCGTACCAAGCTCAATCCGGACGACAGGCGACTCGTCGTGTTCCCGCGCGATATCGCGAAGGTTGCGGCACTGCTCGATACCGCTCAGGAGACCATCGACTTCGTCATCTACGAGCTCGGCGGGCCGACGCTCGTGGGTCAGGAGGGTGCGCCGGGTGCCCTCATGCGCGCGGTCAGCCGCGGCGTCAAGGTGCGTGTCATCGTGAACGGCAACTGGCGCCAGTGCACCTATGACGACACCACGGGCATGTTCATCAACCAGTACTCCTGCGCGACGGTGTACACGCCGTCCGACGATTCCACCGGATACAACGGCACCGGCAAGGCGAGCCCGACGTACGCCGTCCAGCAGTCCCTCATGGCGGCGTACCGAGATCCGGATCCCGGGGTTACGCCGGTGATGCCCCAGGTGCAGTTTGCCAACACCAACTTCCAGGTCACCCACGAGAAGACGATCCTGGTCGACGCCACCTACCCCTCCGGCGCCCAGGCCGGTCAGCCTCGGGCGGCAGCGGACATGCTGGCGACGTCGCAGGCACTCGTCATGACGGGCAACCTGCTGTCCTTCACCTGGGGGAGCAGCAAGGGCAGCTCAGCTGACGACACGTCATGGATGACGAACCCGGACGGAACGTGCAAGGGCGCCTGCCCCGCGGAGAACCCGGCGCGCGACTTCGGGGTCCCGGTCACGGACCCGGTCATCATCGCCGAAGCGGCAAGGGTCTTCGCGTCGGACTTCCTGTGCGGCGCGGTGCAACCTGGCGACCCTCCGTCGCGGACGAACACCAACGATCTCCTCGCGACGCCGCTCCCGCTCACGTGGAGCAACGGGTCCTTCCAGGCTCCCCAGGGCACGACGCCCACCGAGTACCCCGGCACGGTGTACGGATACGAGTTCCCGTCCTCCCGCTTCCCGCTGGCCCAGACCCAGCAGGGCAACGTCAGGGAGCGGATGCTCGACATCATCAACGGGGCCACGAGGTCGCTCATCATCTACAACGAGGAGTTCAGCGACCGCGACATCATCGCCGCCGTGGAGGCAGCGGCCCAGCGTCTCGGTAGGGGCCGCGTCAAGCTCATCATGACCTGGAATCCGTGGACCGATACGTCTGAGCCCGCACCCTCCATCTGGCGCACGTGGAAGTCCCTGGACGACAGTGGGGTGTCCATCATGCTGTCGGAGTACGAGAGCCCCTACGCGCAGGATGACAGCGAGTTGTACGTCCACGCCAAGGTCATCGTCGCGGACAACGCCGATGCCTACGTGGGGTCGACGAACTTCACGCTGCCCTCCATGGACTGGAACCGCGAACTCGGCCTGCAGTTGACCAACCGCAAGGTGGTCGGCGGGGTCACATCGGGCTGGATCCAAAGCGTGCGGGCCATCCGCGACCTCGTGACGACGTTCTCCGATGACTTCGCGAGCGCCGACATGACGTCCTGGAGTGTCATCGAGCCGCAGTTGCCGTGGAATGAGGTGAGGCACGGTCTCGCCGCAGACGCGGAGACGCTCCTCGATCCGCGCACGAACCACCTGCGCACGGATCGACCGCTGCTGTGCGGCCCGCTCCCCACGTCCGACACGCCCGTACCCGCGCCCTAGTCCCCACTCAACGGTTGGGGACGGGGCAGGCTGAGGGCATGTCGTACGTCGTCCCGCTGCTCGTGGCGGCCCTCGTCGCCGTCCTCGACTGGTGGGCGGTGGGCACCGATCGTCGCGGCATCGAGCGCTGGGCCAAGCCGGCGGTCATGGTCCTCCTCGTCGCCGCGGCGGTCCTGATTCCGGCAGACTCCGAGGCCATCCGGTGGGCGATCGTGGCCGGGCTCGTCTTCGGGCTGGTCGGGGACGTGCTGCTCTTCTTCGATCGCTTCATCCCGGGAGCGGCGGCGTTCCTCGTCGGGCACCTCGCCTACGTCGTCGCGCTGCTGATGGTGCCGCAGGAACCACGAGGGCTCCTCGTCGGTGCCGTGATCGTTTCGCTGGTAGCCGTCTTTGTGGGACGCAGGATCGTGGCGGGCGCGTGGGCGAAGTCCCACGTGCTCGGCGGCATCGTGGCGGCCTACATGCTCGTCATCGGTGCCGTCGTCATCCTCGCCGTCGGCTCCTCATCCGTCGTCGTCGAGATTGCCGCGCTGCTGTTCCTCACATCGGACGCGCTGCTGGCCTGGGCGAGGTTCGTCGGCCCGGCGCCGGGTGGGAGGGTGGCGGTGATGGTGACCTACCAGTTGGCTCAGGCGGGATTCGTCCTCGCCATCCCTGCGCTCGTGCCCTAGCCTCGTCCCCCAGCGCTGCGCGGCCCAGAGGAGAAGAACGTGTGCACCAACTTCAAGGTCCCCATTGCCGACGACGGGTCGGTGGTCGTGGGCCGCAGCCTGGACTACCCGGCCGCGATGGCCTTCCAACTGTGCGTGATGCCGAAGGGAGTCCCTCGGTCGGCGAAGGCCGCCGATGGCGTCACCGGCACCAAGGCGTGGGTCACGCGACATGGCGTGGTGGGTCTCTCGGTCTACGGTGCTGACGCAGCGATCATTGACGGCATGAACGACGCAGGCCTCTCTGCTCACCTGCTGTACATGGTCGGTGGCTTCTTCCACCCGGAGCCGTTCAAGGGTGATGGCAGCGACGTGAGCCAACTCGAGCTCGCCTGCTACCTCTTGTCGACATGCGCGACGATCGACGATGTGCGCTCCGAGCTAGCGGAACTGAACGTCTGGGGCTGGAATGCCGGCATGCCTTTCGTCCCGCCTGTGCACGTCCTGGTGCACGACCGCACGGGCTCGGCCGCCATCGAGTTCCGACCGGAGGGCATCGTCGTAGTCGATAATCCAACGAGCGTCGGCACCAACTCGCCGTACTTGGATTGGCACCTGCTGAACCTGCACAATTACGTGGGGTTTTCGGCGGCGAACCCCCAGGGTCAGCGCGTGCGACCCCGGGTCGGTGGGATGAATATTCGTCCGCTCGGCGTGGGATGGGGCCTGCACGGACTGCCAGGGGACTACTCCGGACCGTCGCGCTTCGTGCGCGCAAGCATCCTGCTGACCCTGGCGCAGACGCCGACCGATGGCCGTGACGCTGAGATGCTCGCGCTCCACGTCCTCAACACATTCGATGTGCCCCCCGGTGTCGTCAAGGAGCCGGGCCCCGGCCACATGCTGCTGGACGAGGTCACCTACGCGGACACGATCGCCAACCTCACGGACTTGAGGTACGCCTACCGCGCGCTCGATGACCCCACGGTGTACGTCGTGGACCTCAAGGAGACCGACTTCACCGGAGCTGAGTCCCGGTTCAGGGACCTCGCGCCGACGGGAAACTTCACCGAGATCCATCCCTAGCCCCTAGGCTGCGCGCATGACCACGGCAGAAGAACGCATGCGGGGGGTCGTGGACCGGACCCCGCGCTGGCGCGCGCGCTGGGCGCTGGCGGCGTTCGTCGCCACAGCCCTCGTCACCCGCGGGGTCACCGTGTTCCTCCGCGCTCGCGGCGCGGGGAAGGACGGCGGCCTCATCATCGCGGGGCTCCACATCCACCACATGGTGTTCGGGCTCATCATCCTCGCGGCCCTCACATTCCTCTTCGTCCTCTACATGGGTGAGGCGACGCGCTGGGGCAACCAGGCCTGGCCGCCCATCCTGTTCGGCGTGGGCTGGGCGCTGGTCCTCGACGAGGCCGCCCTCATCCTCGCCCTCGACGACGTGTACTGGCAGCCCCTCGGCGATCTCAGCTACGTGGCCATGGGACTCTTCGCGATCGCCCTGGTCGTGGCCTCGATCTGGGCGCCCGACCGCGACAAGGGCTACTAGCGCTGGTCGATGACGGCAGGCCCGACGATAGGCTCGGCGGGCTATGGACGAGGACATCGAGGCGTACGACGTCGAGGAGATCCAGGCCCGCTGGTTGCCGGTCTGGGACGACCTGCAGCCCTTCCGCTCGGGCGCCGAGGGGGATGCGCGGCCCACGAAGTACGTCCTCGACATGTTCCCCTACCCCTCGGGGGACCTCCATATGGGCCACGCCGAGGCCTATGCCCTGGGTGACGTCATCGCCCGCTACTGGGTGCAGCGCTGCTTCAACGTCATGCACCCGATCGGCTGGGA
>JAPOJD010000162.1 GCA_029978585.1 Actinomycetota bacterium
AGGCTTGGCCGGTCCGACGGCGACCCAGGGCGCCAAGCGGGGCGGCTTGGCCGGTCCGACGGCGACCCAGGGCGCCAAGCGGGGCGGCTTGGCCGGTCCGACGGCGACCCTATACGGCGGGCCGCCCTCCTCGGTCTCGTGCACGCCTGCACGGGTGACGCGGCCATGCTGGCCGGATACCTCGGCAGCTCGGCGGCGTTCCCCGACGCCGTGGCGGACGCGGCGCAGCGGGCCTCGTCCTGACGCCCCGGCCGTCGCGGTCAACGACGCTCCCGCAATCGCGGATCGCGCCGCCAATCGACAACTCCGGGGCGGATAGTTGGCGGTTCGCGGCGCGTTTCTGTGAGCGAGTCGTCAGCGGCGGCTGAGCACGCTGGCATCCATGCCCCACGCGATCGTCAAATGCGCCACCACGCCGACGGCGATGGAGCGGAATCGCACCGCGAGGTACCCCAGGATGAGTCCGCCCACGAGGCTCGATGCGCACTCGGGCATCGGCTTGCCGAGATGGAGCAGGCAGTACGCGAACGCCATGACGGGCACCGCGTGGATCCCGAGCACCGGCAGTCCCGCGAAGACGAGGAAGCCGCGGAAGAAGAATTCCAGGGCCACGAAGGTGGCGCCGTACGCCAGCTCGAACACCAGCAGCTTCAGCCAGGCACCGTCCCCGCCGGAGGCGACGTCGTAGAAGGGGTAGGTCTGCAGGAAGCGCGCGTCCGCCGAGATCAGCCACACCATGACCAGCACGACGGGGGCGACCAGGACGATGAGCGCCCCCTCGGTGCGGGCGAACTTCAGCGACAGGCCGTAGCCGCGCACGCTCTGCCGCGCGATGGCGGCGTAGGCCACCGGGACCGCGACGTAGATCGCGATCGTCGACACCGACCACCACATCGAGTTGGTGAAGTCAGGGTCGGATCCCGTGCTGGCGGGCTGCCACTGCGAGACGTAGAGCAGGACGGCGGGGGTCGCCCACAGCAGTGCGAGGAAGAGCCAGCCATCACGCGTGAGGCGCGTGCCCCGCCGTGCCCGCGCCAGGGCGATGACCACCGCGGCCGCGCCGGGAAGCGCGAAGACAAGGAGCCCGTTGACGAGGCTGCCGCGCCGCCACTGTTCGACCGGCAGCACCTCGTAGGAGATCCACACGCACAGCAGCGACGCTCCAGACAGGGCCAGCACGACGGCGGCCGCCCGGCCTCCGTGGACATGCCAGACCACCGCGAAGATGACGAGCACCGCGACTGCGGCCAGCGTGATCACCTGCCAGCCGGCGAGCATCCGCGCACACTATCCGGCCGCTAGGCTCCGGTCGTGGCGCGCCTCGATGCCCTACTGCTCGGCCTGCCGCCGCAGGATGCCGAGCGGCTGGCGGAGTTGCCGTGCCTGCAGGACGCCACGGCCATCTCGGCGCTTCCCGGCGGCATCACCAACCGGAACTACCGCGTGGACACCCCGCAGGGGACCCTCGTCGCGCGGCTGTCGGACCCGGAGAGCTCGCTGCTTGCGGTCGACCGGGTGAACGAGCACCGCAATTCCCTCGCGGCCGCGTACGCGGGCGTCGGCGCCCCCGTCGTGGACTTCGTGGCCGGGCGCGGCGTTCTCGTCGTGGGCTTCCTCGAGGGGCGGACGTGGGTGGAGGACGACGTACGCCGCCCCGAGAACCTCCCGCGGATCGCCGAGGCATGCCGTCGCCTGCACTCCGGGCCGCGATTCGCCTCGGAGTTCAACATGTTCGACCTCCAGGCGCGCTACCTCGCGGTGTGCCGGGAGCGCGGATTCCGCCTGCCGGATCGCTACGAGGAGTTCCTCCCCACCGTGGAGCGCGTGCGGGCGGCGATGGCAACGCGGCCCGAGCCGACGGTCCCGTGCAACAACGACCTGCTGGCCCGCAACTTCATCGACGCGGGGGACCGGCTCTGGCTCATCGACTACGAGTACTCCGGCAACAACGAGGCCAGCTTCGAGATCGGCAACATCTGGAGCGAGTCGACGCTGCCGGCCGACCTTCTCGAGCCCCTGGTCGCGGCGTACTGGGGGAGCGCCGACCCGGCCAAGCTGGCGCGGGCCCGGCTGTGGGCGCTGATGGGCCAGTACGGCTGGACGCTGTGGGCATCCATCCAGGCCTCGGTGAGCCCGATCGAGTTCGACTTCTGGGAGTGGGGGATGGAGAAGTACGACCGTGCGGTGGCCACCTTCGACAGTCCGGACCTCGTCCGGCTCATGGACGCGGCCGCCGGGCGGTAGCCGGAAGGCAATTCCGGCGTGTTGCCGCGCAGGCGCCCCCGGGAGGAGCACACTGCTCCCAACGTGGGCGGAGCAGCCCGCCCCCCGACCGAGGTCTGAGGAGGACCCGGTGGCTGACACCACGAAGCAACCGCTCAGCGCCGACGAGCAGCGACTCGCGGAACTGGGCTACAAGCAAGAGCTCCGGCGGAACTGGAGCGGCTTCTCCAACTTCGCCATCTCGTTCTCCATCATCTCGATCCTGGCCGGCTGCTTCACGACGTTCGGACAGGCCTGGAACAACGGCGGACCGATCGCGATCTCGCTCGGCTGGCCGCTCATCTCCATCTTCATCCTCATCATCGGCTTCACGATGTCCGAGCTCGTCTCGGCCTACCCGACGTCGGGCGGCATCTACTGGTGGTCGTCGGCCCTCGGCGGTGCCAAGGCCGGCTACTACACGGGCTGGCTCAACCTCATCGGCCTCTGGGCCGTCATCGCATCGGTGTCCTACGGATGCGCGACGTTCCTCGACCTGTCCATCAGCGCCTTCAGCGAGGAGTGGGCGGCGAGCTACTCGCTGCAGCGGGTGTTCGTCATCTTCATCCTCGTGCTCGCCGCCGTGTCGATCCTCAACATCTTCAGCGGCGCCCTCATGGCGCTGCTGAACAACGTGTCCGTCTGGTGGCACGTCATCGGTGCCGCGGTCATCGTCCTCATCCTCATCTTCCTGCCGCCGACGCACATGAGCGTGTCGGACGTCTTCACGATGACGGTGAACAATTCCGGCGGCCTCGCCGGAGGTGAGACCTCCGGACTGCTCTTCTGGTTCTACGTGCTGCCGCTGGGCTTCCTACTCACGCAGTACACCATCACCGGCTTCGATGCCTCCGCTCACCTCTCGGAGGAGACGCAGGGCGCCGCGGACTCGGCGGCCAAGGGCATGTGGCGCTCGATCTTCTACTCCGCGATCGGCGGCTGGATCCTGCTGCTGGCGTTCCTCTTCGCCGTCCAGGACGCGGAGGCCGTCACCGCAGGCGGCGGCGGCGTTGCCGTCATCTTCTTCCAGGCGCTGGACGCGAAGGTGGCCGGCGCGGTGCTGCTCATCTCCACGATCGGCCAGTTCTTCTGCGCAATGGCGTGCATGACGAGCTGCTCCCGGATGATGTTCGCGTTCAGTCGTGATGGCGCGGTGCCGGGGGCGAGGCTGTGGGCCAAGCTGTCGAAGTCGCAGGTGCCGGCGAACGCCGTCATCGCGACCGCGATCATCGCGGTCCTCATCACCCTCCCGGCCCTCGTCGAGGTCAATATCGGCACCGAGGAGGCTCCGATCATCGTGCCCACGGCGTTCTACGCCGTGGTGTCGGTGGCGGTCATCGGCCTGTACCTGGCGTTCGCAATCCCGATCTACCTGCGCTGGAAGGCCGGCGACAAGTTCAAGCAGGGACCGTGGAACCTCGGCAACAAGTGGAAGTGGATGGCACCCATAGCCGTCATCGAGATCATCATCATCTCGATCTACTTCATCCTGCCGACGACTCCGATGGGGACCCCGCCGTTCCTGCGGTGGCTCAACGGCTCACCGCCGGCCAGCGAGGTTCCGTTCGAGTGGAAGTTCGTGAACTACGCGCCGATCCTCACCATCGGAGCGCTCATCATCCTGTGGATCGCCTGGCACGTGAGCGCCAAGAAGTGGTTCACCGGACCCAAGCGGACGATCGACCTGCCGCCGGGTGTGTCCTCTGCCGATGAGATCGAGCTGGAGCACCACCATCAGGGCTACCTCACCGGCGAGCACGACGCTGCCCCGGAGTCCGACGACAAGTCCAGTTAGCGCAACGTGTGGGCGGGGAGAGGATGATCCTCTCCCCGCCCACACACGTGCCAAGCGCCGTTTGAGTTCCGTGAATGGTTGCTAAGTCGCGACTTAGCAACCATTCACGGAACTCAAACGGCGGGGGGCCGGGGGGTAGGGGCGGG
>JAPOJD010000190.1 GCA_029978585.1 Actinomycetota bacterium
AAGGCCATCGAGGCCAACGACATCCCGGGAATGCGGACCGCGACCGACAAGGTCGCCCAGGCCAGTCAGGCCCTCGGTGCCGCCATGTACACGATGGCGCAGCAGGCCGGCGGGGGCACGGGCACCGCCGAGGGGGCCGCGGACATGTCCGAGGAGGACGTCGTCGACGCCGAGATCGTCGACGATGACGCGACCGAAGCCGAGAAGTGATGTCCGACGCCGGGCAGGAGCCCGAGGAGGGCATCCGTATCCATGACCGGCGCCGGATCGATCCGGAGACCTACGAGGTGCGGGAGCAGGCCACCCCTGCTCCCGCCTCGGAGGCCGATGAGGCAGCCGCTCTGGAGGCCGACCTCTCCGATGCCGATGCCAAGGTGGCCGAGCTCACCGACGACCTGCGGCGGGTTCATGCCGAGTACGCCAACTACCGCAAGCGCGTGGAGCGCGATCGCGAAACAGCCCGCGATGTCACCGTGGCCGGGGTGCTCACCGACCTGCTCCCGCTCCTCGACGACGTGGCGCGGGCCCGCGAGCACGGCGAACTCGACGGCGCATTCCGCGCCGTGGGCGAGGGGCTCGAGGCGACCTGCGCTCGACTGGGCCTGGAGGCCCTCGGCGAGGTTGGCGAGCCCTTCGACCCCGCTGTCCACGAGGCGCTCACGAGCGAGGAGCGCGACGGGGTCGACACCCCCACGGTGGTCGCGGTCTACCAGCCCGGCTACCGGCACGCGGGCCGCGTCCTGCGCCCGGCGCGGGTTGCTGTCGCGGGTGCATGATCGCGCACGACACGTGATCGCCTTCCCCATAGCGGGTAATTCGACGGATCTTCACGGCAGGATGGACGACGAGGCACGATGAACAGGGCAGCATGAACAAGGACTGGCTGGAGAAGGACTTCTACAAGGTCCTCGATGTTCCCAAGGATGCCTCCGCCGACGAGATCAAGAAGAAGTACCGCAAGCTCGCCCGGCAGCTGCACCCCGACAAGAATCCGGGCGACGCCAAGGCCGAGGAGCGCTTCAAGGAGGTCTCCGAGGCGTACGACGTCCTCTCCGACGACACCAAGCGCAAGGAGTACGACGAGGCCCGCAGCCTCTTCGCCAGCGGACGCGGCTTCGGCGGGGGCGGATACGGCTCCCCCGGTGGATTCGGCGGGGGGACGACGTACGACTTCGGCGATATCTTCGGTGACGAGGGTGGCGGATTCTCCGACCTCCTCGGCGGGATCTTCAATCGCGGGCGCGGCGGATCGGGCCGGACGGCGCGGGCTCCGCGACGCGGAGCCGATGTCGAGAGCGAGATCACGCTCGGGTTCGACGAGGCACTCCAGGGAGCCACGATCCCCCTGCGCCTGGCCAGCGACGCCGCCTGCGAGTCCTGCCATGGAACGGGTGCTCGCGCGGGCACTGTCCCGCGGCTGTGCCCCACCTGCGACGGGAGCGGCCAGACCAGCCGCAATGCGGGGGGCTTCGCCTTTGCCGAGCCCTGCACGGCCTGCCACGGTCGAGGACTCATCGTCGACGATCCGTGCCCTACCTGCCGTGGCTCCGGCCGCGGCGTGAGCACGCGGACCGTGCAGGCCCGCATTCCCGCGGGAGTCAAGGACGGCGCGCGCATCCGGCTCAAGGGCAAGGGCGCTCCCGGGGAGCGGGGAGGCCCGGACGGCGACCTCTACGTCGTCGTCCACGTCCGCACGCACCCGGTCTTCGGCCGCAAGGGCGACAACCTCACGGTGTCCGTGCCGGTCACGTTCGCTGAGGCCGCGCTCGGCGGTCAGGTCGTCGTGCCCACCCCGGGAGGCGGCACGGTCACCCTCAAGATCCCGGCGGGCACCACGAATGGCCGGACGTTCCGCGTGCGCGGCAAGGGAGTGCGGCGCAAGGACGGCACCACCGGCGACCTGCTCGCCACGGTTGACGTCACGGTGCCCGCGACGCTCAGCGATGATGCGCGGGAGGCCCTGCAGAAATACGCCGAGGCCACGGCCGACGAGGATCCGCGCAAGGATCTCCTCGCGGCCGCGGGCAAGGCATCGGGTGGTGATGAGTGATGTACACCGACGACACCACGCCGCTCTATGCCATCTCGGTCGCCGCACAGCTGACCGGGCTGCATCCGCAGACACTTCGGCAGTACGACCGGCTCGGCCTGGTGTCTCCACAGCGCACCAATGGGCGGAACCGGCTCTACTCGGCCCGCGACGTCGAGCGCCTGCGCGAGGTATCCCGCCTGTCCGCAGAGGGCGTGAGCATCGAAGGGATCCGCCGGGTCCTCGCCCTGCAGGAGGAAGTGGAGGCGCTGCGCGACCAACTGCAGGCCTACGCGCGCGAGAAGGCCTCCACGTCCCTGGTGCTGTGGAACCCGCAGCGCCGCCGACGCGCCTAGGGCAGGAATTCACCGGGCGGCCGCCTGACAACGACCACAACAACGAGCGACCATGACAACGAGCGACCAGGACAACGAGCGAGTAAAGGACGCACTGGAACGACATGGACATCAAGTTCACGACCAAGGCCCAGGATGCGCTGGGCGCCGCCGTGCGCATCGCGGCGGCCCGGGGCAATGCCCAGGTTGAGCCCCTGCACATCCTCGACAGCCTGCTTCAGCAGGGCGAGGGCATCGCGTGCGCTCTCCTCGACGCGATCGGGGTGGATCGACCCGCGCTGACGCGGGAGATCCGCGCCGGCGTCGAGGCGCTGCCCAGTGCCAGCGGATCCACGGTGTCCGCTCCCCAACTGAGCGGGCCGTCGTACGCCGTCCTCCAGGCGGCCGACACCCTCGCCAAGGAGCGCGGGGACGAGTACGTGAGCACGGAGCACCTACTCGTTGGCCTGGCGTCCCAGCCCGGCACCCAGGACCGCCTCGTGCAGGCTGGCGCGACCCCTGAGAAACTGCTCGCCGCGCTGCAGGAGATCCGAGGAGGGGCACGCGTGACCAGTCCTGAGCCCGAGGGCACCTTCCAGGCCCTGGAGAAGTACGGCGTGGACCTGACCGCCCGCGCCCGCGAAGGCAAGATCGATCCGGTCATCGGCCGCGACGAGGAGATCCGGCGCACCATCCAGGTGCTGTCGCGACGTACCAAGAACAACCCGGTCCTCATCGGGGAGCCCGGCGTGGGCAAGACCGCGGTCGTCGAGGGCCTCGCCCGGCGCATCGTCGAAGGGGATGTGCCCACGTCACGCGAGGGCAAGACGCTCATCGCCCTCGACCTCGGCGCGATGGTGGCCGGGGCGAAGTACCGGGGCGAGTTCGAGGAGCGCCTGAAGTCAGTCCTGGACGAGATCAAGGAGTCCGACGGCCAGATCATCACGTTCATCGACGAGCTGCACACCGTCGTCGGCGCCGGGGCGACGGGCGACTCCTCGATGGACGCCGCCA
>JAPOJD010000146.1 GCA_029978585.1 Actinomycetota bacterium
CTCGCGACTTAGCAACCATTCGCGGAACTCAAACGGATTTGGGGTGGGGGAAGGCGTGCTGGCGGATCCAGGTGTGCATGGCGATCGCGGCGGCGGCACCGGCGTTGATGCTGCGCGTCGAGCCGAACTGGGTGATCGCCAGTACGTCGACGCAGCCTGCCAGCGCCTCCGCCGACAGCCCCGGCCCCTCCTGCCCGAACAGCAGCGCACACGACTCCGGGATGTCGTACGTCTCGATCGGCACCGATCCGTCCACGTTGTCGATGCCGATGACGGGCACCCCGGCCTCCGCGGCCCACTCCAGGAACTCGCCCACCGACCCGTGGTGGCGTACGTGCTGGTAGCGCTCGGTCACCATCGCCCCGCGACGGTTCCACCGCCGATGTCCGACGATGTGCACCTCGGCGGCCAGAAAGGCATTGGCCGACCGCACGACCGATCCGATGTTCATGTCGTGCTCGAAGTTCTCTATCGCCACGTGGAACGGGTGGCGACGGGCATCGAGGTCCGCAACGATCGCCTCGACCGTCCAGTTCCTATACCGGTCCACGACATTGCGCGTGTCCCCGTGCTCCACGAGCTCGGGGTCCCATCGGGGGTCCATGCCGGCGACCCTAATCCGCCGTGATCGCGGCCTCGCCCCGTACAGTCGAAGGGTGTCCGACGTCTCCCTGAGCCTCCTCGCTGCCGTCACGGCGATCGGCCCCGAGTGGCTCGACCCCGAAACCCTCCTCATCACCCTGGGGGACGTGGCCTTCTGGGTCGTCCTCGGCATCATCTTCGCCGAGTGCGGCCTGCTCATCGGCTTCTTCCTCCCGGGCGACTCCCTGCTGTTCATCACCGGCCTCTTCATCGCCTCGGGCTTCATCTCGATCAACATCTGGCTGGCATGCCTCCTGCTCTTCCTCGCCGCGATCATCGGCAATGCCGTGGGCTACTGGATCGGCTACAAGGCCGGGCCGGCCCTCTTCCGCCGCGAGGACTCACGCATCTTCAAGAAGGCGTACGTCGAGAAGACCCATGCCTTCTTCGACCGGTACGGCGGCCGCGCCATCGTGCTGGCGCGATTCGTCCCCATCGTGCGCACCTTCATCACCGCCATCGCCGGCGTGGGACGCATGGACTTCCGCCGCTACATGCTCTACACCATTATCGGCGGCTTCCTCTGGGCCGTCTGCGTCACGCTCTCGGGCTACTTCCTGGGCAACATCCCGATCGTCAAGAGCAACATCGAGGTGATCCTGATCCTCATCGTGCTGGTGAGCGTGATCCCGATCGGCATCGAGTGGATCCGCCACCGTCGCGAGAAGCGCGCCGCTAGCTGAGCCCCAGGTCGGCGAGCGAGTACGCCGCCCGATACTCCAAGCCCGCCTCTCGCACGGCGTCCCCGGCCCCGCGATCGACGATCACCGCAACGCCGACGACCTCAGCACCTGCCTCGCGAAGGGCGTCGACGGCCGCCATCACCGACGATCCCGTCGTCGACGTGTCCTCGACCGCGAGCACGCGACGCCCGACGACATCCGGCCCCTCGATGCGACGCTGCAGGCCATGCGCCTTGCCCTCCTTGCGCACGACGAACGCGTCCAACAAGCGGCCACGCGCAGCCGCTGCGTGCAGCATCGCGGTCGCCACCGGGTCCGCGCCCAGCGTGAGGCCCCCAGTCGCGTCGTAGGACCAGTCCGATGTGAGTTCGAGCATCACCTCGCCGATGAGGGGCGCCGCCTGCGCGTCCAGGGTCACTCGCCTCAGGTCGACGTAGTAGTCGGCCTCCCGCCCGCTAGACAGGATGACCTTCCCGTGGACGACGGCCTTGTCCATGATCTGCTGCCGCAGGTCCTCGCGTGCGCTCATGCCGCCGACCCTAGAGTGCCCCGCATGACGACGCGCACCGTGGTGCTCACACCGGGAGCGTCGTACGCCGTCGCCCCGGAGCTCGCCGTCGCAGTGCTCGACCTGTCCCACGTGGCCTGCGACGATGCGGACTGGACCGCGCGCTCCGCCCTTGCCATCCAGGCCGCCGCGCCGGAGGCGCCGCTTCTCCTCGTCGCCACCGGGCCCTGGGCCCGGCACGCGCCCGCCCTCGGATTCGCCCAGAGGTCGGCGCGCCGCACGGTGGGCGGCTACCTGCTCATCGACCCCGAACTCCCCGCGCCCGGAGCGGATTGGCCCGATGCCCCGGTCACGGTCGTCGTCACCCCTCTCGCCGACGGCGACACCCGCACGTCGGCGCTCGCCGCCAGGCTGCGCGGCTGGGAGGTCCTCGAGGGGGACGCCGTCACCTCTATCGAGAGTGTCGCGACGCGGGCCTGAGGCCGCGCTACTCCCTCATCGCCCTGCTCGCGCCTGCCCCCCGGCGCGACGAGCGCCTACGGCCCGCACGAGCGGGCGCGGCAGGTACTGCGCCGCCAGGGACAGCGCCTTGTACTGGCCGCCCGCGACGCTCACGGGACGTCCCTTGCGCACGTCACGCAGGGCCGTGTCGACGACATCCTGCGTGTCCAGCCACATCCACTCCGGCACGGCGTCCATCTCCATACCGGCACGCTGATGGAACTCGGTGTGGGTGTACCCGGGGCAGACCGCCGTGACATGCACGCCGGTGCCCGCCAGCTCGATGCTCAGGCTCTCGCTGAACACGGTGACCCACGCCTTCGCCGCGGAGTAGGTGCCCCCGGTGATCCACCCCGCAACGCTGCTCACGTTGAGGATGGCGCCGGTGCCGCGGTCCACCATGACCGGGAGAACCGCATGGCTCAACCGCATCACCGCAGTGACGAGGACATCGAGCATGCGCTGCTCGTCGTCGATGTTCCCCCCGACGAATGCATGGGGTACGCCGAACCCCGCGTTGTTGACGAGAATCTCCACGGGCCGCGTCCGATCCGACAGGCGCTCCTCCACCCGGGCGAGACCCGATCGCTCGGAGAGGTCCGCGGAGATCCACTCGACCTCCACGCGCATCCGCCTGAGCTCCTCCGCGCGCTGCTCCAGCCGGGACTCATCCCGCGCGACGAGGCAGATGTCATGGCCGCGCGATGCAAGCGTCCGAGCGAATTCCCAGCCAATTCCCGACGTTGCTCCCGTGACCAGCGCGGTACCCATGATTCTCCTCACGTCGCCGAGCCCTCGACTGTCGTCGAGCCACCATCCTCGCCTACCGTGGAGCCCATGCGCACGTCACGTCTCCCCCGGGGCATGGCCGTGCTGATCCGCGCCACCGTTGTCCTCGCCCTGTCCGGCTCCGCCGTCGTCGCCGCCACGTCCGCGCCGGCATGGTCCGCGACGCTCACTTCCGCCCCGACCAGCGTCAGTCCGAAGATCGTGAACGGCCGCCCCGCCCTGCCCGGAGAGGCGACCCGCCTCGTCTACGTCCGGGCCGGCGGATACGCCTGCGGGGGCACCCTCGCCGGACCGCAGGCCGTGATCACCGCGGGGCACTGCGTGACCGCGGGCGGCGGCGGGGTGATGTCCCCGGACCAGATCCGCGTGGGGCTGACGCCCCCATCCGGCGCCCGGCCGCCGGCCGACCTCGTCGTCACGCGGGTGACCCGTCATCCGCAGTACGACATCCCCCAAGGCACCTACTCGCACGACATCGCCGTGCTGACTCTCGCAGCCCCCGTCGACGGCGTCGAGCCGATGCCGGTGGCCAGCCCGACCCTCGGGCAGCAACTCCTCGCCGCCGGTTCGCCCCTGTCTGCGGTGGGCTTCGGCGTCACTCGCGCGTGGGGCGCCCCCACGAGCACCATCGCGCTCCTCGGCGACCTGGTCGCGATCCCCAACCGCGTCTGCCGCGGTGATGGCACCTACCAGGTGGGCGGAGTCACGTTCCGCATGCCGGAGGATGTCGGCGCTGACATCGACACGGCGACCGCCGTCTGCGCGATCGGCACCGTGCCCGACAGCACCCTGATCATCGACACCTGCCAGGGCGACTCCGGGGGCCCCCTCTACGCCACGCACGAGGGCCGGCAGGTCCTGCTCGGCGTGGTGAGCCTCGGCATCGGCTGCGCCGGCTACGACGAGGACGGCAGCGAACTCGACCCCAAGAGCCCGGGCATCTACACGCGTGCTTCGGCCGCCTCCTTCCGCGACTGGCTGATATCGGCCGGCGTGACCGTGGACCCCGAGAACGCTCCCGCAGCCCCGGTTCTCGCGGTGACGGCCGGCGCGCGCTCCCTGACCGCCCGGGTGTCACCCGGCGACAACGTGACCGTCACGGGCTACACCATCACCGCGACGGCATCAGCAGCCGCGGGCGGCACCTGCCAGGTCGCGGGGGCGCGGGGAGCCTGCACCATCAAGGGCCTCGCGGCGGGGACGACGTACTCCGTCACGGCGATCGCGACCGGCCCAGGCGGCGACTCCCCGCTCGCAGCCGCGGAGGCGACCACCGTGGCTCCGCCCGGCAAGCCGGTCATCACTCGCGCCGCGCAGCGCGCGGACGGGCTGACGCGCATCTTCGTGACGCCGGGTCGCTCCCCGGGGTCCCCTGCCCGCACGACGGTGACGTGCACGTCGCGTCTTCCCGCGGTGAGCGGCACCGTGTCCCAGGGCTACGTCGATCTCAGGCTGCGCACCAGCGTCGCCTACACGTGCCGTGCGACCACGGCCAACTCCGCGGGGAGCGCCACGTCCGCGCCGCTGCGCGTGACACCCACGAGCCGGTCGTACGCCGCATTGACATGGCGGGGTGCGTGATCCCCATGCCGTATCTCGCCCGCGCGATCGGGGTCGCTGCAGTTATGGCTCTACCGCTTCTCGCCCTGTCCCCGGCACAGGCTGCCCTCCCGCAGGCTGCCCCCCCGCCATCCCCCCGCGTCGTCAACGGCGTGGAAGGCTCCATGACAGAGTGGCCCTTCCTTGTCGCCCTCGCCAAGAAGTCGACCTTCGAGACCCAGGGCTTCCTCCTCGCGCAATTCTGCGGAGGCACGCTGGTGTCCGAGACGCTCGTGGTGACCGCCGCGCACTGCGTCCGGGGGCGCAAGCCTGCCGACCTCGTCGTCGGGGCTCCCGGTCCGAGCGGAGCACTCAGCGGCCTCACGCTCCAGGTGCGCGATGTCACGGCGATCGAGGTCTAC
>JAPOJD010000021.1 GCA_029978585.1 Actinomycetota bacterium
GCGGACTTCATCCGCACCTACGGCAACTACCTCCCTCAGTTGTCCGATCCGGTTGGCGCTGAAGCCGGAGACGGGGAGGTGCTGCCGGAGGTCGAGGCGCTGCGCGCCATGCCCGAGGGCACCCTAGGGTGGGCATTCCTGGAGTTCTACGCGCGCAATGGCTTCCATCTCCCGGGACCGACCACCCCGGAACCGGCGTACTACATCGCCCACGACATGAATCACGTGATCGCTGGATACGAGCCGACAGGTCCCGGGGAGATCTCACTCGGTGCCTTCAAGCTCGCGATGAGCGACACCGATGCCAACTGGATGGCATTCATGACGAATCTGCTGATCCACGAGGCGGGCCTGCTCAAGCACGGCAGCACGACGCAGTTCATCCCGTACGGCGGCGACATTTACCCCGACGCCCAGGGTCAGGGTGCACTGCATCTCCCGGGGGCTGCCGACATGCTCGGAGAGGCACTCGCGCGAGGCGCGTCGGTGAACGGCGACTTCAGCCAGATCGACCACCTGGCGATCGCGCATCGCCCGCTCTCCGACATCCGAGCCGAGTACGGCGTCGTACCTCGATCAGACGGCGTGGATGGGGGCCTGGGGATCGGTCTCCCTGCCGCAACCCGCTGAGGCTCCACTGCCCCGAGGGCGACTAGGCGATCGCTAGGCCATCTATGGCGCGAGAATCGGCCGCATAGACGACATAACGATCGCCTAGTCGCCAGGGATAGGGTTCGACACGAAGGAGTGGCTATGCGGGCAGCGGTTCTCGTCTCGGGTGTCGGCTCGGTGACGCCCTTCACCACTCCGACGGAGGCTTGTCGAACGGGCTTCTCCGCAGGCAATACCTGGGCCTACATCCGCGACTTCCTGGTGACGCAGGGCATCCCGGTCTTCACCGCGCCAGCAATGACGGGGCCCGGGCCGGTGGAGGACCAGAGTGACGAGTTGCTGGGTCCGTTCGCGGACGGTCCCGCGGCGCTGCCCGCGGAGATGACCATCAATTCCATCGACTCCGTTCACCAAGGGGGCGTGAACCTCGCCGGGTTCCTGGACTACCTGGCCGCCGAGCACGGTGTCACGGAGGTTGACGTGGTGGCGCACTCCCTGGGCGGGATCTTCTCCCGTAACGGCATCCGCGAGGCTCGTCGGGCGGGTGTCCCCGTCCGGTTTCGCTCTCTTACGACCCTCGGCAGCCCGTGGGAGCCGGTGATGCTGGCCAATCCGCCGTACCAGCCCGAGCTCGCCTGCGACGGACTCGAGGTGTGCGTCCAGACCGTGAAGGCTCTCATCGAAGTGCCCACGGTGAGGAATATCGTGGACTTCTTCCAGCCTGACGTCTTCGATCCCTGGACCGCGGAGCAGGCCGGTGCCCTCGACGATGTCGCCGTCACCCTGGTGGCCGGGACCTACTTCGCGAAGATCAACGGGCGCAGGGACAAGTGGCCCAACGACGGCTTCGTCCAGTGGCGCGCGGCGCTCGCACAGTCCGTGCCGGACTCCGTCCTGCCGGACCGGGTCGGCCTGTCATTCCCCTTGACGCACAGCCGCGCGGAGTCCCTCGCGGTGGAGGAGCCGGAGAGCATGGGGCTCACGTGGAATGCCTCGGTCGCCGGCGCCATCGCGCACGCCATCACGACGGCGGGCACCGAGCGGCGGCTGCCGAATCGATTTGGCTGCCCCGACCCCGACTGAGCTCCATACCGAGGACGCTGGGGACATGAGGCGCGCGTCGCGGGCGCGACCTGCCGGAACGCCTCACGAGGCGTAGACCAGCCGGGGTCCGAGGCGGTCAGGTGCGATAGCCAGCACCGGCGGCCCCGGAGACGGGCAGTCGAACGTGTAGTCGCGTGCGAACGTGGCCCCGGCCCCCAGATCCGACTCCTCATCGCCGATCCCTGTCGACCCCGCTGTGGCGCAGGCTCCGACTCCTGCCACAGATCCTGCGGGGACGGCGTAGAAGCTACTCAGGGTCCGACCGGTGTTCTCGATCGTGATCTCAACCGACCACGAGTACGCCGCACCCGCATGCGGCGGGACGGTGCGCGGCTCCCCGACCGACACCACAAGCCCGTTCTCCATGGTCACCGTGCTGCCGAAGGGGAGCGGGTCATCGATGCTCCCGTCTGCTCCTCCTGCCGCCGATGTGTCTACGTCGACGGTGAAGTTGTCGTAGAGGGCGAGCGACGTGGCGACGAGGACCGCCGTGGCGACGACGAGTGCGATGGACCCGAGCACGATGCCCGTCAGTGCCATGCCTCGACCGCGTCTGGAGCGCCTGCGTACCGCCCGGAGACCCAGCAGCCCCAGCACGATCGCGGCGACGGAGAGTGGGTAGGAACCGAGGTTGACGAAAGGGATCACGGCCGCGAGCGCGGCCACGATGCCGAGGGCGAGGGATCCGGCCGCGCACCCGCTCACGGGGGGCGAGCCCATCGGATCAGCAGGCGGGAGGGGATCCCGCTCTTCCATGTCGCCCAACCTCCCGTACGGCACCTAGGGGGACCGATCCCCCCGACCGGCCCCCCTGGGTGCCGCGACACCAAGGTGGCACCGAACGCGGGGACCGGGAGGGGCGCGCTGTGAATTCCGAGAGAGTGTTATCGCCCTTTCGGCAGATCCGCCCATGCCAAGCCGTCCCGTGCGGGCGGCGCAAGTCCTGTGACCGTGCTTGACTGCCAGGGTGCACGGGGAGCACGACGAGACCACGCGTGAGCTGATTCGGGGCGCGGTGGCGGAACTGGCCGCGGTGGGCCAGGCGGAATTCACCATGGATGGCGTCGTCCGTCGCTCCTACTACTCGCCGGGAGCCCTGTACGAGCGATGGTCGGACCGCGGCGATCTCATCTCTGCAGCAGGGACCCTCGCAATCATCCCCGACGTCGTAGAGGGATTGGCGCGGGTCATCGACGCGGGTTCAGCACTCGAGTGGGTACTGGACGACGGTAGGGACCGCATCGCTCTCGTGGGCGAGGTGATGCTGGCAGGCTCGACGACGGATGCCGTCCGTCCCGTGTCACTGCAGGCATGGCAGGCCCTGCATGAGGGCCTCGGACGACACCTGCCTCCGGGAATGGCCTGGTTCATGGCCGTGTACTCCCTGGGCAACGCTCTCCTGGACGTCATTGGACTTCACGGGCCCATGCCCGCGCGCGGACGCATCCCCTGGTTGCGTGAGGCGTGCGATGTCGAACTCGAGGAACGAAGGGTCATGTCGCAGGGCCGGGCGGCGGACGACATCGACGTCCCCCAGGTCCCCCTGCCTGCTCGCAGCGACGCCACCGCCCAGGCCCTGATCCAGGCGGCCCAGACCCTCCTGCACGAGCGCGGAGCCGAGGCCCTGTCCACGCGCCGGGTCTCTGCGGCAGCCGGTGTGACGACAGGGGCGCTGTATCGCCGGTACCGGGGGAAGGCCGACCTGCTGGCAGATGTCCTCCTCGTCGAACTGGCGCCGGACCGCTACGAATGGACGTGGGACCTGGTCGGCGCCCTCGCGGAGCAGAATCCCTACTGGGCATCGGCCGACGTCATGACGGGCCAGTTCCTAGCCGCGGCCCAGGACACCGTGTCGCAGCGCGTACTCCTGCAGATCGGGGTGGCTGCGCGCAATGACCCCGTGCTTCGCGGGCAGGTGCAGCAGCGTGTGGCCCAGGCCCATCGCGCGCGCCGGGAACTCTTCGCAACGTTCATCAAGGAGGGGGTGATGCGCTCCGACGTCGATCCCGCCGTTTTCGCCTGGGGCTTCCAGACGCTGCCCGTGGGCGCTCGAGTGCTTCTCGCGCTCGATATCCCGCTGGACGGCCCTGCCGTTGCCACCGCCATGCGCGCCATCCTCACCGCGGCCGCGTCGGCGGGAGCGCCCAGTGCGTACCGGCCCGCGGGGTCCTCGTGGTCCTAGGACCTTGACGGATCAAGCAGCGGAAGCGACGGTACGACGATCCTCAGCCCGGCTCAGAGCCATGCAGGCCAGGCCATCCGCGATGATCACGATCGAGCTCGCGAGAAGGAGGAGGTTCCCCGGCGACCCTGCAGCGACGAGGGCAATCCAGGCCACGGCCAGCACGATGAGCGCGACCACGTGGACACGTGCGTAGGCGATGTCGCGGATCTGACCACCGATGAGGCTGAGGATGAGCGCTCCCGCCAGGGCGTAGGCAGCGGTCAGGGGGATGAACGAGTGCGAGCCCCACTGCTTGGACCACTCGACGGCGGCGTAGGCCGCGAGGATCTCAGCGGAATAGCAGACGCCCACGAGGAACACCATGACCCCGAGTAACCACAACTCCAGGCGCCCGGGTGTCAGGGGAAGGCCGAGCGGGAACACGCTGCTGAAGTAGATCGCCCACAGGGAGCCGGCCACGAGGAATGTCGCCACGAAGAAGACCGGTCCAGGGACGTGATTCAGGCCGGTGAGCGTGAGCACAAGGCCGAGGAACGACTCCCCGATCACGATGATCACCAGCTGCCCGATCCGCTCGGACAGGTGCCCCGGTTCCATGTGCTCGAGTCGACACATGCGCGGGATCCCGACCAGGACGATGGGCAGCACTCCAGCGACGATCGCGAGGGCAAAGACACACAGCTCGGCCGTTACCCACTCATCCGGCATGACGACTCCGATGGCGAGGAGGACCGCGGCGGCAACACTCCCCCACATCCACGGCCCGGTGGCCACCCGGAGATCCGGGCGCGCCCTTCCGGTAATCGCGAAGATGCACGCCACCGTGGCGAACGCCGCGGTGAGCGCAGCAAAACCCCAGTCGTCCGGCAGCCCCTCGGACCTGCTGAGGGCGAGGTTCGCCACGGTGACCGAGAACATCTGGGCGAACATGAGGCTCTTGCGGAACGGAACGATGCCCGGCGCGATGTTGACGGCGGTGGTGGTGGAGAACCACAGTGCGAAGGTGATCACGAACGTGCTGATGAGCCAGGTGCCCATCGTGAAGTCGAAGGAATCCTCATTGAGGATGTCCTGGACCACGAGGTGGCTGCCGTGCGCGATCGACGCGACGATGACGAGGTCGTAGAACAACTCGAACCAGCTCACGCGAGGCTGGTGCACTCGGGGTGTTGGACGCGGTTCCATCGGGGCCCAGTGTGACGGCACCGGAGGCCGGTCGGGGCCACGGGGCAGGGGGAGGCGCGAGTTGCGGCGCTCCCGGACATTGCCTAGCATCGAAGAGTCTTGGGGAGTACCTCCATGCGGTGACCTCGTCAGTACGGCGTCTAGACAGATGGGCGCCCGGGGCACCGGCCGGTTCGCCGGTGATGGGAGACCTTGACCTCGTCGTCATGCCACACGAGGAAGGTCTCCATGACAACCATCAGGCAATCCCTGCGGTCATCGCTGCTCCTGCTCATGGGCGCTCCGTTGCTCGCGTTGAGTCTTGCGGGCTGTGCCGCGGTCGACGGCGCTATCGCCGAGGGCCAGCAGGCCCTGGAGCAGGGGCGCGACACGGTCGAGTCCGCGGCTGCAGGCCTGGAGGCGGCCGACGGAGTGATTCGTGCCGGGACGGAACTCGCGGCAGCCTGCACCGCCGCCCAGGCGGCCTGGGTGCCGGGCGTATCTGCAGCGGATGCGCGCACCGCCATAGGCGATGCCATCCGCATCGTGGACGATGTGGTGGCCCAGACCCCGGGAGTTCCCGGCGCCACGGATATCCGCGCCGCACTCGCGTCGGCTCGGGATGAACTCGCGCAGGGCGATGGGACCCTGGGCATGTCCCAGCAGACGTTGCAGACGGCCTGCGCTCTCGTGAGTATGGGCGGCTGACGTGGACGTCTCCCTGTGGGTCTGGGCGGCCCTGATCGCGGGCATTCTCGCCATGCTCGCGGTCGATCTCTTCATGCACCGCGATGCCCATGTCATCGGCGTGCGCGAGGCTGCGGTGTGGTCGCTCATCTGGGTGGCCGTCGCCGTGGCCGTGGGCGGCGCGATCTGGTGGGCCTACGGCACCGACTTCGGTCTGCAGTACTTCGCGGGCTACATCATCGAGAAGTCGCTCGCGGTGGACAACGTCTTCGTGTGGGCGATGATCTTCTCCTACTTCGCCGTGCCTCGCGAGTACCAGCACCGGGTCCTGTTCTACGGGGTTCTGGGTGCCCTCATCTTCAGGGCGATCTTCATTGCCGCAGGATCGGTACTGATCGCCAGCTTCGCGTGGATCCTGTATGTCTTCGGGGCCTTCCTCATCCTCACCGGCATCAAGATGCTCATCCAGCGCAACGAGCACATCGACCCCGGCAAGTCCAAGACGCTCAAGCTATTCCGACGTTTCGTGCGCACGACCGACGAGTACGAGGGACAGAGATTCCTCACCCGCCGCAACGGTGTCCTGATGGCTACCCCCCTGCTCGCGGTGCTCGTACTCGTCGAGGTGACCGACATCATCTTCGCGGTCGACTCGATCCCGGCGATCTTCGCTGTGACGCAGGAGCCGTTCCTCGTCTTCGCCAGCAACGCGCTGGCCATCCTCGGCCTGCGGGCGATGTACTTCCTGCTCGCCGACCTCATCCACCGCTTCATCTACCTGAAGCTCGGTCTGTCACTCGTCCTGGTGTGGGTCGGCATCAAGATGATCGTCAGCCACGCCGTCGTCAAGATCCCGACGGTGCTCAGCCTGGGCATGGTGATCCTCATCATCGCGACGTCGATCGGAGCGAGCCTGTGGGCGAGCCGGGGCAAGGGACAACCCCGCGCAGAGGATGACCCCGACGTCTCACCCACGCCACCCGCACTCCACAACGAAGGGAAGACATCATGAGACGCCTACCTAGGGCATTGGCCGCGGTTCTCCTGGGCGCCGCGGTGATCGTTCCCGTCACCACGGCCTGCTCGGCCGGTGGCGAGACCGAGCAGGAGCAGGTTGAGGGCGAGCCGGGAGAGGCCGAGGAGGGCGACGATGACGAGGGCTCCGGTGACGAGGGCTCCGAAGACGAGTGAGGTGCGTCAGCGCGGATCGTCCCCGGGTGGGAGACCGAGGAGCAGGCGCAGCTCCTGGTGGAGCCACATCCATACCGTGTGATAACTCGCTCTCACCGGCGAGGCGAGCATCGTGGTGTCGCCCGCGAGGAAGGCGTCACAGGCAACGCTGAGCAATTCGGCGTACTCACCCAGGTGGGGGTCGATGCTGCCGAGATGGACGATGAGCTCCAGTGCGTCGCGGTGCACCTCCGCCAGCCGCCGGCCGATGGTCTCGTCGTAGCCGGGGTCGTGCGTGTTGGGGGTGCCGTCGGGCAGTAGTTGCCATGCGGTGCACACCTCACGAACGCGCTGGTCGAGGACGTCGAAGTGCGGCATGCGTGCCTTGAGCGAGGCGCGCCGTGGGTCTTGCTCGCCGAGGAGGAGATCCTGCTGGGCCGCCCGTGTCCCCGCCTCCGTGAGGATCACCGAATCACCGACTGATAGCGCGCAGCCCTGAATAATCAACTCGTCGAGGAGCGGATCGACGTCGCCCGGGAGGTGCCCCCGGATGGCCAGGCGCCTCAGCAGACCGGCCCGGCTAGCCTCGCTCCCGTCCACGACAGAGAGGTTGCCATGTCCGCACGCTCCTGGATCTCCGACACCGCCCCCAGCAGCCGCTTCCCGATCTACACGCGGCTCAATGCGCGGGATGTCCTGCCGGATCCGCTGACGCCGCTGGGGGCCTCGCTGTGCTGGGGCGCCGACCTCATCCCGGGCTGGGCCCTGTCCTACGTCGAGGACGACGCGTTCCGCCCGGAGGAGGTCGACCACGAGTCGGCTGTCGCCGCGCTCTTCTACGGCTACCTCTACGCAAACCTGTCTGCGCTTCGGGTGCTCGGCATGCGGCGGGGCCTCACCTGGGAACTGGTCGACGCCCTCTTCTTCAACGCGGTGGGTGCACCCGGGCACGATGCCTCGCCGGAGGACGAGGATCCCGGGCTGTCGCGGGGCATTCCCGAGCGGGTGGCGTGGGCGCTGGGCGCGCTGGAGTACCCCGAGGTCGAGGAGGACTGGGCCCTGGCCCTACGGCTACGTGCGGAGCGCCCCGAACTGTCCGGGATGTCGAACCGCATGCTCCTGGCCCGGGCCCGCGCGATGATGCCGTACGCGCGCGTGGCGTTCCGCAGCCTCATGAACACGGCGACGAACGGCGGAGTGGTGCAGGGAACCCTCGCCACGCTGCTGGGCGAGGATGGCGCCCACCTCCTAGTTCCCCTCCTCGCTGTGCCCACGGGAGTCGAGTCGGCGAACCCGGCGCGTGAGATGTGGGCGCTCTCGCGGCTACCGGTGGACTCCCCGGGCTTCGAGGCAGGCTTCGCTGAGTTCCTGGCACGGCACGGCTACCGCGGCCCTGCGGAACTCGATCCCGGCACTGCGTCCTGGGAGACCGACCCTGCCAGCGCGATGCGCATGATCGACCAACTCCGCGGTGTCGACGACAGCCAGGCTCCCGAGGCCCGGGCACTGGAGAGCGCGCGCTCATGGGAGGCGACGCGCGAAGAGGCACGGATGCTGCTCGGTGACGAGCGATGGGCGCAGGTCGATGCCGCCCACCAGGCATACCGGCGATTTGCCGCATGGCGCGAGCTCGGCCGCGGTGCGGTGGGGATCATCCTCAACGAGGCTCGCGTGGCCCTGGCGGAACTCGGCCGACGGCTCGTTGCCGAGGGCGTCTTGGAGGATGCAGGCGACGTGTCGCTCGCGATGGACTCCGAGCTGGATGGCCTCGCCATGGGCTCGCGGGAGATTGCCCGCCGACTCGGTGAGCGGCGCAGTTCCTGGGAGGAACTCGCGTCCCTTGACGTGCCCCTCTCCCTCGACACACGCGAGCCGATGCCCGCGCTCGGCTCCCTCCCGCGTCGCCGGGAAGCGCCGGCAGAGGAGGCCCTCGAGGGCACGGTCCTTAGCGGGGAGGGCACGAGTTACGGCGTCGTCGAGGCCCCCGCCTTTGTCGCGCTGAGCCCCGAGGAGGCGGCGCGCATGCCCTCGGGCTCGGTGCTTGTTGCACAGCGCACGGACACCTCGTGGACGCCGATGTTCCTTGCCGCGTCAGCCGTTGTCGTCGAGACCGGATCGATGATCTCCCACGCGATGATCGTGTCCCGCGAACTCGGAATCCCCTGCGTCGCCGGTGTAGCCCAGGCTACTCAGCGGCTCGCCACGGGCGATGTCGTCAGAGTCGACGGAGTTGCCGGATCGGTGGCCGTGCTTCGGCGGGACTAGCGACTATGCCGGGGTGTTGGCGGATCGTTCGGTGCGCGCGGGAATGCCGCGCCAGGCGAGGAAGGTCGCGACCAGCACGGCGAGTGTCGAGAGCGCGTATGCGCTGCCCAGCGCGAGGGCGTCGGGGTAGGGAGCCACGCCGGCCACGGCGGACCAGACGGACCGGCCGAGGGGTGCGGACGCCGTTCCGCTGAGGGGGGTCGCGGCGCTGTCAGTCTCTCGGGGCGCGAGCACGAGGGAGATCCAGGTGACGGTGATGAGGAGGATGCCGACCCCCAGTGCCGCTCCCGCCTGGCGCGCTGTGTTGAGCGTGGCGGACGCCACCCCGGCCTGACGACGGGGGATGGCAAGCATGGCTACCGAGGACATGCAGGGGAGCGCCACTCCGCTGCCGAAGCCCACGAGCACGTTTGCACAGGCGATGAGGAGCGGAGGGAGCCCCCAGCCGAGGAAGACCAGCAGCGCCATTCCCCCGACGAGGACCAGTAGGGACCCCGTGGCCGTGGCGCGCTCGCCGTAGCGGCGGGCGAGCGGAGCAGACACGGCTCCTCCGAGCACGATCCCCGCGCTCAGCGGCAGCAGGATCAGTCCCGTCTCGAGGGGAGTCCAGCCCCGGGTCGACTGGAGGTGGAACGTCTGCAGGTAGAGGACTCCGAGGTGAGCGAAGCTCACCAGGGTTGCCGCGATGAGTACGCAGCGATAGACGGGATCGGCGAACAATGCGGGCGGCATCACGGGGAAGCGTGCCCGGCGTTCGCGGATGACCACTGCAGCGGCGAGGACCCCTGCAAGGAGGAAGAGCGCAAGGGCCGGAGCGGCACCCTCCCCGAGCAGGGCACCCTCCGCCAGGTGCAGCGCGATCACCGCTGCGACCATGGCCACCGCGAACATCAGTCCTCCGGCCGTATCCGCGCTGAGCCGCTCGGGGTCCCTGCTCTCGGGAACGGCGCGCCAGCCGACGGCCAGGAGCGCGAGAACGACGAGGATGTTGATGACGAACATCCCCCGCCAGCCGAACTCGCCTTGAATGAGAGCGCCCAGTGGCGGGCCCAGGCACATCCCGACGCCGACCACGGCCATCCACGTGCCCATGGCCGACGGGAGCCGGTCGGCCGGGAAGACCGCGGTGAGAAGTGACATGCCGAGGGCGAAGACCGCGGCTGCGCCGGCGCCCTGGAGTGCGCGCCCGATGATGAGGAACTCGACGGCAGGGGCGACTGCCGCGAGGAGGGAGCCGGCCGCGAAGATCGCGAGGCCGCAGGCGAACGACCGCCAGCGTCCCCAGCGATCGCCCAGGCCGCCCCAGAGCGGGATGGTGCCGGCGAGGGCCATGAGGTACGCGTTAGGGATCCATGCCATGCCGTCGATGCTGGCCGCGAGATCACGGCCGATGGCCGGGGTTGCCATCGCCACGACCGTGGTGTCCATGAGCAGGAGTGCCTGGCTCACGGACACCACGGTGAGCGTGGTGATGAGGGCTCTTCGTGACGGTGTTGCTCCCTCGGGGGAGCCTGCGGTCACTCCCCGAGGATGTTCGCGGACTTGTCGAGGCCCTTGGCCAGGTCCTCTGCCGCAGCGTCGACGTCGCCCTTGTCCAGTTCGTGCTGGGCCTTCTTCGCCGCGCGGCTCAGCGCCTTGTCGACGTCAGTAGCTGCTGCGTCCACGGCGACCGCGAAGATCGCAGCCTCGCCGCCCGCCTCCTCCATGTTGGTGACGATCTGGCGCATTCCCTTGCGCGAGATCCCGCCGGCGAAGTGGCCGATGGTGCCGGCCACGATCCCAAGTCCGGCCGCACCGCCCACCGCGCTGGCAATGACTGCCATGCCGGCAGGTGGGAAGAGCGCGCCGATGATGGCGCCCGCCACGATGCCGACGCCCGCGGCCACCTTGCCGGCGTGCGTGGTCTCGTGGACGACGATGCGCCCCTTGTCGTTCTTGTAGCAGATGGCGGCGGTGAGGTCGCGGATCTCTCCCTCGCGCTTGATCTCCTTGAGTGCCGCGAAGTCGGCTTTGGCGTCGTCGACGCTCGCGTAGGCCGCGCCGAACGCGACGTAGACCTTGTCGGACATGTCGTCCCCCTTAGGACGTCTGTGGTTTCTGACGAGGTGCAGGATATCCGTGTGCACCGGGATCGCCGTCGGCGAGGACGCCGAACCCCGCGCACGGCTAGCCTGTGACACACCGCGCCCCGGGAGGAGAAGGGACCATGCGCGCAGCATTCGTGAGTGCCGCTTTGGCGCTCGCCGTGGCCCTTGCGGGGTGCGGGGGTGGGGGGTCCCAGCCCGAGACGGTAACCGCCCGGGACGACGTGCAGGCCTTCGTCCAGGAGGTCGTCGACTACGCCGAGGCAAACGGCCAGAAGGCCGCCCTCGAGGCGATCAACGACCCGCAGGGACCCTTTCGCCGCGGGGAGCTCTACATCTTCGCCTACGACTTCAACGGCAACGTGATCGCGCACGGTGGCAACGCCGAGCTCATCGGACAGAACATCGCGGGCATGGACGACGGGTACGGCAACGAACTGCTCGCGCAGTTCCTGGCGACGGTCAAGGCGGGCGGAGGCTGGGTCGAATACCTCTGGCCCGATCCGACGGATGGGAACAAGCGCAAGAGGAAGTGGGGCTACGTCGCCGCGGTCGATGACACCTGGTGGGTGGGAGCCGGCACCTATGAGAAGTAGTCGAGCACCCGCGCAGGAGAAGGCGTGAGCACCGGGTCGAGGGTCACCGCCGAGGATGATCCGGCCCGCATTGTCGCGTCGGCATTCCCGGTCACCGACCGGAAGTCCTGGGTGGCCATCCTCGGCATGGCCCTGCTCCTCGCCGGGGCGTTCGTGTGGCTTTCACTGGGGCAGGTACCCCAGACCGTGCGCGGAGACGCCATCGTGGTGCCGAGCCGCGGCTTCATCGATATCGCGCAGGACGTCGAGGGCGTGGTCTCCGAGGTGCTCGTCGTCCCCGGCCAGCGGGTGAGCGAGGGCGATCTGGTGGCGCGCGTCGATGGGGCCTCCCAGCGCCTGGATGTGCGCGCGCCTGGTGACGGCACCATCGCGACCATCCTCGAGCGCGTTGGCGGCACGACCGCTCCCGGCCAGCCCCTCATGACGATGTCGTACTCCAATGAGGCCGAGGTAGTGGTGGGGTTCGTGCCGGCGAACACGGGCAGCATCGTGAAGTCGGGCATGCCGGCACTCGTGGCCTTGTCGACCTTCCCCGAGTCGCAGTACGGCACGATGACGGGCACGGTGACCAATGTGTCGACGCTGCCGGCCACCACGGATCGGGTTGATCTGCTGGTGGGAGGCAATGACTCGCTGGTGGACTACTTCACCCAGGCCGGACCGGTGTTGGAGATCACCGTCAAGCTCGACCCGGACCCCGCTTCCGCAACCGGCTACTCGTGGACCATCGGCAACGGGCCCGACCAACCCCTCGCGGTGGGCGCGCTGGCCCAGTTGACGGTCGTGACGACCGAGGGCTCCCCGCTGGGCAGGTTCCTCCAGTGACATCGAGGCCGCCGTCGCTCTGGGTAGCCACTCGCGACTACCGGGAAGCTCGGTCCGCGGCCTTCGTCATCGCCTTCGCCGCCGTCCTTGCCGTGGTGCCGGGCCTCGTCGTGCCGATGCTGGTCCGGGCCTTCCTCAACCGGGTGCTCGTGTCCGGCAACGTGCTGTGGGAGATCCCGATCCTTATCGGCCTCGTCGCCTGTGGGGTGGTCACGACTGTCCTCGTCGCCATCCAGTGGCACACCGCAACGCTCGTGGCCACGCGGTTGAGCGCGTCCACTTCCGCGGCGCTGGTGTGGCATGTGCTCCGCTTGCCCACGAGTGTCATCGAGCGTTTCGGCATCGGCGGGCTCACGGCCCGGGTGTCGATGCTGCAGGTTCGTGCCTTTCAGGCCGGTGTCCTGGTGCCGCTCGCCTTCGTGAATCTCTTCGTGATCGTGGTGTACGCCGTCGTCATCGTGATCCTGGACCCGGTCATGGGGGCGGCCGCGATCGTGGTTGTCCTCGTGTCCATCATTGTGTCCGGGGTTCTCCTGCTGCGGCGCCGGGAGTTGCAGGACGCGTCCTCTGCGGCCACCGTTTCGCTGTCGGAGCAGACCACCAGGGTGGTCACGGACATGGAGACCATCAAGGCCTCGGCGGCCGAGCAGTGGGTGTTCGATCGCTGGAGCCAGGAACGCTCGGGCAGTGCGGAGGCGACGTCGGCCCTCGAGGTGGACGGTCAGCGCCTGGGGCTGGTGAGCCCCTTCACGCAGGCGGCCGGGCTGGGGATCATGCTGGCCCTCGGCAGCCTTCTGGTCTTCCGCGGGTCACTGGACCTCGGCAGTTTCGTCGCGATCCAGGCGCTGCTTACGAGCATGCTCATCCCCGCAGGACAGATCGTGTGGCTGGGCGTCCTCGCCGAAGGCGTCGCAAGTCCCCAGCGGCTCGCCGACGAGGTGCGCGACCTGCCCGTGGACGTCGAGGTGAGCGCCCGCGGGGACGTGGACATCCCGGGGTCTGGGCCGGTGGCCCTGTCGGTGCGGGACCTGCGCTTTGGCTACGACGATCCCGACCCTGATCGGTCCGGCCAGGCCGACCCGCTGGGCGACCCCCCACTCTTCGACGGCCTGTCGCTGGAGATACCTGCGGGCGCATGGCTCGCCGTGGTCGGCGGGAGCGGGAGCGGCAAGTCAACCCTGGCCCGCCTATGCGTTGGCGAGTTGCAGCCATGGTCCGGCGAGATCCTCCTCGATGGAGTGCCCCGGCTCGCCACACGCAGGGCCGCGCGCTGCGCGGCAGTGGGCTACGTCCCCCAGTATCCCCAACTCACGCCCGGCACGGTTCTCGACAACGTGCGCATGTTCGATCCGAACATTCCCGAGGCCGCGGTAGTGGAAGCGCTGAGCACCGCCTGCGTGCTCGACGCCATCGACCGGCGCCCCGGGGGACTCCAGGAGATGGTGCTAGCCACCGGGCATGGCTTCAGCGGCGGGGAGTTGCAGCGGCTGGCGATTGCCCGCGCGCTCGTGCGCGGACCGCGCCTACTCGTCCTGGACGAGGCCACCAGTGCGCTGGACCCGATCGTCGAAGCGCAACTCGAGGAGCGGCTTCGCAAACTCTCGGTCACGTGCCTCGTGATCGCGCATCGGCTGAGCACGGTGCGCGACGCTGACGAGATCGTGGTCCTCGAACGCGGAGCCGTTGTCCAGCGGGGGAGTTTCGACGAGCTGCGCCTCCAGGGTCGATTCAAGGAGCTCGTCCATGGATGATGCCAAGGACGCAGCCGAGATCTCCGACAGCGTGCGAGTGCTGTCACGCGGAGGACCGGACCTCGAAGGCGCGGCGGCGTACGCCGATCCGGAACTCGATGCCCTCAGCGTCGTGGGAGCCGACATCGGTATGCCGCTGCGCCCGGCTCACGACTCGCGTACGGGGGCCCACGCCACTGCTGAAGCATCCATAAAGTCATCAGGCTGGCTCACCTGGCGGGTCGCGCTGACGGGCAGATGGCGCGAGCGCATATCCGTGCCCGTCTACTCGATGCGTCGCGGGAATCCCGTGGCGGTACTCCAACGGGGAAGCGGCGCCGTTGTCGTTGAAGGCGGCGACCGAGTCACGACCCGCCTGGACCGCAAGGAGTCACAGGGCTTCGCCGAGGAGGGCCTGGCCTTCGCCTCGCCCGTGCCGAGCGAGGGCAACTGGCGATCCTTGGTCGCCTGGGGCCTGAGGGGCCAGGGCTGGGATCTGTGGTCCTTCTTCGGCCTCGCGGTCCTGGGTGGACTCGCCGGTCTCGCCCTGCCCCTGTCCACCGCTGCCATCTTCCAATGGGCGATCCCGAACGGCAGCCTCCAGCTCACGATCACCCTCCTCGTGGCGTTCTTCGTCATCACCGCTGGGGCTGCCGTGCTGGCACTGGCACGCGGTCGACTCATCGTGCGGATGCGTGATCGTATGGACGTCCGGCTCGGCGCCGGCGTGATGGCTCGGCTGTTGCGCGTCCGCGCGCCCTACTTCCGGCGCAACGGGGTCGGGGACGTCGTCAATCGCGCCATGTCGCTGTCGATCGCGAGGGCACAGGTGAGCGATACCGTTATCGCCACGGTCGTCATGTCGGCGTTCGGGCTGACAAGCCTGCTGTTCCTCTTCAGCGCGGGGCCCCTGCTCGGAATCCTCACGTCCCTCACCGTGTTCACCGTGCTGGGACTGTCGATCCTCGTGCAGTGGAACTCGCGAAAGGTTCTGCATACGCTGCTCGACCGCCGCAGCGGGACGGACTCGATCGTCCTTTCCCTGCTCACCAGCCTGGTGTCGTGGCGCGTTGCCGGTGCCGAGCCCCGCGCTCTCTCCCTATGGGCCGAGCGGCAAAGGGCAAGCACACTGGCCATGCGCCAGCGATTGAGGCTGGTCTCGGGCAGCGCGGTCATCGAAGCGGCAGGGCCCACCGCCGTGCTGGCGGTGTTCACCTTCCTCGTGGTGCTGCTGCCCATCGACTCACTCGAGCCGGGTGCCTCATCCGCACCGGGCGCCTTCCTCGCGCTGTACTCCGCCGTCCTCCAGGTCACGATCGCCATGCTCGCCCTGTCGATCAACCTCCTGGCGCTCTCGGAGTACGGCCCAGTCCTGGATCGCCTCGCCCCGATCAGGACCGCCCCGGTCGAGGGGCCCGAGCAGGGGCCGGACCCCGGTCCGCTGCGCGGCCGCGTTGCGCTGGACCGGGTGACATTCGGGTATGTCGAGGGGCGCACGCCGCTCTTCGAGGATCTGTCGCTCGACGTGGAGCCCGGGGAGTTCGTCGCCATCGTCGGACCCTCCGGGAGCGGGAAGTCCACGGTCCTGCGGCTTCTGCTCGGGTTCGAGGAGCCGTGGACCGGTTTCGTCTCCTATGACCGCAGGGATCTCGCGGGCCTGGATGCCTCCGCCGTGCGGCGCCAGGTGGGCGTCGTTCTTCAGACATCCCAGCCCCTTGGGACGACGCTTCGGGAATGCGTCGTTGAGGGCAAGGATCTCGATGATGCGCACGTATGGGATCTCCTCGAGCACGCCGGGCTCGCGGACGATGTCAGGGCGATGCCGGATGGCCTGGCAACCAGGGTCGGCGACCAGGGCGCGAGTCTGAGCGGCGGACAGCGCCAGCGACTGATGATCGCGTCGGCACTTGCCGGGGATCCTCGGATCCTGCTCTTCGACGAGGCCACCAGTGCCCTCGACAATGTCAGCCAGTCGGTGGTGATGCGGACCATCCTCGGGTCCGAGGCCACGCGGATCGTCATTGCGCACCGACTCTCCACCGTCGAGCGCGCAGACCGCGTGATCGTGATCGCCGACGGAAGCGTCGCGGAGCAGGGGCCGCCTGCGGTCCTCCTGGGAGCGGACGGCCTCTTCGCAAGACTCGCCGCACGTCAACTGTCATGATGCACTGTGCGCCAGTCTGCGTGCTACATCCCGCCTGGTTCAGCGGTCCGGACGCGGCGTAGCATGGAGCCCCCATGGCAACGAATCCCGACAGGTCGTCGTACTTCCCCGCGATTGAGAAGAAGTACGGCCAGCCGATGTCGCACTGGTTCGGTGTCATGGAGGAGATCTCCGACCTGAAGTACGCCGACCAGATGGCCTACCTTCAGGAGAACTTCGGCTTCAGCCGTGCCCATGCGAATGCCCTGGTCCTCTACAGCCGCGGCAACACCTCATCGCGCCGATTCGCCACGCTCGCTGACTATCTCGCGGCAGTCGACCCCGTGCAGGCAAAGACGGTGCGGTCCATCCTCCAGGCGATTCAGGCAAAGTACCGCGACCTTGAACTCGTTATCGCGTGGAACAAGCCGATGCTCAAGCAGGGAGGTGCGTACGTCTTCGGGGTGTCCACGGCGAAGCACCACATCCTCATCGCCCCGTTCAACCCGGACGTCATCGACGAGTTCCGTCCCCGCCTGGAGGGCTACGAGGTCAACAAGAAGACCATCCGGGTTCCCTCGGACTGGAAGGTCGACAAGAAGCTTCTCACCGACATGGTGGGTGCCTGCCTGGCAGAGGACTAGTTCCCGCGACCGCGTGACCGCAGGATGTCCTGCCACGAATGCCGGCCAGCGAGCACGCCGACCCCGATGTGCCGCAGCGATCCCGCAGAGGTGTCGACTCGGCGGGCGAGGATGTCGGGCATGGAGTACCACAGCAGTCCCAGCGCATCGGCCAGCACATGCGCGGCGTACTGCCGCGGCCGGCTGACATCAGGACCCTCCGACGGCGCCGACACCTCGACGTGGAATCCCTGGCGCCGGGCCTCATCGTGGATGCGCGCGAGGTGGTATGACGATGACACCGCGATCACGGGCCCGAGCCCCGCATCGACGACGACCCGGTGCGCCGAGGACACCTGCTCACGGGTGTTCTGCCCCGGGCGGACCTCAATCACGTCGCACACGGGGACACCCTGCGCACGCGCGTAGTCGACCATGGCTGCGACCTCGTCGTGGCCGCCCCGAAATGAGTCGGTGGACACCGGAATGCCGCCCGCCATGGCCAGGCGTCTGCCAGGGTGAGCCCGGTAGAGCGCTATCGCGTGGTCGAGTCGAGCGCGCAGCGACCCCGCAGGCCCGTGCTCGAGGGCCTGGGCGCCGAAGACCACGATCGTGGCGCCCTCCGGATCAACGTTCGCAGTAGATCGTCGGGAGTAGAGGTTGACGCGGGCTATTGCCGCGGTCAGTACGAGCGCAGGCATCGCCGCAGTGACGGCCAGTGCGGATAGCACGGTACGAGGTCGCATGGTCTGACCATCCTCGCGCACCCGACTACTGTGGCGACGTGGATCAGGCGCTTGCGATCCTGCAGGGTTTCGGCCGCGAGCCGGGCCGTTCGGCGTACGCCGTCGTCCGCTCGGCTGCGGGCGAGTGGTCAGGGGGCGTGGAGTCGGATACTCCGCGCCCGGCGGCAAGCCTGCTCAAGCTACCGCTTGCCATGGCCGTCGAGCCCCGGATCGCAGGTCTCTACGGGCAGCGGGTGGCGGACCTTCTCGCGCCGGACGACGACGGCAGCGTGCTTCAGGCACTTGAATCCGACCGGGTCCTCTCGCCCGGGGAGTTGCTGCGGATCATGCTGAGCACGAGCGACAACCCGTGCGCACGCTGGGCTTGGCTCAGCGTGGGCTCCGGCGCCGTGGAGGTGTCGCTGCATGAGGCAGCGGCCCACAGCACCACGCTGGATCCTGATGCCGGCGAGGGGATGGGATTCGCCGGCGTGACCACTGCGCGGGATGCGGTGGCACTCCTGCGTGCTGCACTCGACCCTGGCCGCTTCCCGGTCACGTCCGGCGCCCTGGGCCATTCCATCCGCAACTCGCGCATCCCGCTTGGCGCCACCGACCTGGACGTTCGCATCGCCCACAAGACGGGCACGCTCGCCGGGGTAGGACACGACGTGGCTCACCTGCGCTGCCGCGGGGGTGACATGTGGATCGCATTCCTGGCCGAGGAGCAGCACGACATCCTCGTCACGGGATACGAGATGGGCATCTGCACGCGCGCGCTGCTGGACCACTTCGGCCTGGCCGTCGTTCGTACCGCGAGCGCGGACGTGACGGCATGAGCCGTGCCCAGCGGATCGATCTACTCCCCGACCGCCTCGCGTAGTTCTACGGCGACGGGCAGGTCCCGGCCGCGGGCGGTCCGGCAGCGCCCAGTGAGCCCGTCGAAGCGCCAACCGTGCATCGCACAGACGACGTCCTCCCCCTCGACCAGCCCGAACTCGGCGAGGTCGGCCTGCCGGTGCGGACACCACCGGCCCACCGTGTAGGGGCCCACCTCGATGAAGTCGTCCGCGGACGCGCTGCCGGCGACGTTCGCGGCCTCGTGCTCGGCGCGGGCGATCCGCTCGGGGGAGAGACTCTTGAGGAAGGCGTAGAGATACTCGTTGTAGTCCCCCTCCCGCCAGGCCCGGAATCGACAGGAGAGCAGCAGCGAGTTCGACCAGTCCACTTCACGTCGTCGGACCACGGTCTCGAGCAGGGGGCGAGGGATCGTGAAGCGATAGGAGTACGGCTCCCCGCCGTATCGGCGCACCCGTCCGCCGGCGAAGTCGACGAGCAGCGAGTCGCCTCCGGACTCGATGAGGCAGGCTCCCCCGATGGCTTCGCGCAGCCGCGGGGCCCGGGCCAGCAGCGGCTCCCACCACTGGGCGAGCCCCGTGAGGATGTCGGTCTCGTCGCTGGGCCATGACGCCTTGAGCTGGCCGAGCCACGGTGCCCAGTCGCGCTGGTACTCGCGCAGGTACTCCTCCTTCTCGAGGAACGGCGAGCGCATGTCGGAGTCGTGGAAGAGCGTGATACCCGGGGTCTCGGCAGTGAGTTGGCTCCCCGGGACCATGAGCGCGCATTCGGGCAGGCGGTCGCCGTACTCAGACGTGAAGGCCGTCTGGTCCGGGAAGATCGAAGGCTCGTCTCCGGTGATCATGTTGAAGCCGAAGAGCTCCTCGTCGAGGAAGGCCGGTGGGCCCGCCGAGGGTATGACGATCCGGGCGTTCACCGCTTGCGCGTAGCGAACGGCCCTCTCCGCCTGGGCCTCGCGCTTCTCCCGTGCGTGGTCGGCGATGAGTTCGGGATCCATGTCGTACACCATCGGCCACCAGATGGCGCCGCTGAACTGCAGTGCGTGAACGTCGATGGGACCGCCGGCGAGGAAGACTCGCGCGTCTCGGAGGTGGCAGTCATTCTGGTTGAGGAAGCGGGCCGTCCCGTCGTCCACGATGAGCGCGGAGTCGCCGCCGGGACCGTCGCTCATGCTGGTCGCGACGTGGATCTCGATCTCGAGGCCCCCGGCGAGCTCCAGGGGAACGCCGTCCCGCGTGGGGACGAACTCCCGGAAGCCGAGCGAGGCCAACTGCTCCGGGAGCTCGCGGGTGGCGTAGTCCGGTAGTAGTACGGGCACGGCCTTGTCGACATGCTCGGCCAGCCACGGAGCATCGAGATGGTCGGCGTGCTGATGGGAGATGTAGAGGTAGTCGGGCTGCTCCAGGCGTTGCATGAGTTCTGCGGGAAGCCGGTCGTTGCGGGGGAAGGGGAACCACGATCCGTGGAATGCCGGGATGAACCAGGGGTCGCACAGGATGGCACCAGCGCAGGTATCGATGAGGAACCCCGCGTGGCCTAGGTACGTGATCTTCACCGAGCACCCTCCTCTGTCGGTAGAGGCTCAATGTAGGCGCTGTGTAGCGTGTCAGAGTGACGATGTTCGGTCAGCATCCACGCTTGCGCGCATCCTTGATCGCAGGTGGGTGGGCGCGGGCGGCGTACCGTGTTTCCCGGCGCCAGGGAGACGGAGTGCATGCGCGCGGCCTGGCCATGATGGCGGTGGACCCCCGAGCGATCGAGCGTCTGGCACGAGGGCGCGACAGTGCCCTGGTCACCGGTACGAACGGGAAGACCACGACTACGTACCTGCTGGCGCGTGCCCTGGGTGATCGCGTGGCACACAACTACACCGGGGCCAATATGGCGACGGGCATCGTCACGGCCTATGCCGACACGGATGCACCGATGGCAGCCATGGAGGTCGACGAACTCCACTTCCCGTCGATCACGAGGATGGTCCGACCTCGTGTGGTGGTGTTGCTGAACCTCTCGCGCGATCAGTTGTCCCGCTCTCACGAGGTCACCCGGGTGGTGCGGGCCTGGTCGGAGACCCTGGCCGCCGCTGACGCCATGGTCGTGGCGAATTGCGCCGACCCGAACGTCGTCGCCGCGGTCCCTGAGGACCGAGCCGTGTGGTTCGACCCGGGCCTGAGATGGACGGACGACGCCCTCACCTGTCCCCGGTGCGGTGGGCTCATCCTCTGGTCGGACGCCACCTGGTCCTGCACCTGCGGACTCGCCATGCCGCGACCGTCGTACCGGCGCGACGGCTCCGCGGTCATCGGCCCCGATGGTGTGCGACGTCACGTCCACCTGAACCTGCCCGGGGACTTCAACATCGGCAACGCCGTGGCCGCCCTGGCGGCCGCGGAGGCGATGGGTGTCGACGCCTCGACTGCGCTCGACCGGATGTCGTCGGTGCAGTCGGCGTTCGGGCGATACCTGCGCTACGACATCGGTGGCCGGCCAGCCCGTCTCGTGCTCGCGAAGAACCCGGTCGGCATGCGTGCGGCCCTGGAGTTGGTGGATGACGCCCAAGTCCTCGTGGGCATCAGCGCGGATGGGGTCGATGGTCGGGATACATCGTGGCTGTACGACGCCCCCTTCGAATCCCTCGCCGGGCGCATCGTCGGCGCCACGGGCAAGAGACGGGATGACCTCGCGCTCCGGCTGCACATTGCTGGGGCGCAACCGAAGGTCGATACCGACGTGCACCGCCTCGCTGCGCAACTCCCCGAGGGGGAACTCTTCCTCGTCGGCAACTACAGCAATTTCATTCTCTGGCGGCGGGAGAGCGTGTGGGCGGCGTAATCGTTGTCAACGTGCTGCCGCGCCTCCTTGGAACGTACGGCGATGTCGGCAATGAACTCGCGCTGTTGCATCGGCTGCGGGCGCGCGGGATCCCCGCAGAGGGCGTTCACGTGGAGCCGGGTGAGTCCGTCCCGGACAGCGGCGACATCTACCTTCTGGGCGGAGGAGAGGATCGCGCGCAGGTCCTGGCCTCCCGAATGATCGGAGCCGGCCTGGCTCGCGCGGTGTCACGTAATGCGGTGGTGCTCGCCGTGTGCGCGGGCTACCAGATCCTCGGGACGTCGTTCACGGACAGCGGCGGTGCCGCACATTCAGGGCTGGGACTGCTCGATGTCGAAACGCGCCCGCTTCCGCAGCGGGCGGTGGGGGAGATGGTGGTCGAGCCCGCCGTCCCCGTGGGGACGCTGGTGGGATTCGAGAACCACCGCGGGGGCACGACGCTGGGCGCGGACGCTCAGCCCCTGGGATGGGTCACGAAGGGCGTCGGCAACGGCGTGTCATCGTCCGAGGGAGCCCAGCAGGGCCGGGTATTCGGCACCTACCTGCACGGCCCGGCACTGGCGCTCAACCCGGACTTTGCCGACCACCTACTGTCGCTGGTGGTGGGCGACCTGCCGCCCATGGACGACGGCTACGAAGTCCGCGCCCGCGCCCACCGCCTGAGTTCTCCCGTTTGAGTTCCGCGAATGGTTGCTAAGTCGCGACTTAGCAACCATTCGCGGAACTTCAAC